>JBEKFJ010000001.1:0-49606 GCA_050013355.1 Oryzomonas sp.
TGCACTTCTCGATCGCCTTAAATCCGTCTTCCTCTTTAAAGGCGTCAATACTGTCCGGATTTATCTGCCCGCATCCGGTCATGACGACCCGCATCTGGGCATCGACAAAGGTGTTGTAATACGGCTTTGCCTTCCGCTTTTCAAGGGTCGTCTTGGCGACGATATGCTCGTTGACGATCTGTTCGACCTCTTCGGGCTGAACAAAGTCATAGGTGACCCGCCCCTGTTCGTCGGTAATGATGTCCACCAGGACGTCATTGGCGCACAGCCCGCGGCACCCGGTGTGGATGACCTCGCAACGCTTGCCCACAACCGCGTCAACGCCCTTTTCCTGGAGCACCCGGCGAAACTCCGCCTCGACCTTTTTCGCCCCGGCCGAGATGCCGCCGGTCCCTTGACATATCAGAATCTTTATTGCTTCGCCCATAACGCTTTGTCCCCTGCTGGAATGGTTGAGTCGGTTCTATTTCATCGGCCGCTGGTTGTATTCGGCAATTATCTCGTCAACCCTCTGAACCGTCATCTTGCCGAAGGTGTCGTCATTGACCATGGCCAGCGGCGCCATGCCGCAAGCGCCCAGGCAGGCGACCTTCTCGAAGGTGTAGCGCAGGTCGGGCGAGGTCTCGGCGTGGCCGATGTGCAGTTTGTCGAAGAAGGTTTCAACGATGCGCGGTGCGCCCGAAACATGGCAGGCGGTCCCGACGCAGACCCGGATGATGAAACGTCCGCGGGGCTTCAGATGAAACTGGGCATAAAAGGTTAGAACGCCGTAGATCTGGCTGGGGTAGACATTCAACCGCTCGGCGATATGGTCGGCGACCTTGCGGGGGATATACCCGTACGCGTCCTGAACGCCCTGAAGGACCGGCATCAGGTTGCCCGGCAGGTCGATGTATTTGTCGATAACCTTATCGGCTATGGAGAGGTCTACTTCCGATTCCTGCTCTTCAGCCTGTTGCGCAACTGCTTCACTCATTCGCGCCGTCTCCTTTGCATCGCTACGGGAGTTATCTGGTTTCCGCCCGGAAAGGGTTCTTTTCCGCCCATGCGGCGTCAATCTTCTGTCTTGCTTGTGCGGCGTACCGATGTACGCCTTCGCGCAATCCCTCGATTTCCTGGCCTGGACGAAAAAGCCCATCTTTCCGAATCGGAAACAATTCGTTTCTCATCCGAAACTTCCGGATGGAAACTATCTGTCTATTTCGCCAAGAACGATGTCCAGCGTTCCGATTACAGCCACCAGGTCGGCAATCATGGACCCTTTGGCCATCTTCTCAATGGCCTGGAGATTGACGAATGAAGGGGGCCGGATCCTCATGCGGTACGGCTTGGAGCTGCCGTCGCTGACGATGTAGAACCCCAGTTCCCCCTTGGGAGCCTCAACCCCCTGGTAGACCTCGCCCTCCGGAACCGGATACCCCTCGGAGGCGATCTTGAAGTGGTGGATCAGGCCTTCAATTGAGTTGTAGACGTTTTCCTTGGGAGGGTAACAGACCTGGGGACAGTCGGCCAGTACCGGGCCGGGCTTGAGCCTGTCAAGGGCCTGGGTGACGATCTTGCATGCCTCGCGCATCTCTACCAGGCGCACCTTGTAGCGGTCGAAGGTATCGCAGTTCTCGCCCACCGGCACCTTGAACTGGTAGTTCTCATACCCGGCGTAGGGGGTGTCCCGGCGGAGGTCCCAATCGACGCCGGAGCCGCGCAGGGCAGGACCGGTGATGCCGAAGTCGATGGCATCCTCGGCCGAGATGACGCCGTTGCCGATCGTACGCTTGAGCCAGATCGGGTTGGTGGTCAGAAGCCCCTCGTACTGGTCCAGGTAACCGGGCATGGAATCGACGAAATCACGCACCTTCTTCTCGAATTCGGGCGGCACATCCTGGGAAAGCCCGCCAGCGCGGAAAAAATTGGAGGTCATGCGGGCGCCGGAGATCAACTCATAGATCTCCATGACCGTCTCGCGCTCACGGAAGGCGTAGATAAAGACCGTCATGGCGCCGATATCGAGGGCATGGCAGGCGATCCAGACCAGGTGGGACTCAAGGCGCGTCAACTCGGTCATGATGATCCGGATGGTCTGCGCCCGCTCCGGGATCTGGATGTCCAGCAGTTTTTCGACAGCCAGGATATACCCCAGGTTGTTGCTCATGGGGGCCAGGTAGTCGAGGCGGTCGGTCAACGGCAGGACCTGATGGTAGGTGCGGTGCTCGGAGAGCTTCTCCACACCGCGGTGCAGGTAGCCGACGTGCGGGGTAATCTTGGTGATTATCTCGCCGTCCAGCTCGAGAACGAGCCTGAGAACCCCGTGGGTACTGGGATGCTGCGGCCCCATATTCAGCGTCATCTTTTCCGTAGTAGCCATATATCGCCTCTTCTGTGATCGTGGATACGAAGTACGTGTGTGCAGTGAGCTTACGACAGGCGCCCTTTATAGGGTTCCCGGTCCGGCCCTTGGAGCGGGTAGTCCTTGCGCAGGGGATGACCTTCCCAGTCGGGCGTCATCAGGATGCGGCGCAGGTCGGGATGATTGTCGAAGGTGATGCCGAACAGGTCATAGACCTCGCGCTCCAGCCAGTCGGCCGTGACCCACACCTGGCTCGCGCTCTCGATACGGCACTCCCCTTCGGAAACGGCCGCTTTGATACGCAGCCGGTCCTTGTTGGGAATGGAGCAGAGCAGGTACACCATCATGAAGCGCTCTTCCTTCTTGCCCAGATAGTCGATCGCGGTCACGTCGGTGAGCAGGTTGTACTGAAGGGACTGTTTCAAAAAGGAAAGAACAGCCAGAAGATCTTCCTTTTTGATCGTTACCGTCACTTCACCCCGAAATTCGACGACCTCGATGATGGAAGCGGCGAATTTTTCTTTCAGCTTGACTACTGCACGATTGTTTTCTGCCATGGCATCCAACCCTTTATCTGGGATTTGAAATATTCGTTACATCAGGTGACTTACGCGGCAACCGATTCGATCCTGTTACCCAGGCCAATGGCGGAGCCGAACGAGTTCTTGTCTTGCATGATCTTGTCCTGCAATTTCATCAGGCCATACAGGAGCGCCTCGGGACGCGGCGGACAACCGGGGATATAGACATCGACCGGGAGCGCCTCGTCGATCCCCTGCACGACGCTGTAGGTATCGAAGATCCCGCCTGAACAGGCGCAGGCGCCCATAGCGATGACCCATTTCGGCTCGGGCATCTGCTCATAGACGGTCTTGATGACCGGCAGCATCTTCTTGGTGACCGTGCCGGCAATGATGATGCAGTCGGATTGGCGGGGAGAGGCGCGGAAGATGATGCCGAAACGGTCAAGGTCGTTATGGGAGGCGCCGGTTGCCATCATCTCAATGGCGCAGCAGGCCAGGCCGAAGGTCATCGGCCAGATGGACGACTTTCTGGACCAGTTGACGAGCGCATCCAGTGACGTGGTTATGATAGTGTCGCCAAGCGGATTGTCTACTCCCATTCCAGTGCTCCTTTTTTCCATACATAAATATATCCAACAAAGAGGATGACGATAAAGACCCCCATCTCAACCAGGCCGAACATGCCGAGTTTTTTGTACAGGATCGCCCACGGGTACAGAAACACCGCTTCGATATCGAACAGGATGAACAGCATGGCGATCAGGTAGAACTTGATCGAAAAGCGCTCCCGGGCCGTGCCGACCGGCTCGCAGCCACTCTCATACGGGGACAGCTTGAGAGCCGAAGGCTTCTTCGGGCCGATGAGCGAGGAGAAGACGAGCGCGACCATTCCGAACAAAATGGCGACAATCACCAGGAGAAGTATGGGGAGATATGCACCAAGCATCGGAAACCCTCCTAATTACTTGCGGTATACTGTATACAAAACGCTGTCAAAATAGGGTATTTGATTTTCTTTGTCAAGCAGATTTTTCCCCTTTTTCAGTGCCTTGCAAAATACCCGGCCGTCCCCTGCAACATATTAAAATCAAAATAAAAATACCTCTTTGAGGTTGACAGAACCGGACCTGCTGTGCTATTCAAAACACCCCATTGACGACTAACATTTCAAAATATATTCAGAGGGGGCATTCCGCCATGAACCACACTCGCTCCAGCGCACTCTTCCAACTGGCCAAAGCAGCGATCCCCGGCGGCGTCAACAGCCCGGTCCGGGCGTTCAAGTCCGTGGGGGCCGACCCCCTTTTCATCAAAAAAGCGTCCGGAAGCACCATCTTCGACGAAGACGGCAATGCCTTTGTGGACTACGTAGGCTCCTGGGGGCCGATGATCGTGGGGCACTGCCATCCGCAGGTGATCGAGGCAGTCAAGCGGACCATGGACAACGGCGCCAGCTTTGGCGCACCGACGGAGCAGGAAACCACCCTGGCCACCATGGTCATAGAGGCCGTTCCCTCCATCGAAATGGTGCGCATGGTCAGCTCCGGGACGGAAGCCACCATGAGCGCCATCCGCCTGGCCCGCGGCTACACCGGGCGGGACAACATCCTCAAGTTCTCCGGCTGCTACCACGGCCATGCCGACTCCCTGCTGGTCAAGGCCGGCTCCGGCGCAGCGACGTTCGGCGTGCCCGACTCCCCCGGCGTGCCCGCCGATTTTGCCAAGCATACCCTGACGGCGGAATACAACTCCCTCGATTCGGTCAAAAAACTGGTCGCCGAGAACAAGGGCACCATTGCCTGCATCATCGTAGAGCCGGTGGCCGGCAACATGGGGACTGTCCCGCCGCGGGAAGGCTTCCTGGAAGGGCTGCGGGAGATCTGCACCAACGAGGGGATCATCCTGATCTTCGACGAGGTCATGTCCGGTTTCCGGGTGGCCTACGGCGGCGCCCAGTCGCTTTTCGGCATCACCCCCGACATGACCACCCTGGGCAAGATTATCGGCGGCGGCCTGCCGGTGGGCGCCTTTGGCGGCAAACGCGAAATCATGGAAAAACTGTCCCCGTCCGGCGGCATCTACCAGGCCGGCACCCTCTCCGGCAACCCGCTGGCCATGTCGGCCGGCATCGCGACCCTTACCCTGCTCAAGCAGCCCGGCTTCTACGAGAGGCTGGAAGAGAAGAGCCGCCAGGTGGCCGAGGGTATCGCCACGGCAGCCAAGACAGCCGGCTACCCGATCTATGCCACCCGGGTCGGCAGCATGTTCTGCGCCTTCTTCAGCAGGAACGAGGTCCATGACTGGCCGACCGCCTCCGCCTGCGACACCAAGGCGTTCGCCACCTATTTCCTGGCCATGCTGAATGAAGGGGTCTACCTGGCGCCGTCCCAGTTCGAGACCGCCTTCGTGTCGGCCGCCCACAGCGAGGCCGACATCGAAAAGACCATCGCCGCGGCGGCAAAATGTTTCCGGCTGCTCGTTTAGTGTCCCGTGCGGGATGGCTACCACCCCCGGCCCTTTAGGCCCCAGAGGGTCCTCCTAAACTAGGAGGGGAGGAAAAACGCCCAGATCTACCCCCTCCTTGATAAGGAGGGGGACAGGGGGTGGTTGACACCACGAGGGCAAAGCATTTATTCCGTTATTTTGTTTGACATCACGAGCGCTGCCATGCTAAGAAATACCGGTTTTGGCGCCGACATCGTCGGGGGCTTACGTTATGGATCGTGACAAACGCGACCTGCTCAAAAGCCTGTCCATGGTATCCAGCATCGGCATCTCGGTCGTCCTGGCAATCGGGATCGGCGTCTGGTTCGGCCTGACGCTCGACCGCTGGTTCGGCACCAAGCCATGGTTCTTTTATATCTTTCTCTTTATCGGGATTGCGGCCGGTTTCAAGAACATCTACGTGATAGCCGGCAGGGAGATCCGCAAAGATGACGACAGCGATCAACGAGGATAACCTCTTCGCCGTCATCATCAAAGGGAGCCTGGCCCTGCTGGCGGTTCTGAGCGCAGCCGGCTTCATCCTCTTCTCGGTCAAGGCCGGGCTGGGCGTTCTGGCAGGCGGCGTCATCGCCGTCGCCAATTTTGCCTGGCTGCGCAACGTGCTCCAGCGCATCCTCGGCCTGATGCCGGCCAAGCCGAACCTGTACGCTCAAATCCGGTTCGTGGCCCGTATCGCCGTCACCGGCCTGGTATTGTATGTCATCATCACGTCGGGATGGTTTTCGCTGGCAGGGCTGCTGGTGGGATTGTCCGTTATCGTGGCCAACATAATCGCACTTTCAATATATAGTGCCCTGCGCACGGGAGGTTAGCTTCATGGTTCACCCCTTACTGTTTCTCGAGTTTTTTCGCAAGCTTCTTGAACCGCTGCATGTCAACGAAGCCAGTGCCGACGCCATCGCCTACACCTGGCTGATCATCATTATGCTGCTTGTCCTTTCTGTGCTGGCGACGTCTGCGCTCAAGTCGGTCCCCGGAGGATTGCAGAACTTCATGGAACTGGTCGTCGGTAGCATCGAAAACATGATCGTCGAAACCATGGGTGAGCATGGCCGCCCCTTCTTCCCGCTGATAGCCACCCTTGCCATCTTTATCCTGGTTTCCAACCTGACCGGCCTGATCCCGGGCTTCTTCCCCCCCACGGCCAACATCAACACCACGGCGGCCTGCGCCGTGATCGTCTTTCTCTCGACCCACGTGGTCGGGATCAAGCACCACGGCCTGCACTACCTGAAGCATTTCATGGGCCCCATCGCTTGGCTGGCCCCGATCATGTTCTTCATCGAGGTCATCGGCCACTTGAGCCGCCCGGTTTCCCTCACCCTGCGTCTCTTCGGCAACATGAACGGCCATGAACTGGTGCTGATGATCTTCTTCGGCCTGGCCCCTTTCCTGGTGCCGCTGCCCATGATGCTGATGGGCGTACTGGTCTCCTTCATCCAGGCCTTTGTTTTCATGCTTCTGGCCATGATCTACATCCAGGGGTCGCTGGAAGAGGCACATTAAACTGGCTGTTGAAAAACTCAGGTTGTTCAAAAACAGTCAGATCGTCGCACCCGCAGAAGGCCCTGCGGAGGCGTAGCAGCGCTACGCCGCACAATTTCACTCGTGAAATTGGACCGCGAAGGCGCCCGAAGGGTGAGGCCGCAGGCCGAAGTCACAAAGGGCCTTCGAGGACGGCGGCGAGATGGCTGTTTTTCAACAACCTCCTGAAAGTTTATACATCCTATACTGTTTAGGATAATTACCCAAAGAAGAGAGGAGATGTAACAATGAGTTTTTTCACGATGTGCGTTCTGGCAGCAGGTATTGGCATGGCACTGGGCACCCTGGGCACCGGCATCGGCCAGGGTCTGGCAGTTAAAAGCGCCGTAGAAGGCGTTTCCCGTAATCCCGGCGCGTCCGGCAAGATCCTGACCACCATGATGATCGGTCTGGCCATGATCGAATCCCTGGCCATCTACGCCCTGGTTGTCTGCCTGATCATCCTGTTCGCCAACCCCTATGCCAAGCTTGCTGAAGAGCTGGCCAAAACAGTTGCCAAGTAATTTCCCCCGGCACCGGTAACAACATGAAACAAGAAAAGGGCATCCCGTCGGATGCCCTTTTCATTTCCATACACCTTTCAACCTTGCTCTTATCAGGTTGTTCAAAAATAGTCAGATCGTCGCACCCGCAGAAAGCTCCGCGGAGGCGTAGCAGGCCTACTCCGCCGAAGCAGCTTTGGCTGCGAAGGCCGGGCGCTACGCCGCACAAGGCGGCTTTCGAGGATGGCGGCGAGATGGCTGTTTTTCAACAACCTGTTATTATTCCGCTTCCTCCAAGGCCCCTTCCGCCTCGTTCGAGGCCCCGCTCTCGGCGATCCCCCCCCACGGCATACGCACCACCGCCCTGACCACATAGTGATAGGTCACCTTGCGTTCTAGTCCCGAATCGACGTAGACGGTATCCGTAAGCGGTTCCTTGTTCAGCGGCAGATAGGGCATGGGCTCGTCTTTAGCCCTACGATACACGTTGTACCCCACAAGGCTCCCCTCCTCGGGCGCAAGGGCCACGAATTCGAGCTTGATCTCCGTGGGCGCAGGCAGTGCCTGGAGAACCGGTGGGAGCGGCGGCAGCGTCACCCTCACGCGCACCGGCGCGGAACTCGCTCCCACGGAGTTGTCCCGCACAAACGGAACCACATAGTAACTGTAGGCGGTATTTGTGCTCGTCTCGCCGTCCAGAAGCACCACCTTGTTGCCGTAGATCTGGGTTGTATCGGGCAGATCGAGATAGACCTTGCGAAAGAGATGGAAATCATCGGTGCAGGCAGGGCAATCAGGCTGCTGAAGCGACGACTCCACACGTTTGAAGACGGTTGCGCCGGCCAGGTCCCTGAGGGAGCGCCCGGCCAAGTCCTTGTCCGGCAGTTCAAAGGCGATCTTGACGCTTGTGCCGCTCTGATTCGCCGTCAGGACGGTCACAGCGGCCGGAACCAGCATGTCGGGATACAGCAGCGGCCCCTTTTTCCCACAGCCGGAGGCCGACAACAGCACCATTGATATCAGCAGAAAGCGACCGCTCACACGAACCTCGTCACTATTTCGGTGCCGCCGGCAAACCGGTGGCAACCAGATACACCTCGAATGTTCCGGCAGATGAGTTGAAGCGGACCCTGTTCTGGAAGATCTCCTCGATCCTGGCGCCGGAGACCGTATCCCCTTCCCGCAGGAGAAAACCGTTCACCACCACCCGGGACGCAGCGCGATGATCCTGCCAGGCAATGCCCGATACCTTGATATCGGCGGGAGCAGGGACAAGAGACACGGCAGCGGGCCTTGCCGGTTCCGCAGGGGCACTCTCGTCGGCTGCCGGGGCCGCGGCAGGCGTTACCGGCCTGACAACCTGTGGCTGCCTGAGGGCGGATGGCGCCTTGCCGGCTTTCGGCGCCGGTACCGGGAGCGGCGCGGAATGTCGGGGAGAGGCCGCCGCAGGCGGACCGGACGGCGACACCTGAACCGGCGGCTTGGGTCCGGAAGCGGGAACGGCAGACGGCGGCGGGGCCGAAGCCGCCGGTGCGGGCGGCGCCAGGGGAACGGAAACGGTATGCCTCTTACTCTTACCCTTGCCCCCGCGCAGGAGCAGAAAGGTCGCCCCGAAGGTCAAAAGCGATGCCAGCAGCACCAGCCCCAGGATCAGGGGCCAATTCCGGTGTGCCTTTGGGGGAGCCGGACCGTTTTTGAACAGCTCGCCGGCAATATTGACCATGCCGGCGCCGCGGGCCTTCCTTTCCTTCTCGGTTTCCAGTTTTTTCAAGGCATCGAGGATATAACTCATACGTTTCTAATCACTTTCCCGGAAAGAGCAGTCCGACGATTCGTTCCCAAAGCCCCCTGCGGGGAGCCACGGCCCCGGCTTCGGCGATGACCTGGGCGGCAATGTCCGGCGTTATTGTCAGGCTTTCCCGCGTCCAGGCCATAATCAGGGCGCGTTCGCAGGCAACATTGATGAGACGGGGGATACCGCCGGAAAAGCGGTAGATGTGCTTCACCGCACCACTGGAGAACAGGCCGGGGATACGGTTCCCGGAGATCTTCAGACGATGGCTGATATATTCTTTCGTGTCGTCCAGCCCCATGGGCGACAGCTTGCAGCGGACCGTGATCCGCTGGTTGAGCTGCCGCAGGTCATGGCGGCTGAATATGGCGTCGAGTTCGGGCTGCCCGGCCAGGATGATCTGGATAAGCTTGTCCCGTTCCGTCTCCAGGTTGGATATCAGGCGTACCTGCTCCAGGACCTCCGGCGCTAGGTTCTGGGCTTCATCGATCACCAGCACCAACGTACGACCGGCGGCATTCTGCTCCAGCAGGTAACAGTTGAGGGCCTCCAGGTAGGCGAAAATGTTTTTCTTTGCCGCCTTGATGCCGAAATCCCGGCAGATGCTGGCCAGGAGCTGCTCTCCCGACAAGCAGGGATTGAAGATCAGGGCGCTCTTGTACTTTTCAGGATCGAGTTGCGTCAACAGCGTGCGCAGCACCGTGGTCTTGCCGGTTCCGACCTCGCCGGTCATGGCGATGAACCCCGCATGGCTGTCGATGCCGTACAGAAGATGGGCAAACGCCTCGCGATGGTTGCCGCTCAGGTAGATGAACTGGGGATTGGGCGTGATCGTGAACGGCTTTTCGGTGAATCCGAAAAAATCACAGTACATCGGACGCTACTTTCCCTCTCGCGTGGCGCGTATCTCGCTCTCGACACGCGCCCTGGCCGTGCCGCCGGGGACGTTGCGGGCGTTGACGCTGGCCTCGACGGTTATGGACTCGAAGATGTCATTGTCGATCTTGGCCGAAAACAGTTGCCACTCGGCTAGGGAAAGCTCGGTGATGTCCATCTCGTTCTCGACGCAGTAGGCCACCGCTTTCCCCACCGCCTCGTGGGCATCGCGGAAGGGAAGCCCCTTGCGCACCAGGTAGTCGGCCACGTCGGTGGCGGTGGAAAAGCCGTAACCGGCGGCGCGGCGCATGGCAGCCCCGTTGACCCGCATCTCGCGGATCATGTCGGCGAAGATCCTGAGGCTCCCCTTGACCGTGTCGATGGTGTCGAACAGCGGCTCCTTGTCCTCCTGCATGTCCTTGTTGTAGGCCAAAGGCAGCGACTTCATCACCGTCAGGAGCGCCATCAGGTTGCCGTAGACCCTGCCGGTCTTGCCCCGCACCAGTTCGGGCACGTCCGGGTTCTTCTTCTGGGGCATGATGGACGAGCCGGTGCAGAAGCCGTCCGACAGCTCGATGAACCTGAACTCGCTGGTGGACCAGAGGATCAACTCCTCGGAGAAACGGGAGAGGTGCATCATCAGGATCGATGACCCTGCCAGAAACTCCAGGGCGAAATCCCGGTCCGAGACCGCGTCCAGCGAGTTGCGGGTGATGGCAGGGAAATCAAGCTGCTCGGCCACGTACTCCCGGTCGATGGGAAAGGTCGTGCCAGCCAGGGCGCCGGACCCCAGCGGCAGAACATTGGCCCGTTTCAGGCAATCCTCCATGCGCCCCTTGTCGCGCTTGAACATCTCCACGTAGGCCATCAGGTGATGGCTGAACAGGATCGGCTGGGCGGTCTGCAGGTGGGTGAAACCGGGCATGATCACGTCGAGGTTGGCCTCGGCCTGCTCCAGCAGCGCATCGATCAAAAGGTCCAGATAGGTGGCGACCTCCACGATCTCGTCGCGCAGGTAGAGGCGGATATCCAGGGCCACCTGGTCGTTGCGCGAGCGGCCGGTATGCAGACGCTTGCCGGCCTCACCGATCTTGGCGGACAGCCGCGACTCGATGTTCATGTGGATATCTTCCAGGCCGATGGAGAAGTCGAACTCGCCGGCCTCGATCTGCTGCAGGATCTGCTGCAGGCCGTGGACGATCTGCTCCACGTCTTCCATCGGGATGATCTCCTGTTTGCCCAGCATGCGGGCGTGGGCGATGGAGCCGCGGATATCTTGGTGATAGAGGCGCTTATCGAACTGGATCGAGGCAGTGAACTCCTCAACGAACTTATCGGTGGGCTGGGTGAAGCGGCCGCCCCACAGTTTGTCTTTGGACATGGTATCTCGGTTCCTTGTTATCGTAAGTAAGTTGTTAATGGCGCACTATACGTGAAAAACGGATAAAATCAAAGCAGAGAGTCTTCGGGCTTTTTGATGGTGGGCAATAGGGACGTAGAGAAACCATTGAGGGCAAATGGTTAATACCACAAATGTTTCTCTAATGATACTCTGCAAGTCACGTCTATGCTGAAGGTTTATTTCAGGCACTAAACAAAATAATTCCTTTTGTTTAGTGCCTTTGGTTTGGCAAGGGCAGCAACATCTAAAAGAAAGCGCCCCGCCTCGCGTGTAATGCGCTCCTGTACAGTCCCAACATGACCTTCTGGCAAAGGCGAATCTAGAATGCGTTTGACTGAATACCGTCGCCGCCTTAAAACTGGCTTCAAGCCATTGAAGAACAGTTGCCATAACGCCATGTGAAGCGAGCCTAAAAACATGAACATGCGCTGCATTTCCTGGATGTTTGTTTTTGCAAACATAGCCTCAATATTGGGTGGGTCAGTTTCTCCTTTATGCGCAAATATTTTATGACGTATGTCACTATATTTGCTCTCGTAAATCTTTCGCCATTTTCTGGTAAGAACCTGTAAGCGGCGGAAGTCTTCTGGTGAGGGTTCATAGACATCAAGTAAGTAATTGTTCACGTCGGAATCTGTCAGGCCAGTGGCCTTTTTGCGTTTACCGAGGGCAACCTTAGAAAAAATTTGATTGTTCTCATGCGCCATTGCAAGAAGCCTCTGCAAATTGTGCCTCGATTTTTTCTCAGGTTCAAAGATACGTCCAAGCACAATAAAGGTTGATGATTGAAGTGACCCCAAAATTGTGTTCCAGAACAGAGGGGTCATATTTAGAAGGCTTTGGACTGTTTTACGCTTTGAAGCGACCATATGCAACGCAACGTATGTATAGAAGAATTGGGTGCCTTGTTCTAATTCAGTACGAAAGATTTCGAGTTCGCGTTCAAACTGTTCATTCTTCATACAAAAGGTTTCCTTTTGTCTAGTCAATGCTCACAGGGCGTCCTAGTCGGTATCGGCACCCCAGCGCGGACAAAAGCGGGACTGGGAAGAGCAGTTATATTTGTAACATATGCCCTAAAGGACTGACTATTGTCGGCATGTAATTGCGAATTCATCATATTTGAATATTCGGGGGACATAATACAGTTTATTTCTTGTCTTTGAGAATCAACGCCAAATACTGACTCCCAATTCTGTTTATCATACGGCAAACTGAGGACAACCTTTAAACCTAAAGACTGAGTTGCTGTACCGCATAATTTAACACATTAAGTTGTTCTTCAAGTTGTTCTTCGACACCAGGGTTAAGCTGTCCGAATGATTCATGGCTCCTGTCCGAAAGGCACTGACACAAGTCAGCGAGTACCAATAAGGACTTAGTTACCTGATCTGTATTCTGGGCTCCAACTTTCCGAAGCCACAAATCAATCGCAGATTTTGAAAGTCCAGCTAACTGTTTGTCACCTCGAAAGCGCGTATTAATTACGTACAAAACGCGACGTTCGGCGGATACTTTGTTCAAGAATGAGTTAGCCATATATAGCTCTCCTGAGATTTTTTACCCATTCAAGGATGGGTGAAGAAAGTAACATGGATGCGACAGCATCTGAGTCAAACGGATGTACTGTGCCACGAGTAGCTTGATGTCGCGCAAACATTGCTCCACGATAAGCATCAATTGGCAGTGGGCAAGCAGTTGGAAGAAGATATGGCGTATATCTTGAGAAGCTTGGTTTCTTCAAAAGAAACCATGACGCGGACATTGCTATGTCGCGAATTGCCGTATATGCGATACCGAGTTCGTAAATCAGGCTGTTGGTTCCTGTACGAATTTCATTAAGCGACTCTGTTAGCATATATTCGAGATCAGAAATATCTGATTGAGTTGTAGTATATTGAGCTGGCGCTCCAAGTCTTTCTAAATAGGATATACCTTCGAGTGGAAAAATACGTTGAGCCTCAAGGTATAGGTGCCACGCAAATAGACGTCCATCGCGGTAGTATGATTCTATGATTTCTGGCGAGTAGACGCTCCATGATGCCGGGTAATCTGTGCGTTCAGCCTGCATTGGGATGACTAGAACATCGATATCTGAAGTTTTTGATACTTCACCTCGAACAGCTGATCCAAATATGTAAATTTCGTGTCTCACCGTCGAGATAACCTTTTTACAAGAATTGCCATAAACAGACCAATGAGAACGTACCTAACCAGTGTGAGTGGAACTACGTAAATAAAGGACAACTGCTTAATGTACCGGATACCCCAAAAACTTCCAAGCGCTTCAAAAAAAGATTCTGAGAATGAGGCGCCAGCAGTATCACGCATAATCAATAATGCAACAATTAAAATAACGCCAAGACCTGTCAGAAAAACTCGGAAAAGGCTTTCTCCATTACCCCAAAGCAAATCAAGTAATTTCCAGTGTAAGTGATGTAATGCATTTACAAAACGAGCTTGTCCTTTATATTTTGCACGATAATATGACTGTTTAGAATACGCGGCGTTGTAAAGATGTTGCCCTGTCAACTTCACTTCGATGGACGCTGCTTTATTTACCGCCTCGTAGTTTCCAATCTGAGCAAAGTTAGTTCGCAACGATCTAACGAGATCACGCGCAAGGTTCTCTTCACTTGGCAAACATGTGTCCAAAAAACGCTCTTCAAGAAAAGTTTTTTCCCATGATGTGTACTTAAAGCTGCATTCCTCGAACTGTGCCCCCTTAAAATTTGAGTCTTTAAAGCTTGCACCAGTAAAGTCACAGCGAATAAATTTGCAATTTCTTAAGTAAGCTGAAGTAAAGATGCATTGCTTAAAAATAACATCAACGAAAACCTGATTCACGGCGTACACGCGAACGAATTCCTTACGGGACAAGTCGGCACCACTCAATCCCGCAATAAACTCTTTGTCCTCGATTTTTTCTTTCTTATTATCTCGAAGTTCCATTAGTGGTATTTTCACCCCATTGTTTCTCGCTAATTGGATCGCAGCCAGGAGAACACCCAAAATGGCTCTACTCTAAGAAACTTCGTCAAAACCTCTGCACCCTAAACAGCCAACCATCATCTCCGAGCGTAAGTACTAGGTCGCGTCTACAAGGCTACTTTCTGTTGAATAATGGCCCTTTCTCAGCACCGTGCCGCTTCCGCCGCAATGTGCCCAGCAAGAGTAGTCACAAAAGTCTTTAGCCCTGTCAATTCAGAAAGTTCCTTATATTCTCCGGTACCAGAAGCAGAACGCGGCGAAACAATCACGGACGCGGTAGAATAAAGCTGTTCCTGCATGAGCTTGCGACACATGATGTTATAACGTTCAGCATAAGAAGCCCCCGCAAATTCCGGAAATAGCTTGAAATGCGGCGATGTATCGCGCACAGGAGAACGAGAGCCTTTATCATCTTCAAGCATCATCATCCATCCCACGAAAGGACGCGGGTTTTCCCCGAAAGCCCCTTCCCTGTATGCCGTCCACAAATCATGAGCCGTTCCAATAGCCTCTTCTGCCCTGTTGTTGAAGTTATTCCCAAAAGAAGGCCCGACATGGCTCTTGAACTCCAGAGCAGCAACTAAGCGCCCATTGTTAATCACCAGCATATCCCACAGCTTGGTAGGCCTGAAATAACCGGGCAACGTGAGCACACGACGGGCAAGGTGAATATCGGCATGTTCAAGTCCGTTGGCGTGGACAATATCCTTCACCAACGCCAGAAACCCATCCATATTCTTTCCGGCAGTGACGCTGGACCGTTCGCCCTGGTCTTGTCTGCCGCTTTTAATCTGCTTTTGTCGTGCCGCCTCCCGGTTGCCCCAAAACGCTTTGACGGCATCGCGGACCTTAACCTCGAAATTTACCAGATCAATCGCCATGCTCCTCTATTTACCATTCCCGCCTATTGCGGACCTTTCCTCTTTTGACAATTCAAACAATTCAAACGTCGCATGGTTGCAGGCCTCAACATCCCCTGCCCTGGCTGCCTCAATGAGCGTCTTACGCATTCCTTCCGGCACGTCCGACCATCGGGGGACCCGAATCCGCCGGAGGTACTGTGCCTGGTAGCGCAAATACCCGCCCCGCATTTGCGTTGAATAGATAGAAACAAAGAGCTTTGCGATGCCCGATTTCAAGACAGCCTGGAGTGCGTGCAAATCCCATTCATTGGAGGTGATGTAATAAAGATTGTGGTGAGGGTATAAACGTCCTTCCTCATATACAATATTAGCTTCGCCCTTTATGTCGGGAATCAACAGCTTGGGTCTCTCGGCAATTTCAGGGTATATGCGGTCAATGGTCCTGAACCAGTTTTTGGGGTTTTTCCTGGCGCAATTCCGCTTGCTAATAACTTCCCTGCGCTCTTCAATGTAGCGTGCAAGCCTGGGGTAATCCGTCAGATTCACCAGGGAACCGTCTTCGCGAAAAGGGTTTATTACCCCCAGCCCCTGCCACTTTACTTTTCCACTCCTGATGTCCTTTGTCGTTACAAGAGGCAACTTGCAGGCTGGTTCAACGTCCAATGCGTTATAAAGTCCGATAAAGGCTTTATCGGCTCCCGTCGCAACGCCGATGCTGACCTTGCATCCCGCCTCTTCAAGGGTCGGAAACCTTTCCTCAAGCCGCCGCACAATCGCCAGTTGGTCAAACGAATGGAGTATCCACGGTTCAGGGCCGTTCACCACCTTTGCAACCTCTGTTACCCCACTTGCAACCGTAACCGTTTTACTCGCTAAGGAGGCTGCAAGTTTGCGGAGGGTTGCCCTGTCAATAGCGGGGCGGTGGGCAAGGCGGGTGGGACCGGGTTTTTCCCGTGTAATGATGGTTATAGCAGGGTAAGCGCTCACTTCCGAATGAAAGGCCGCCGTGTCAACCATATCAACGTAGCACTTGAGATGAAATCCCTCTGCCACCAAAGCGCGAAGAGGACCGCCATAGCGGTTTTTCATCCAGCGATCCGCACAAATGAAACCGAGCGTCCCGCCCGGCTCCAAAAGGTTCAGACTACGCTCTATGAACGGTACGTATAAATCAGCCCTGTCGTAAATCGTCTCGAAGCGTTCCCGGTATACCGCCATCAGTTCATCGGGTATTAGTTCTTGCCGTACATAAGGGGGGTTGCCAACCGCAAACGTGAACCGGTGCGGCATTTCCATCAGGAGGAAATCCCCCTCCATGATCCAGGCGGCAATAAGCCGCTCCGCGTCAATTGGTGAAACCCCTGATTTTGTGAGAAGCTGCTTTAATTTCTCGCTGGTCTTCTTGCAGGTGGCATGATCTACCTCAACCGCCCGTATCGCATCGGCAAGGTCATCAAAAATGCTTGATCCTTCAAGGTGATGTTTGCCATAAGCCGTCAAAAGACGTTCAACAGCAACAAGCAGGAAATCGCCGTTTCCGAAAGAGGGCTCGAGCAGACGGGAGAGGTGTAGCGGCTTATCAGGGGTGTATCCGGCAAGGTCCAGGATAAACTCGACCGTTTCACTGCGTGTAAAAACGGCTCCGCGTTCCTTGACGCTAGGAGAGACGACAAGCCCTGGCGGAGGAGATGCCGGGAATAAGAAAGGTTGCCATGCCTTGGTTTTTGTGGCCTGCTTTAGCATTCGGCTTCCTTTGGAACAAGGGAGTTCAAAATTATCCAAAAATACACCGAGTTTCAGCTTTTAGCAAGGGCGGGCTTTCGGGGCTTCGGCAGGACGAAATACGGGATAGTTCAAGGTTATACGTTCTATGTTCAAAATTCCATGACTCAACAAGCTTGGCGGAAGGAGCTTTGGGAGGACAAAGGGCAACGCGGGGAAAAATTCCGGGAACAATGCAATTTATTGTTTTTCGGCCGATCATAATTGCATGGATGCCCCCGCAATAATCCCCATGATTACACCAGCTCCAGACGCAGCTTCCGGCCAACGAGAGCGGCGGCGCGCTGTAATGTATCAATCGTCACGTTGCAGTCAGCCTTGAGAATTCGGTTAACCTGCGCCCGGCTAATGTGCATCTGCGTCGCCATCTGGGTAATCGTGATCCCCTGTTTGCGGATCTCCTCGGCCAACTGCCACATGACCACGCGAGTAACTGCCTCGGCCTTCGCGGTCTGCTCAATACCTTCCTCCTGGAGGAAATTGTCAAGGGTGGAGCCCCATCGCTCTTGGTGCTTGCTCATGGTATCATCTCCTTCGCCCTTTTTCTGGCGGCTACCCGTTTCAGCTCAGGCATGAACAACATGAATTTTTCTCGACACCTGCCGGTCGATGAAGAACATCATGCCGAGAGTAATGAGCATTGTGCAGGCTGTGACATAACCAACAGTATCAAAATGCTGCAGCGGTGCATTCTTGGCCGGTTGGTAAACTATAAGCCCTGCTACGAATGCGGCAATCCCTCCGGAAACCTGCTGGATGGAAGAGTTTATCCCCATGTACGCCCCCCGGTCTTTCATTTCAGGCACGCCGGATATAAGTGCGGATGATGATATCATTCGGGAAGAAATCCCTGTGTACAGAACGATATTGGTCATTATGACAACCCAGATGGGATTTGGGCCAAGATGCGTGTAGATCATCACCATGAATATGGAAAGTACGCTGCCGAAAACGAACAAGCGGTATTTCCCATACTTGTCGGCCTGTTTTCCGAGAAACGGGCCGGTAAATATGGAGACGACGCCGGTTATGAAGAAAATCTCCGAGAGTTGGGTTTCTGGGACGAGGATGTTATTCACCAGAAATGCGGTGCTGAAAGGCATGATCATGAAAGCGCCCGTAGCAAGCAGCATCGTCGCTGCAAAGCCTCTTATGTAGAACGGATTTGATGCGGTGTGCCACAGGTGTTGAAACGCGCTCTTGTCATGTCTCCCCTTGAGATGGGCTGTAACCGGTTTAAGCTTTAGGGCGATGACAGCACCGAGTAGTACGGCAGTTGTCGCGATCATCAGGAACGGGGCATGCCAGTTGAAATGTGTCGCCAGATAAAGGCCAACCGGAATGCCAAGAATCTGGCTGGCGGCAAATGCCATTTGCACAACCCCCATCACCCGGCCACGCACTTGCATGGAGAAGGTATCGGTTATTATGGCAAAAGACACTGAGCCGATCACTCCGCCAAAAAGCCCGGTGATGATTCTGGCGCAGAGTAACAGCAGATAGCTGTTGGCAATGCCGCAGAAGAAAGTGCCACAGACAAAGCCGACGTAAAAGAACAGCAGCATTTTCTTCCGGTCAAATTTGTCGGCAAATCCGGCTGCACATAGCCCTGACGCTCCGGCACTGAAGGCATATGCGGAAACAACCCAGCCGAATTGTGACGTCGAAATACCTAACTCTGGCATGAGGATGGCCCCAAGGGGTGACAGGACCATAAAATCAAGGATAACCGTGAATTGCAATAGGGCTAAAATAGCGATCACGAATTTTTCGTAGGGCGAGAAGATATGTTTAGAATTATCCAAAAGGTGACCTTTTCTGGTTATCCAAAGGTTTATGTAACTTTCGTATCAGCGTTATCAATTCCTGGCCTGCCAGAATTCATATTCGAACGTCCAGTCTTTTTGTCGATACTCAACAAGTCTCTTCATTCGGGCCTTGATACCGTTCCGGAAAGCTGTTTGTTTTGGAAAGAGCTGTTTATCATGAATGCATCTGCATAGCTCTCTTCCTAGTTCCTGGGCTTTTGCAAAGAGGACGTCCTCATTCGGGAAGGTTCGAAATCCCACCAAGGAAGAGCCGATTCCGCCGACTGACTGCGCGCCGACTGAGTTGATGAAACGCTCAACGTACTTGATGACCTCTTCATCTTCACCGCCTCCGGAGGTTTCAACAACCGCCCCGTATTTCCCTTCCAACGAACAGCAATGGATAATACTGCAGCAGCGGTCGAAAAGCGCCTTCATTTGGGCAGTCACGCTGAAGATATAGTTCGGGCTGGCCACTATGAAACCATCGCTGGCATGAAGCTTCGTCGTGATATCTTCAAAGTCGTCTTTGATGGGGCATTTACCGGTCTTGTGGCAGACATCGCAACTAATGCATGGCAAAACCTTTGACTCTGAAAGTGAGACCAGTTCAATCTCGGCACCAGACTGCCGTACTCCGGACAATACCTCGTCGAGAAGGCGTCCGGTGTTTCCCTTCATGTCATGCGGGCTACCCATGATTGCCAAAATTTTCATAACCTCTCCTTTGCTGAATCCTAGAAAAAGCATTTGCCACAGAGCCACAGAGACACTGAGATAAACATTTCAAAGAGTTAAACAATATTTCGGTCTCATTTTTCATTCCGGATTTGAGAATATTTGAAAAAACTCTGTGATTTTCTCTGTGTCTCTGCGTCTCTGTGGCAGAAGTGCCGTTTTTATGATAATTGCCCGGATGGCGCTTACGCGCCGTGCCTGACGCACTACTGCAAAGGGGCATGACAAAGCCATGCCCCCTCGTGCTCAACGAACAACCTGCATCCGAGACCCCTACTTCTTCCGGTTGGCCTGCATCAGCGACCTGATCCGGAGCCTGAGCGAGTTGATCTTGATGAAACCTTCGGCATCGGCCTGGTTGAAGACCTGGTCCTTCTCGAAGGTGGCGAAATCCAGGTTGAAGAGCGAGTCGGTCTCCGACTTGCGTCCCACGGTGCGGCAGAGCCCCTTGTACAGCTTGATGCGGGCCACGCCGTTGACGCACTTCTGGGAATCGTCGATCAGGGTCTGGAGCATCAGGCGCTCGGGGGAGAACCAGTAGCCGGCATAGACCTGCCGGGCATACTCGGGGATCAGGCCGTCGCGGATGCGCAACACCTCCCGGTCCATGGTGATCTGCTCCACCGCCGAGTGGGCCTCGCGCAGGATGGTGCCGCCGGGGGTCTCGTAGACGCCGCGGGACTTCATCCCCACCGAACGGTTTTCCAAGAGGTCGACCCGGCCGATGCCGTGCTGGCCGCCCAGGAAATTGAGATGGGCCAGCAACTGGGCCGGCGTCATCTTCTCGCCGTCCACCGCCACGGCATTGCCGTTCTTGAACTCGACCTCCACGTACTGCGGCTTGTTGGGGGCCTTTTCCGGCGGCGTGGTCAGCACGTACATCTCCTCGGGCGCCTCGGCCCAGGTATCCTCCAGGATGCCCCCCTCAAAGGAGATGTGCAGCAGGTTGCGGTCGGACGACCAGGGTCGCTTCTTGGTGACCGGGATCGGAATGTCGTTCTTCTTGGCATATTCGACCAGGGCCTGGCGGCTGTTCAGGTCCCATTCGCGCCAGGGGGCGATGACCTTAATGGCGGGGTTGAAGTGGTAGTAGGCCAGTTCGAAACGGACCTGGTCGTTCCCCTTGCCGGTGGCGCCGTGGGAGACGGCGTCGCATTTTTCCCTGGCGGCGATCTCCATCTGGCGCTTGGCGATCAACGGCCGGGCGATGGAGGTCCCCAGCAGGTAATGCCCCTCGTAGATGGCGTTGGCGCGAAACATGGGGAACACGAAATCGCGCACGAACTCTTCCCGCAGGTCGTCGATGTAGACCTTGTCGGCGCCGGTGGCCAGGGCCTTCTCGCGGATCGACGCCAGTTCGTCCCCCTGCCCCAGGTCGGCCGAAAAGGCGACCACCTTGCAGCCGTACTCGTTCTTGAGCCATTTGAGGATGATGGAGGTATCCAGGCCGCCCGAGTAGGCCAGGACGATCTTCTTGATTTCCTGCTTCTGCGTTTTTGCCATGTTGGTTCTCCTTTAACGGTTTAGTATGTTTATCCCCAAAAAACGTCGATTTTTCGTCAGGTCAGGCGCTCTAGGGCAACGCCGAAATGCTGGAGAAGCGGCGCTTCTGTCCCCTATATATTCCCCCAAGAAGCGTCGTTTTTCGTCAGGTCAAGGCGCTCTAGTGTCCCGTGCGGTTAGTCGTGGGAAGTAATTCCGAGCTATTTTGGCCGGTGCCAAGGCGCGGCGACGCAGGTGTAGCACGGTCAACATCAAGGAGCCGCAACGAAGGCAACGGCCAAAAGAGCCGGAAGTACGAGTACGGACTAACCGCACGGGACACTATGGAATCCGCGGAGGCGTGGCAGCGCCACGTCGCACAAGGAATTCCCGCAGGGCAACGCAGAGATGGCGGAAAAGCGGCGCTTCTACCCCATGAGTGTCGCCATGATCGCCTTTTGAACATGCAACCGGTTCTCGGCCTCGTCCCATACCACCGAGTTCTTCCCCTCGATGACCGAATCGGAGATCTCCTCACCGCGATGGGCGGGCAGGCAGTGCAGAACGATGGCGTCCGGCCTGGCCAGGGCCAGCAGGGCGTCATCCAGGCAGTAGCCTGCAAAGGCCTGCTCCCGCGCCTTCTGCTCCGCCTCCTGCCCCATGCTGGCCCAGACATCGGTGTTGAGCACGTCGGCACCCGTGACCGCTGCCTTCGGGTCGTCCGTCACGGTGATCCTGCCGGGGGCCTTGGCATTGGCCCACGCCAGCACCGCATGGTCCGGCCGGTAACCGGCCGGGCAGGCCAGGGCCAGATCGAACCCGAAGATGGCAGCCGCCTCGATCCAGGTATTGGCCATGTTGTTGCCGTCCCCCACCCAGGCGAACCTGAGCCCCTCGCAGGTCCTCTTGTGTTCGATGACCGTCAGCAGGTCGGCCATGACCTGGCAGGGGTGGAACAGGTTGGTCAGGCCGTTGATGACCGGCACGGAGGAATACCGGGCGAATTCGTCCACGACCTCCTGGCCGAAGGTCCGGATCATCACACCGTCGCAGTAGCGGGACATGACCCGAGCGGTATCCCTGATCGGCTCGCCGCGCCCCATCTGGGAGTCCTTGTTGGAGATAAAGAGACCGTGTCCTCCCAATTGAAACATCCCCACCTCGAAGGAAATGCGGGTACGGGTGGAGGACTTCTCGAAGATCATGGCCAGGGTCTTGCCGTCGAGAAGCCTGTGGGGGATCCCCTGCTTCTGCTTTTCCTTCATCTCCCGCGCCAGGGCCAGCATGCCGTAGAGTTCGATCTCGTTGTAATCGTGCAGCGCCAGAAAATGTCGCGCCATGGTTTCCTCCGTTTATGCCCCGACCTCGGCCAGAATGCCGTCGAGGATTGCAATCATCGTGTCGATTTCCTGTTTGGTGACAATCAAAGGCGGTACGAAGCGCAGCACCGTGTCATGGGTCACGTTGAGCAGCAGGCCGCGGCTGTGCCCCTTCTTGACGATCTCGGCGCCGGGAACGGTCAGACTCATGCCGATCATCAGGCCGATACCGCGCACCTCATTGACAAAGGGATATTTCCGTCCCAGGGACTCCAGCTCTCCGACCAGGTACTCGCCGATCTCCTCCGTGCGGTTGAGGATTCCCTCCTCCAGGATGGTGCGCACCGTGGCGATAGCCGCCGCACAGACCAAGGGATTGCCGCCGAAAGTGGAACCGTGGGTGCCGGGCACAAAGGCGGCGGCAAACTCGTCCCTGGCCAGCATGGTGCCGATGGGAGCCCCGCCGGCCAGGGCCTTGGCCAGGGTCATGATGTCGGGAAGCACGTCGAAATGCTCGTAGGCAAAGAGCTTGCCGGTACGCCCCATGCCCACCTGCACCTCGTCGAAGATCAGGATCAGCCCGTGCTGGTCGCAGATGCGCCGCACCTCCTGGAAATAGCCGGGCGACGGCACATTGACGCCTCCTTCGCCCTGGATCGGCTCCAGCATGACGGCGCAGGTGCTCGCTGTGACGGCAGCCTCAAGGGCGGCAACATCGTCGAAGGGGACATGCTTGAAGCCGTGCAGCAGGGGATCGAAGAAGCGCTGCACCTTCTCCTGGCCGGTGGCGGAAACGGTCGCCATGGTGCGGCCGTGGAACGACTCGGCGGCGGTAATGATCTCATAGCGTTCGGGACCGAACTTGTCACGGCTGTACTTCCTGGCCAGCTTGATGGCCGCCTCGTTGGCCTCTGCCCCGGAATTGCAGAAAAAGGCCTTGTCGGCAAAGGAATGGCTGCACAGCAGCTCGGCCAGTTCGATCTGTTGCGGGATCTGGTAATAGTTGGAGCAGTGAATCAACTCGGCTGCCTGTTTTTGCAAGGCCGCGACGACCGCGGGATGACAGTGCCCCAGGTTGTTGACCGCCACCCCGCCAAGGAAATCGAGATATTCCTTGCCGTCGGCATCCCACAGGCGGCATCCCTGCCCCTTGACCGGCACGATCGGGTAGCGGCCGTAGGTCTTCATGATGTATCTGTCCGACTTTTCTATCCATTGTTGTGCGTTCATTATATTTCCTATCCGTGAAATGCGTATTTTTCGTCAGGCCAAGGCGATCAAGGGGCGACGAGGAGGTGTAGCAGCGCTACACCGCACGAGGAGGACCGCAGATCAACGCCGGCATGGCGGAAAAGACACATTTCATCTAACTATCTGCGTGCCGATACCCACGTCGGTAAATATCTCCAGCAACACGGCGTGCTCCACCCGGCCATCGATGATGTGGGCCTTCCTGACCCCTTCGTTCAGGGCATCGGCGCAGCAGACCACCTTGGGTATCATGCCGCCCGTAATGGCTTCTTCCTCGATCAGGCGGTGCATGTCGGCCACGGCGATGCTGCCGAGCAGCGTGCCGTTCTTATCCTTGACCCCGTCGATATCGGTCAAAAGGATCAACTTCTCGGCATGCAGTGCCGCCGCCACCCGGCCGGCCACCAGGTCGGCATTGATGTTGTAGCTCTCGCCTTCCGGGCCGACCCCCACCGGCGCGATCACCGGCAGGTATTTCCCGTTCTCCAGGGTCTTGATCAGGTCGATGTTTACCTTGACCACATCGCCAACATAACCGATATCCACCTTTTCGTGGGAGCCATCCTCCGCCTTGACCTCCTGCAGCAGTTTTTTGGACAAAAGCAGCGTCCCATCCTTGCCGGAAAGACCCACCGCACGGCCGCCATGCTGGTTTAAGTAGCCGACCACCTCTTTGTTCACCTGGCCGACCAGCACCATCTCCACCACCGACATGGTTTCGGCATCGGTCACCCGCATGCCGCGGACAAATTCGGATACGATCCCGTAGCGTTTGAGGGTCTGATTGATCTGCGGGCCGCCGCCGTGTACGATGACCGCATTGATCCCCAGCGACTTGAGCATGATCACGTCCAGGGCGAACGAGGCCTTCAGCTTTTCGTCCGCCATGGCATGACCGCCGTATTTAATGACAAAGGTTTTTCCGGAAAAACGCCTGATGTACGGCAGCGCCTCCATCAGCGTTTTGGCCTTTCCAATCAGGTGTTCCATAGAACCGTACCTTGATCCCTCAAAAATAAAACTGCCAACCAGAAAGTCGGCAGTTTACCGTAAAGCAGGCAAAATCTCAAACAGGTTATCCTTGAAAAAGCATTTGCCACAGAGCCACAGAGCCACGGAGATAAACATTTCAAAGAGTTAGACAATATTTTGGTCTCATTTCTCTTCACCATTTAAGGATTAGAGAATATTTGAAAAAACTCTGTGATTTTCTCTGTATCTCTGCGCCTCTGTGGCAGAAGTGCCGTTATTATGGTTATCGCAGCGGCAACGTCACCGTTACCGCACTGCCCCGCTGCGGCTCACTGTCGATGCTGATGGAGCCCCCATGCTGGCGCACGAACTCGCGGGCATAGAACAGTCCCAGTCCGAATCCCCGCACCTGGCCGGCGTTATCCGGATCGGCCTGGTAAAATTTCTCGAATACCTTGGACAACTCCTCGCGGGGAATGCCGATGCCGGTATCGGTGACGACCACCTGAACCGTATCTCCGGCACTACGCAGCGTGATGGACACATGTCCGGTCTCCCCGGTGAACTTATAGGCGTTTTCTATGACCTGCTGAAAGACAAAGGTGATCTTCCCCCGGTCAAGAAGCAGCAGGGGCAAGGGCGATGCCTGGAATTCGGTTTCGATCCCCTCTTTGCATTGCGATTCGCTTACGATCTCCGTAAGGATGCTGTTCAGGTCGCATGGTTCGGGATTCAGCCCCTCATGCCCCTCCATGACCTTGCTGAAGGAAAGCAGGTCCGACACCAGGCGCGCCAGGTACTCGACTTCATTATTGACGAGTTTGATATTCTTGCGGAAGACCTCGTCGCCCGGGTCGTAGACCCCCTTTTCCACATTCTGCAGAAAGAGCGAGATAGCGGTAATCGGGGTGCGAAGCTTATGGGAGATCAATGAAAGAAAATTGCTTTTGAAATGATCAAGCCGCTTGAGGCTGGCCACCTCATCCTTGAGTCGCTTCCTGGCCAGGGACTTTTCCACGGCGGTTTTGAGCTGCAACAGGTTGAGGGGCTTGTTGATGAAGTCGTCCGCCCCCTCCCTGAGGGCAGTGAGGACGATATCCATCTGGGAGATTCCGGTCATGATGATCACGACCGCATTGGGGTCCAGCGTCTTTACCTGGCTGAGCAGATTGATGCCCGATCCGCCCGGCATCATCACATCGGTCAGGATCAGGTCGCAATGTTCCTTCTGAAAGATTTGCAGCGCCTCTGCACCGTTGCCGGCCTGAAGGATGCGGTATTCCCTGAGGACCTTTTCGCACAATTCGCGGATAACCGGTTCGTCATCCACGACCAGGATCGTTTCCGGCGTGTCCGGCTGCCGGGGGTCCTCGTTATGCAGCGTCTGCAAAGTCATTCCGAAACCTGTTCACCCTGATCTTAATTATACCTGAATCCGTGACGCCTGAGCCGTGAAGGCGACACGGATTCAGGTTTATGACTCGGCCAACCCCGACAGTATCCGGGCGGCAGCAGACAACGCCTCCTCGAGCCTTTCGGGCTGGGAACCGCCGGCCTGGGCCAGTTCGGGCTTGCCGCCGCCGCTCCCCCCGATGAGGGGCGCCAAGTTTTTAATTATATCACCTGCCTTAACAGTTGCAATCAGGCCTTTGGTGACCGCCACCAGCAGATTGGCCTTGCCCCCGATGGCGGCGCCGAGAACCACAACCCCTTCCCCGATGCGATCTTTCAGCGTGTCGGAGAGCTCGCGCAATGCCTTGACATCATCCACCGTCACCTTGACGGCCAGCAGTTTCACGCCCTGCACCTCGACAACCTGTGCAAGCAGGTCGCCCGAAGCAGCGGCATTGAGCTTGGCCTGCAAGGATTCGACCTCCCGCTGCAATTCCTTCTGGCGGGCGAGAAGCCTTTCCAGCCGTTCAAGCGGGTTTCCCCCTTCGGCCTTGAGCAGCGCAGCCACAGCCCGCTGTTCTTCCTCCATCTGCCGGACAAAAGCGAGCGCGCCGGTGCCGGTCAGGGCTTCGATGCGGCGTACGCCGGCAGCGATGCCGGTCTCGGCGACGATCTTGAACAGGCCGATATCCCCGGCTGCACGCACGTGGGTGCCACCGCACAACTCCATGCTGACATCGCCGACCCTGACAACGCGCACCGTATCGCCGTACTTCTCGTCAAACAGCGCCGTAGCGCCGGCCTCGATGGCTTCGGCTATCTGCATCTGGTTCGTGGTAACCGGGTCGTTGTCCATGATGTGCGCGTTGACCATATCCTCGACCCTGCCGATCTCGTCGGCGGTCATGGCTGAAAAGTGGGTAAAATCAAACCGCAGGCGGTCGGCGGATACCAGCGACCCGACCTGTTTGACGTGATCGCCCAAAACCCGGCGCAAAGCCGACTGGAGCAGGTGGGTGGCGGTATGATTGCGGGCCGTGGCGCTCCGTGCGGGCAAGGCCACCTTAAGGTCCGCGGTGTCCCCTTTCTTGAGCGCCCCTTCCTTCACCACCCCATAGTGCACGATCAGATCGGGATAGGGGCGACTGGCGGTGAGCACCTCCAGATGGGCATTGCCTGTGGAGATGACCCCTTCGTCCCCTTTTTGCCCCCCTGACTCGCCGTAGAAGGGGGTCGTCTCCGTGACCACCCCGACCGATTCGCCGGCGACGGCGAAGTCAACCTCGATCCCATCCCTGACAATTGCCAGCACCGGCCCGTAGACCGACATCTCGTCGTATCCCACGAATGTGCTGCGTACCCCGCGGTTGTGAAGCTCCTTGAAGACATGGGCTATACCCTCTTCGCCCGACCCCTTCCAGTGTTCGCGGGCCTGCTCACGCTGCTTCCCCATGCAGGTCTCGAAGCCGGCCTCGTCGATGGTAAAGTCCTCGCTCTCCACGATGTCGGCGGTCAGGTCGGTGGGGAACCCATAGGTATCGTACAATTTGAAGAGTATGTCGCCGGGAATGACGCTCTTTCCTGCAGCACGCAGAGATGCGACCTCATCGTTCAGGATGGCCAGGCCGCGGTCGAGGGTTTCCGCAAAACGCTGCTCCTCGGCCAGGACCACCTTCTTGATGTAGGCCTCCCTCTCCAGGAGTTCCGGATAGGCATCCCCCATCATGTCGCGGACCGCATCCACCGTGTGGTAGAGCATTGGCTCGGCAAAGCCGAGCATCTTGGCATGGCGGGCGGCGCGGCGCATGATGCGGCGCAGCACATAGCCGCGCCCCTCGTTGCTGGGCAAGGCCCCGTCGCAGATCAGGAAGGTCACGGCCCGCGAGTGATCGGCGATGACCCGCATGGAAACGTCATCCTTCCCGCTGGCCCGGTACTTCTTCCCCGAGAGCCGTTCCACGTGCCTGATGATCCCCTGCAAGAGGTCGGTATCGTAATTGGAGGCAACCCCCTGCATAACCGCAGAGATACGCTCAAGCCCCATGCCGGTGTCCACCGACGGCTTGGGCAGCGGCGTCAGGACGCCGTCGCTCGATCGGTCGAACTGCATGAAGACGTTGTTCCATATCTCCATATAGCGGTCGCAGTCACAGCCGACGGTGCACTCCGGGCCGCCGCAACCCGCCTCGGGCCCCTGGTCGTAGAATATCTCCGAACAGGGGCCACAGGGGCCGGTGTCGCCCATGGACCAGAAGTTGTCCTTCTCGCCGAAACGGAAGATGCGCTCGCGGGGGACCCCCTCCTGGAGATGCCAGATATCGGCGGCTTCGTCGTCGTCGGTGTACACGGACACATACAGGCGGCTCTTGTCCAACCCCAGATCCCTGGTCAGAAACTCCCATGCATAGGCGATGGCCTCCTTCTTGAAGTAATCGCCAAAGGAGAAATTGCCCAGCATCTCGAAGAAGGTATGGTGGCGGGCCGTGCGCCCCACATTTTCCAGGTCGTTGTGTTTGCCGCCGGCGCGCACGCACTTCTGGGAACTGCACGCACGGGTGTACTCCCGTTTTTCCATCCCGAGAAAGCAGTCCTTGAACTGGTTCATCCCGGCGTTGGTAAACATCAGGGTCGGATCGTTCTTGGGGATGATACCCGAACTGGGCACCACCGTGTGGCCCCGGTCGGCAAAAAATTTCAGAAAACGTGCGCGAATCTCATTCCCTGTCATCGGTCTCCTCATACTCAGCATCAATGGTAATATTACTCGATTTCCTCAACCTTCAGGGCCTTCATGATCGCCCCAATCCCGAAACCGCGCCGTTGCAGAAAGGCGATTACCCGGCGTTTTTCACGGTCGCTTTCCGCAACAAAGGAAAAACCGGGAAACCTGCGTTCCATGATGCAACGCAGGTCGTCCTGTTCATCGTGTTCCTGCCGCAGGCGCCCCAGAACCTCGTCGATAAGCTCGGCCGGAACCCCACGACGGCGCATCTCCAAACGAAGGCGCGGGCCGAAAAAACGACCGCCGGCAACGGCCGTCTCGGCAAAGCGCTCGGCGAAACGGCGGTCGCTGAGCCATCCTTCCCTCTCCAGGCGGGCCACTGCCGTCTCCACTGCCGTTTCGTTCAAACCCCGCGCTGCCAGTTTCTCCCGCATTTTGGCCGTGGTGTAATCCCGGGCACCGAGCAACGCGAGGGCATCATGGAAGGCCCGTTCCGGGGACGACGGCTCAGAACTTTTCAACGTCGAGCTTCCGGGGCTCGCCCGCATCTTCCTGCTGCGAATCGAAGCTGTCCCAGGATGCGTCCGAGGTCGAGGAGATACCGGACACCTTGAGGGCAAAATCGTCCGGGTTCGAACTCTGGCGCAAGGCCTCGTCGTAGCTGATCAGGTTGGCGGTATAGAGCTTCATCAGCGACTGGTCAAAGGTCTGCATGCCATAGGCGACATACCCCTGGGCGATGGCATCGTGGAGTTGCTTGGTCTTCTCCTTGTCGTCGATATACTCCTTGACCCTGGCCGTGCCGAGCATGACCTCCACGGCCGGAACACGCCCCTTGCCGTCAGCCCGCGGCACCAGCCGTTGCGAGAGCACCCCCTTGATGATGCTGGACAACTGGATGCGCACCTGGCGCTGATGGTAGGGGGGGAAAACACCGATGATACGGTTGACGGTCTCGGCCGCGTCCATGGTGTGCAGGGTGGACATGACCAGGTGACCGGTCTCGGCGGCGGTCATGGCGGTTTCGATGGTTTCGTAATCGCGCATCTCCCCGACCAGGATGACATCCGGGTCCTGGCGCAAAGCCCCCTTGAGCGCCGCCGAAAAGCTCGGCGTGTCGGTGCCTACCTCGCGCTGGCTGATGATGCTCTTGTTGTCGCGGTGGAGAAACTCCACCGGATCTTCGATGGTGATGATGTTGGCGGTGCGGTTCAGGTTGATGAAATCGATCATGGCCGCCAGGGTGCTCGACTTGCCCGAACCGGTGGTGCCGGTCACCAGGATCAGGCCGCGTTCCTCCTGGCAGATCTTCTTCAGGACCGGCGGGAGATTCAGGCCGTCCAGCGTCGGTATGATAAAGGAGATGGTACGGAATACCATGGCCACCGTGCCGCGCTGACGGTAGGCGCTGACCCTGAAACGCCCCAGTCCCGGCACGGCATAGGCCAGGTCCACCTCCGAATTTTCCTCGAAAAGGCGGCGCTGGCGGTCGTTCATCATGGCTTGGCACATATCCACAACCACATCCGGGGACAGGCGCTGGGTGTTGGGAATGGGGTGCAGCCGGCCGTCGATGCGCACAATGGGCGGCAAGCCGGTTTTGATATGAATATCCGAGCCCTTGGCCTTGACGGCGATAGTCAGAATTTCGTCCAGATCCATGCGTGCCTCCGGAATTCAGGTCGGAATCAGGCTGAGAACTTGTTCGTATATAACTTTGCGGTCCCGCATCCCGTCTTCACGGCATCTTCGCCCCGGCCTCAATCGCAAAATCCTCAACGTAGCCTTGCTACGCCTGCGGTTTTGCTCAATCGGCCAAGTCAAATCTGCCGCAAATCCGGGCGCGGTCCTCGCGGCAGATATTTACGAACAAGCTCTTATTCGGCAGGGGCCGGTCCCTTGACCAGTGCCAGCAGTTTTCCCTCGATCTCGGCCAGGGTTTCCGGATGTTCGGTCAGCCAGGTACGGGAGTTTTCACGCCCCTGGGCAATCCGTTCCTTGCCGTAGGAGAACCAGGCGCCGGCCTTTTCGATGATCCCCTTCTCCACCGCCAGGTCGAGTACATCACCGGTGCGGGAGATCCCTTCGCCGTAGATGATGTCGAACTCGACCTCCTTGAAGGGGGGGGCAACCTTGTTCTTGACCACCTTGACCCGGGTGCGGGAGCCGATCACCTGGTCGCCCTGCTTGAGAGTGGCGATCTTGCGGATATCCATACGCACCGAGGCGTAAAATTTGAGCGCATTCCCACCGGTCGTTGTTTCCGGGTTGCCGAACATGACGCCGATCTTCATGCGGATCTGGTTGATGAAGATCACGCAGCAGTTGGACTTGCTGATTACGCCTGTCAGCTTGCGCAGGGCCTGGGACATGAGCCGCGCTTGGAGCCCCACATGGGAGTCCCCCATCTCGCCCTCGATCTCGGCCTTGGGCACCAGGGCCGCCACCGAGTCGATCACCAGCACGTCGATGGCGCCGCTGCGCACCAGGGTTTCGGTGATTTCCAGCGCCTGTTCGCCGGTATCGGGCTGGGATACCAGCAGATCATCGGTCTTGACCCCCAGCTTGCGGGCATAGCCGATATCCAGCGCGTGCTCCGCATCCACGAATGCAGCGATACCGCCTGTTTTCTGGGCTTCGGCCACAATATGCAGCGCCAGGGTGGTCTTGCCGGACGATTCCGGACCGTAGATCTCCACCACCCGGCCGCGCGGCACCCCGCCGACCCCCAGGGCCATGTCCAGGGATATGGCGCCGGTCGAGATCGCCTCCACGCCCGGCAACGCCTCATCATTACCCAGGCGCATGATGGCGCCCTTGCCGAACTGTTTCTCAATCTGGCTCAGTGCCAGTTCAATCGCTTTGTTTTTCTCCTGCATGGTCGTCTGTATCCTGAAAGTGGGATTACGTGAACGGGATGAAAGGGGAGTTACGGTACCATATCCGGCGCTTTTCCCGCAAGGCTTTATACGGGAAAGGGGATGCCGTCCAGATAGCGACGCAACCAGTCCAGGGCCGTCCAGGCTGTCAAGGTGCGGATATCCTCCCGATTGCCGCCGAACCGGAAGCGCTTGGTCCAGGAACCGTCCGGCGCCGCCAGTGAGACGAAGACCGTGCCGACCGGTTTGTCGTCCGTCCCGCCGTCCGGCCCGGCGATGCCGGTAACGGCCAGCCCCAGATCGCTTCCCGCCGCGGCGCGCACCCCGGCGGCCATTGCGGCGGCGCACTCGGAGCTGACCGCTCCCTGTGCCTCCAGGATATCCTGCGGCACCCCCAAAAGGCGCATCTTGGCGGCATTGCTGTAGGTCACCGCACCCTCCAGGAAGAAGGCGGAACTGCCGGGCACATCGGTGAGGCGCTTGGCGATCAGGCCGCCTGTGCACGATTCGGCCAGGGCCAGGGTCAGGCCGCTCCGGACAAAATGCCCGGCCACGGTCTGTTCCATCCTTTCTTGCCCTTCGGAAAAAATCGCATCTCCCAGCCGCTCCCGCACCAGTTCCACCGCCTCCTGGAGACGGGTTCGGGCCGCTGTCACCATATCCGCATCGGCCCGCAGTGTTATGCGTATCCAGGGAAAGGTCACGCAGATACTCATCTGCACGGCATGGCTGCCGGAGAAGGCCCCTGCCAGCAACCTGTCGACCTCCGGCTCGGAGAGGCCGAAGACATTCAGAAACGAGGAGAGAACCACCCTTTTGTGCTGCACCCGCTCACACAGAAACGGCAGCACCGTCTCGCACAGCATCCGGTCCATCTCCGAGGGAACGCCGGGCAGGAAAAAGAGAAAACAGCCTCCATGGATGAAATGGAAACCGCAGGCGGTTCCGGTGGGGTTGGGGATGACCGTTGACGTGGCGGGGATCATGGCCTGCTTGTCGGAGGGATGGCAACCGCCGGGGCCGCCCAGCTTGGCCGAAAAACTGCGGAGATGCTCCTTCAACTCCTCGTTGACTACAAGACGCCTGCCGGTGACGTGGGCGGCCGCCAGGGCCGTCACGTCATCTACCGTGGGCCCCAGCCCGCCGGTAACGATGACGGCGTCGCTCTTCAGCGCCAGATCATTCAGGGCCTCACCGATATCCGGCTCGCAATCTCCCACGGCCACATGGCGCTGAACGCGAAGACCGCACCCCAACAGAAGTTCGGCGATGTGGCCGGCATTGGTGTCGATCACCTCGCCGCTGATCAACTCACTGCCGATGCTCAGGGTGGAGATCCTCATGGCGTCGCCCCGCCGGCACGTTGCCACGCGACCACCTGCTCCATGACCTCGCGGCAGGGGATGCCCCGTTCCCGGGCGATACGGCGGCACTCCTCGTATTCCGGTGCAGCCCGCAACAGAAGGCCGTTGTCGAAGACCAGCTTGAAACGCATGGGACCAAACGGGGTCTGGCGCTCCTCCACCCGCCGTTCCAGGATGATGCGGCCAGCGGGATAGTGGCGCAGCCCGATGGCCGAGGTCTCGGCCAGCACCAGACGCGCCAGGCTATCCAGCTGCTGTGGCCGGCAGAGGAAGGAGAGTTGCGTTGCCGGGCGGTTCTTCTTCATCTGCACCGGCGAGAAGAACACATCCAGCGCGCCCTCCTCCAAAAGCCGCTCCATCACGTAGCCCAGGACCTCGGGCGTGGAGTCGTCGATGTTGGTCTCGGCCACCACAACCCCGTCGCCCCTTCCCCATTCCTGTTCAGCCGTGCCGAGAAAGGCCCGCAGGATGTTCGGGCAATCGCTGAAATCCTTGCCGCCGGCGCCGCTGCCGATCCGTTCCAGACGCATGGCCGGCCTCTGCCCCGTCGCGGCGGCCAGGGTGGCGATAATGGCTGCGCCGGTGGGGGTGACCCGCTCTCCTTCGCCGCATTCGCCATGCACGGCCAGGCCTTGCAGCAGTTCGGCCGTGGCCGGGGCAGGCACCGGCAGCCGGCCGTGGGCGGTTTCGACAAAACCGCCACCTAAGGGCAATGCCGCGGCATAGACCTCTTCAACGCAGAGATAATCCAGGCAGATGGCCGTGCCGACGATATCGACGATGGAATCCACCGCCCCCACCTCGTGGAAATGGACCTCTTCGATGGGTACCACATGCACCCGGGCCTCGGCCTCGGCCAGCCGGCGGAAGATGTTTCGAGCCCGTTCCTTCACCGGGCCGGACAGGGAACTTCCGGCGATCATGGCGTCGATGCCGCCATAGTGTCGGTGGGTGTGGTGGTCGTGCACGGCCACGTCGAACTTGAGGGCTCCCACGTGGCGCCGTTCGGTGCGGCTTGTGGAGAGGCCGTAGGAGTCGGGAGGGAGTTGAAGCTTTGCCAGTTCGGCTTGCAGGTGCTCCAACGGCACCCCCAGGTCCAGGAGCGCCCCCACGGTCATGTCACCGGAGATGCCGGCGTAGCAGTCGAGGTATATGGTTTTCATGTGTAGTGTCCTGTGAGGTTAATTCATTCCTTGTAATTCCGGTTCTTTTAGCCCCTGGCTGCGTTACGGCTCCTCGGCATAGTCCCGGCTATGACTGCGTCGCCGCGCCTTGCCAGGAACTAAAATCCCTCGGAATTTCTGCGGCGAACTAACCGCACAGGACACTATACCCTGTTAATCAAACTCGCGGCGCAGGCCGCGCCGAAGCCGTTGTCGATATTGACCACCGTAACCCCGGCGGCGCAGGAGTTGAGCATCCCCAACAGCGCCGCGATGCCGCCGAAGGCGGCGCCATAGCCGATGGAAGTCGGCACGGCGATGACCGGCTTGTCCACCAGCCCCCCGACCACCGAGGGGAGCGCTCCCTCCATGCCGGCCACCACGATGATGACCGAGGCGGCTGCAAGCTCTTCGCGCCGGGCCAGCAGGCGATGGATGCCGGCCACGCCCACGTCGTAGACATGGTCGGTTTCGTTGCCCAGAAAACGGGCCGTGACCAGCGCCTCGGCCGCCACCGGCAGGTCGGAGGTCCCGGCCGAAACCACCAGGACCACTCCCCTCCCCTTGGCCTCCGCCGGCCTCTGTTCCAGGGTCAGGCAGCGGGCATTGGCGTGATACAGGGCACCGAAAAACGTCCTCTGGATACGCTGCGCCGTGTCCGCGTCGATCCGCGTCACCAGGACGTTGCTGCCGTTTTGCGCCATGGCGGTCATGATGTCGATGATCTGCTCATCCTTCTTGCCTTGGCCGAAAATGACCTCGGGCATGCCCTGACGTAATTCGCGGTGGTGATCCACCTGGGCGCAGCCCACATCCTGGAACGGCAGGCGCCGCAACCGCTCAACAGCCTCCTCCACCGGGACAGTACCCTGCTTGACGGAATCCAATAATTGTTTCAGTTGATCAGGGGTCATAGCCTTATTCCTCTCGAACCTTGTTTATACACTACGCCCCGAACGCTTTCCACCTGAAATTTCCTTCGATTGAGTCTGTGGGAAATTCCCGGATTTTTTCCGCTGTACGAGAAATGTGGATGAAAATTGTTGTTGAATGTCAGGGTAGTAGTTTAGTGTATGCATACCATGGCCAACCGGGGTTACGGCAACCGGGAATATGTCGGACCGATGAGACCACCATGTTTATCGACCCATTATCACTCAAATTGTTTGTCACCATTGTGGAAGAGGGCACCATCGCGGGGGCGGCGGAGCGGTAGCATATCGCCGCATCGGCCGTCAGCAAGCGCATCAGCGAGTTGGAGGACAACTTCGGAACCCAATTGCTCCGCCGGACGAACAAAGGGGTGGCGCCGACCGACGCCGGGATCACCCTGCTCCAGCTTGCACGCGGGGTTCTGCACGACATGAACAACCTCTACGTGCAGATCAGCGAATACTCCAGCGGCGTGCGCGGCCATGTCAGGTTGTGCGCGAACATCTCCGCCATCAATCAGTTTCTGCCGGCCGAGATCAGATCGTTCATGGACCTGCACCCGCAGATACACGTGCACCTGGAGGGTGCGATCAGCGAGACCATCATGAAGTCCGTGGCCGAGGGGGCAGCGGACGTGGGTATCATCACCATGGGGGCCTACCGACATGATCTGGAGTTTTTGCACTACCACTCGGACCAACTCATCGTCATCACCCCCAAGGATCATGCCCTGGCGCGGAAAAGTTCCGTTTCATTCCAGGAGACCCTTGAGTTCGATTTCGTCGGCATGACCGTCGGGAGCGCGCTCCACAACCAGGTCCTGCGGGCTGCCCAGGAACTGGACAGGACCCCCAAGTTGCGCATCCAGGTGAACAGCTTCGATGCCCTGTGCCTGATGGTGGAGGCCGGGCTCGGCATCGGGATCGTCCCCAAGGGGGCTGCCAAGCCGTATTTCAAAGGACTGCGCATCCGCCCGGTGGTTCTCGACGAGCCTTGGGCCCACCGCGAGTTGAAGATCTGCGTCCGCTCCTACGATGCCTTGCACGCCGCCGCCAGGCTGCTGGTGGATCATCTCGGGAGAAAAGAGATGAAATAGTTCCATTCTAAAGTCATAAGAATGATAAAACCCGCTTCCGCGGGCTTTTGAGTTTGGCATGAAAAAGACTCTCAGCCCCCATTCTGCTCACTTCCACATGTCCTCATCTATTGATGCAATCATCACCATAGAAAGCAAATCACCGTTGCCCGCCATCGCCGTTCGCGATGGCAACCTCACAAGATACTGCTTTTATTTGGTACAGAGAATAGGGTATACAGAGGATCATCATAGAATTAAGCGAGGTTTGAACATGGGTAAGACCACAGCGGAAAAGATCTTTGAGGCCCACCTGGTCGAGGAGCCCTTCCCCGGGACCAAGGTGCTGAAACTGGACGTGGTCCTGTGCCACGAAATCACCACCCCCATCGCCATTGATGACCTGATACGACGCGGCAAGGACCGGGTCTTCGACCCTTCCAGGATCAAGGCCGTCATTGACCACGTCACCCCCAGCAAGGACACCAAGACCGCCACCCAGGCCAAGATCCTGCGCGACTGGGCCCGGCGCCACGGCATAATAGACTTTTTCGATATCGGCGCAAACGGCGTCTGCCATGCCCTGTTTCCGGAAAAAGGCTTTATCCGCCCCGGCAACACGGTCATCATGGGCGACTCCCATACCTGCACCCACGGCGCGTTCGGCGCCTTTGCCGCCGGCGTCGGCACCACCGACCTGGAGGTCGGCATTCTGAAAGGGGTCTGTGCCTTCCGCCAACCAAAGACCATCAGGTTCAACGTCACCGGCACCCTTCCCAAGGGGGTCTACGCCAAGGACGTCATCCTGCACATCATTGGAAAGATCGGCGTCAACGGCGCCACCGACCGGGTTATGGAATTCCACGGCGAGACCATCAGCGCCATGACCATGGAGTCCCGCATGACCCTATGCAACATGGCTATCGAGGCGGGCGGCACCTCAGGCATCTGCCAGCCCGATATGACCACCGTGGATTTCCTGTGGCCCTTCATCCAGGGGGAATTCGCCTCCAAAGAGGCTAGCCTGGCCGATTACTCGAAATGGGCCGCCGATCCCGACGCCGACTACGCTCAGGTGATCGACATCGACGTCACCGCGCTTCAGCCGATCTCCACCTTCGGCTACAAACCGGACCAGGTCAAGTTCGTCGCCGACCTGCCGGACACGCCGGTTGACCAGATCTACCTCGGCTCCTGCACCAACGGCCGACTGGAAGACCTGCGCATCGCCGCCGGCATTCTGAAGGGAAAACGGATCGCTCCCACGGTGCGCGGCATCCTCTCGCCCGCCACGCCGAAGATCTACAAGGAGGCCCTGCACGAAGGGTTGATCGACACCTTCATGGAGGCAGGGTTCTGCATCACCAACCCCACCTGCGGCGCTTGCCTGGGGATGAGCAACGGCGTTCTGGCCGAAGGCGAGGTCTGCGCCTCCACCACCAACCGCAACTTCATGGGCCGCATGGGCAAGGGGGGCATGGTGCACCTCATGTCGCCGGCCACCGCGGCGGCCTCTGCCATCGAAGGAAAGATCGCCGATCCGAGGAAGTACCTTTAACTGCACAAGAGAAAACCTGCCACAGAGACACAGAGACACGGAGAAAAGCAGGGACACAAAGAATTAGTGATTTTGATTTAAGGAAATACGTTTTGATTTTCTCTGTGTTCCTCTGTGTCTCCGTGTCTCCGTGGCAGGTTTAAGATTTTAGAGAATTTATCTTAAAAGGAGTTGACCATATGAAAACATTCGGAGGCCCGGCCCTCTTCCTCGACCGTTCCGACATCAACACCGACGAGATCATCCCGGCCAAGTACCTGACCGAGATCACCAAGGAAGACCTGAAACCCTATATCCTGGAAGACCTGAAGCTGCCCGGCTTCGACCCGAAGAGCCCGAAAACACAATCGGCGCGCGTGGTCGTCTCCCGCGCCAATTTCGGCTGCGGGTCGTCCCGCGAGCACGCCCCCTGGGTGTTCGAGGTCAACGGCATCACCGCCGTGCTCGCCGAGTCCTTTGCCCGCATCTTCCGCCAGAACATGTTCAACTGCGGCATGGCCGCCATTGAGCTGCCCAAGGCGGACCTGGACCTGATCTTCTCCCACGCCGGCGACGATGACACCGCCATAAGCATCGACATCGAGGCCCAGAGCCTGACCGTGAGCGGCAACGGCAAACAGAAGACCTTCGGTTTCGACCTGTCCCCCTTTGACAAGGCCCTGGTGCTGGCCGGCGGCTGGGTCGATTACGCCGACAAAAAATACTGATCCAGGGCTACAACAGCTCCCTCAGCGACGCAAAAAACCCCGCCGAAAGCGGGGTTTTTTGCGTCGCGACACCGGCAGCATCCTATTCATAGCTGATAGTTCCTTCATCCGCTTCGCCGCTTGTCTCGCCGCGGTACAGGTCGATCAGGCGCGTCAGGGCCATGACGGCCTCCAGAAACCTCCGGGATTCGGCGGTATTGGCCGTAACCATGTTGTCCACCTCGAAAATGGCATCAACGGCCTTTTCGGCGATAACGAGCTGGAGGTAGACGCTGTCCTTCAGTCCTTTGGTCCGCTCGTTGTGCTCTATGACCCCTTGTAGATACAGGCGGTTCTCCCTGGCCTGCTCCTGGGCCGATGTATTGATGCGCTGGGACAGATCCCGCATGTGCTCCAGGTTTCTGACGATCAGGTTGGCCCCTTCCTGCTGGTTTTCCGTGTTCAGGGTGATCTGCTGGACCCGTTCGAGATTCTTTTCGGCCTCCTCGGTGATACGTTGAATGCCGACCGTCTGCTCGGTCGCTTCGGTGGCAATCCGTGCGACCATGTGGGAGGCCTCGTCGGCGCTCTTCTCAATCTTCACCAGGGCTTCGTTGGCAAGGGAGGATATCTTCACACCTTCCTTGACCTTGTCTTTTCCCTGGGTCACGGAACGCTGCACCGCAGCGGTTTCCTTCTGGATATTGCGGACCAGTTCCTCGATTTCACGTGTCGAGGCCGACGTGCGGGAGGCGAGCGAGCGGACCTCTTCGGCGACCACGGCAAACGCCCTCCCCCGCACGCCGGCCTGGGCTGCAATGATAGAGGCGTTCAGGGAGAGGAGCTTGGTCTGCTCCACCACCTCCTGGATGACATTGAGGAACTCGCCTACACGGGCCGAATGCCGGGAGAGACGGTTAATGGCATCAAAGGACTCTTCGTTGCTCTTCTCAATCTCCTGCATTGCCCGCAGTGTGGCCGCCATGTTCCGCAATCCGTGCTGGGCCTGTTCGCGGACGCTTTCGGAAGCCAGGGCGCCGCGCTCGGCATTGTTGCGCACATTGGCCTGGGAAACGCTGATCTGGTTGATGGACGACACCGTCTCTTCCGTCGAGGCCGACAGCCCACGGATGTTGTCGGCTATCTCACGAATGGCGCGGACCATCTGCTCGATGGAGCTTGATGCCTCGATGACAAAACTGGAGTACTGGCTGATATTGTCGGCAATACCGTCGGTGGTCGCACTCATCCTGGTAGACAGGGATTCCTGTTCAGCGCTGCGGCCCGACAACTCGTCGATGTCGCCGATCAGCGAGGCAAAGGCCCCGTCCATGCTCACCATGGCGGCAACCGCATCGCGCACCTGGACGAGTTCCTTCTCATCGCTTATAGTCAAACCGTGTATGACGACCTTGAGCCTCTCCTCTGCCCCCATGATCCGGGCCATAAGCCGTTGATGCCCGGACAGCCACTTACCCAGTTTTTCCATGATAAAGGCGTAGCGCGATGTAAGGGACCTCAGTTCATCGTTTTCATCCACATAACCGGTCAACTCGTCGGACAGGCCAAGTCTTTCCACGATGGCGAGCTGTTCAAGCCGGGCATTGGTAACGGTCTTGGCCAAAATCCTGGTACACGCCAGCGAGCTGAACAGCGCCGAGGCAAAGACGCCGGCAATGGCCGGGATGGCGCCGCTTCCCGCGACTATTACCCCCGCAGCCGCCACAGCCGCTATAATCAGCGAAAACACCACCATTTTTCTATTGATTGCCGACAAGTTTGTCTGCCGTTCGTTTGACATAATAACCACCCTTACCGAACAATGTTTTCCCTGCTTTTATCACGCCGTCCACGGTCTGTCAACGAATGGAGGAGGAAACAATATCTTTAATTTCAAAGAGATGGAATAATACCGATTTCAAATCAAGGATGAAATCACCATTGAGAGTCCACAACGTCGAGGATCGCTCGGCAAAGCTTGATTTTTTTGGACGCCGGTGCAATACTGGCACAACTATATAACCTATTATTCTTGGAGGATCACATGTTTGGATTTGGCATGCCCGAACTGATAGTCATATTGGTCATCGTTCTGGTCGTATTCGGCGCAGGAAAGCTTCCCGAAATCGGCGGCGCACTTGGCAAGAGTATCCGCAACTTCAAAAAGGCGTCCGAAGGAAAGGACGAGATCGAGATCAAGCCCAAGAAGGATGGCGAGGACGACAAAAAGGACTGAATATTGGGGCTTGTCAATCCCGGATGAATCAACAAGGGGGAAAGGCTTGGCGCCTTTCCCCCTTTTTTTGTCCCCTCAGTGGGGATGGTTTTCGCGATGTGCCCCCGGTGTCCCGTGCGGTTAGTCGTGGGAAGTAATTCCGAGATATTTTGGCTGGTGCCAAGACGCGGCGACGTAGGTGTAGCAGGGCCTACATCAAGGAGCCGCAACTACGGCAAGGCCTTAAGAGCCGGAATTACGAGCACGAACTGACCGCACGGGACACTAAGACGCCAGATACTCGCTGATCTTCTCCGCAAGCGTGCTGTAGATCCGGCGGCACTCGTTTTCATCCTTCTCCAGCAGCGTCACGCGGAAGCCCTGCAACGGCGTGGAGAACGAGGAGAGCGGCACGACGCAGATACCGGTCGCCGCGAGGATGTGGTAGACAAAGCGTTTGTCCGGGGACACGCCGGGTTGGCCGACCAGTCCGTTCACCAGGTCGCACACCTCGCTGTTGGCAATGGGGATTGACTGGCGGTTGGTCAGCAAGCCCTCCCTGAATGCCACAGCCATGTAGAATGCGCCGTTGGTGCGGTTGACCATGAGTTGGGGCACCTCTTTGAGGAAGTCGTAGGTGATGTTGCTCATCTTCTCATAGCTGGCGATGCGTTCCGCCAGGTATCCGGCGTAGCCGGGATGCTGCATGATGGCGGGAATGACGGTCTGGGGCAGGGTCGTGGAACAGACCTCGTTCATCTTGCTCGTCAGGATCAGGTTGACGTATTTGTGGAACTGCTCATCCTCATGGCCGTTATACACCTCGATCCAACCGCAGCGTGAACCGGGCCAGGGGAACTCCTTGGAGATCCCTTTCAACGAGATGGCCGGAACATTGCCGATCACATCGCTGATCGGAACAGCCGTTTCGCCGTTATACACAATATTCGTATAGACCTCGTCCGCAATGATGAACAGGTTGTGTTCCCTGGCCACGGCCACGATCTCGCGCAGCGTATCCTCGGTATAGACCATGCCGGTGGGATTGTCGGGATTGATGATCATGATGGCACAGATGTTGGGATTATACCTGATATGGTTGCGCAGGTCATTCAGGTCGGGATACCATTTTTCCTCGGGCTTGAGCCGGAAAAGGGCCGGCGCGGCGTGGGCATGGCCGATCTCTCCCAGGGTATGGGTTGTGTAGGAAGGAGACGGCATCAGCACGCGGGCCTCAGGGCGCAGACAGCCATAGATCTTGGCAATGGCATCCCCCAGGCCGTTGAAGAAGATGATATCTTCCGGGGTGATTTGAGCCCCGCGGCGGCGGTTGGTCGTATTGCAGATGAATTCGCGGGTTTCCAGCACTCCGCGGGTGTGACAATAGCCCCAGGTGGCGTCGTCCACAACCGCCTTGGCCACGATATCCTTCATCCAGGACGGGATGGCCTCCCCTTTGACGATCGGGTCGCCGATATTCTCCCAGTTGATCTTCACGCCGTGCTTTTGCAGTTTTTCAGCTACGTTGACGATATTGCGGATCTCGTAGGTCAACTCCCCCGTTCCGGGGCTTACCAGATCAATACGCATTGCTTTCTCCTCTCACATTTTATCTGAAGTGAATCTCAATCTTTTTTTCATCGGCATGGCAACAGGGCGACAAAGAATCATGCGCCTGAATCGAGTCGGTTGGCATAACCACGCCAAACTTCCGGGCAAAAACAAAAAAGCCGCGGGCTTCTCTGCCCACGGCTGTTAAAGGTATCGGTATCATACATGATCACCGGGCAGAAGTCACTCCAGCGGCATCGTTCGCCGCGGCGCTGATAGCTCGTGCTGCTGCAATGGCGGTAATCTTCGTAAACATAAGAATTTTTCTATACCACAGCCGGCGCGTGAGCGTCAACGCTTTTATGAGCCGTCATCCATATCCACCGAAATCAGCAGCCGGCCATCCTCATCCCGCCAGCGCAGCCATCCGAGCGCAGACTTGTCAGGCATCACCAGCGCCCAGTCGCCGTCCAGCTTAACGACTTTGAAAGACAGCTTCTGCAACGCGGGCGGCTCCAAGGGCATCTTGCCCGGCTGCCGGAATATCTGGTACTGTTGTTTGCGCAGGCCTGACAGCAAGCGGCACGACTTTCCTTTCAGCAGGGCACCCCATGTCTGAAAAACCCCCCGTTGCCGCGGGTCCAACCAACCCAGGCGGCCGGCATCGTCATAGGCCACCCGCAACCACTCTCCCTTACGCGCCGTCACGATCAGCGGCAGCCGGGAAACGTTCCGGCTGAAGAGCCATTCATAGGGAGGGGCCTGACCGCTGTCCAGCGCCCCGATGCGCAGGACGGCCGGTTCCTCGAACAGGTAGAGCGGCTCCTGGGGGTCCTCATTCCCACCTTTGCCCATCGTCAGGAACAGAACACCAATTCCGCTGTAAGGTCGCATCTGCTGCGGAGCCTGCTGGGGACTCGCTGTTGCGGCAGCCGAGAGCAGCATGATAATCGCCATTGCGCACATCTTCATCGCCGGACCTGCCTCATTGTTTAAAGAACCCCCTCAGCAGTTCCAGGTACGCAATTGCCGCAGGCTCATCGTCGGCAGGCGCCCAAACCGCCTTCTCGGCGTCGCTGAGCGGCAGGTAGGGGCCGGCCTTGGCCTCGAAGAAGACCGTGCCCGGTTCGAGGCTTACCGCTGTATGGAAGATACCGCTGGGGATGTCGGCGGCAAGATTGCCGCTCTCACGGGAGAGCAGAACCGTTTCCGCGACGGCTCCATCGTCCGAAAACGTGACAACGCCCAGCTTGCCGCCCATCAGTATGAATGCCTCATCCTTTTCGGGGTCCAGGTGGCGGTGGGGGCGAACATACGAGGCTGGTTCAATGGCATTCAGCAGGCGATGGCAACGGGATTCGTCACCGTGATGGATGTTGTGATTCTTGCGCAGGCGCGGGGAGAGACGGGCTTGCTCGGAAAGCCGGCGCAGCAGGTCGGTGGTGACGATCTTCATCTGATCCCCGTGTTTCAATAGGCTTGGCATCCGACGCAACGGCGTGGGGATACGGTTCAGCGATCCACCAGGGCAAACTGATTCCCGTCAAAATCGGCTATGACCGCCATCTTGCCCCATGGACTCGACTCCAGCGGTTCGACAAAGGTAACGCCGCCAGCCCGCAACGATTCGCACAGTTGCCCGATCCCCTCAACCCGCAGGGATATGCCGGTATGCCGCCCCACCAGCCTGCGGGCATCCTCATTAAGCGCCAGCGACACGCCGAGCGTGGTAGGTGCACCGGGAAAGAACTCCAATACCATCTCGCTCTCCGCGGCAATCGGGAGGCTGAGCAGTTCGCCATAGAACCTCTTTGCCTTGGCCAGATCGGTAACAAAGACAACCACGTTTTTCATCGATACGGTCATGAAAACCCCATTTTTCGAATGAACCCAAACGACTGTTTGGCCACAGAGACACAGAGGAAATCACAGAGTTTAATCAAATATCCGGAATGGTGAAGAAAAATGAGGCCGAAATGTTGACTATCCCTATTTAATGTTTATCTCCGTGTCTCTGTGGCTCTGAGGCACATGTTTTTTCGGAAGGAATGCTACTAAATCGCCTTTTGCGACAGCCGGTGCACGCAATCAACCATGTGGATGGCATTCTCAGGGGGAACCGTCGGCAGGATGCCGTGCCCCAGGTTGAAGATATGTCCGGGCCGGCCGGCGTTTTCATCCAACACCCGCTTGACCTCCGCCTCGATGAACTCCTTTGGCGCATAGAGCACCGTCGGGTCCAGGTTTCCCTGCACCGCCATCCCCTGGCCGAGCATATCACGCACCTTGCCCAGATTGACGTGCCAATCCAGCCCCATCACGTCGCCGCCCGCCTTCCTGACCGTTTCCATCATGCTGCCGGCACCCTTGACAAAGTGGATCACCGGTGTCTCCATCCGGTTCAGGCCGTTAATCAGCTTGGTGGTATAGGGGAGGACATAGGTCTCGTAATCCGACGGCGCCAGGATGCCGCCCCACGTATCGAATATCTGGATGGCCTGGGCTCCTGCCTTGATCTGGGCATTGAGGTATTCCATATCCATCATGGTGATTTTTTCCATCAGGGCCGCATAGACATCGGGCGCAGAGTACATCATGCGCTTGATCTGGGCAAAATCCTTGGAGCCCTTGCCTTCCACCATGTAGCAGGCCAGGGTAAATGGAGCGCCGCCGAAACCGATCAACGGCACCTTGTTGGCCAACTCACGACGGAGGATCCTGATGGTCTCCAGGACATAGGGTACGTCCTCTTCCATCTGCGGAATGCGGAGATGGTCCACGTCGGCCATGCACCTGATGGGGTGTTCGAAAACCGGTCCCGGCACAAAATCCAGCTTCATCCCCATCGGTTCGACCGGCGTGAGTATGTCGGAGAACATGATGGCGGCATCAACCCCCAGTATATCCACCGGCTGGATGCTTACCTCGGCCGCCAGTTCCGGAGTTTTGCACAATTCGAGGAAGGTGCATTTCGAGCGTACCGCCATGTATTCCGGAAGGTAGCGGCCCGCTTGGCGCATCAGCCAGACCGGCGTACGGTCAACCGGCCTACCCCAACAAGCATCGAGAAAACGTGTGTTCATATCATCTCCCTAAGTGTAATAATTGCATGAAAAATGGCAAAATAGAGGGGGATTTTAGTTCCAGACCACCGGAAATGTCAAATTAATTTGAGCCTGAACCGTGACGCCTGAACGGCGAAGCGAGCGACATGCCTGCGTCCAACGCCGCTCATACGGCATAATGCCGGCTGTGCCGTGCGTCCACAGCTCACGGTGGAGAAACTGCCGGCAATGCCGAGACTGAGGCATGCGAGAGGAGCCGTAAGGGTGTCACGGTTAGGTTCAGGTTGAGGTTAATTCGCACAAATCACTGCTGTCGTTCCACCAGATAGGCATGACCACCCAACTCAACCCGATCGCCGGGGAGGAGCTTGCGCCCCCGACGCAATTCGACAGCATCGTTTACCCGCACTTCGCCTTCCGCAATGATCAACTTTGCCTCCCCGCCTGAACCCACGGCATTGACCGCCTTGAGAAAACTATCCAGTTTGATATATTCGCTGGTGATAAAAAAGGACATCGATCCCTTTCCTTTCGTCCCGGACCGGACGTGCGCCCTCTCCCGATACGAAACCGGAGCTGACGTATGTATGTCTCGCGGAAATTCTTCAGTTTTGTCGCAATCAGGGCTGGCTTGCCGCTCATAACGCCTCTAATAACAGTTCTTTAATAATATCGGACAGTTTTGATAGCTGAAACGGTTTTGAAAGCACCACGTCAGCTTTCATCTTTTCTGATATATCAAGTAAATTTTCCTTATATAGGTAAGGTGATCCACCGGACATGGCAATTATTTTTGGACGGGTTGGCATTTTCTTGATGGACATCAGTACCTCAAATCCATCACGCTCAGGCATAATAATATCTGTAATAACTATGTCAAAACAACTGCCGGCCAAAATATTCAAGCCTTCTTTACCATTACATGCCGATACAACCACGTGACCTTCACGTTCCAGGAATGTAGTGAGCACATTGACCATTTGAGACTCATCGTCAATTATGAGAATTCGAGCCATAATATATTCCTCTCAAATGTTTGATTGTAACCGGGGAAACCTCACTAATTGGGAAATAACATCATTCAATCGGAACATTATCCGGGCATTGCCGAGCGGTTTTGCCACTGCTTTGACCCCTGATAAATCCGACTGAATTCAAATGGCCCGACGCAGGTAGTTATTAGTATATCACCGACAACCAGTAATACCACAAGGGTATCCGCTCCGCACGCCGAAACTGTTATGTATGCCCCCTGAAATGATGTCAGATTTTCCTTGCGTGCGTTGTTCAACGCAGGTATTTCTAAAGTCTGTTTCTCATCCGGAGTTTCCGGATGGAATCTGGATCAGCGGCGGATTGTCCTGAAATGCATCTGCTGTAACTTCTGCTATACTGTGTACAAAGGATCTCAATCTTGCATATCAAAAGAGAATGGAGAACATCATGGCTTGTAATATCGAAGAACACAAAATGCATATGTGTGCACTCAAGGCAGGGGATAAGGATGAATGCATCAAAAGCCTGAGTGACAAGCCGACCGTTGTATGCGGCAACTGCGGCGCCAAAGCCAATAGTCCCGATAATGTGTGTTCCCCCCAGCAACTGGATTGACGGAGTGGCATGAAAATCCTCCCCTCCGACAATTCCTACAAAACCTTCTGTGACGTGACCAGCGGTTACCGCATGTTCCGGGTCATCAGCGAGGCGGTCAACAGCGGCGTTATCGACCTGCTGGATGATGGGGCATGGAGCGTCGGGGAGCTACTGGACGCGACCACTCTTCAGCCCGAAGCAGGGCGCCGCTTCATAACCCTGCTGGTAAATCTGGGGCTGCTGGAGGAGTATAGCGGCAAACTCTACCTGTCACGTTTCAGCAAGAGCTATCTGAGCCGGACAAGCACCCTCAGCCAGCGCCACGTGCTGGCATTTGAACCGATCCTGATGGAAAACTGGGCCAGGCTGGGGCACGTGCTGCAAGAGGGGCAGGGGGCGCTGATCCACGACCAGTCGCCGGATCAGTTGGAACAGCGTCTACACCTCTTCCAACAGGCCATGGCCGAAGCCGCCGCAGTCCGTTCGCGGGAGCTGTGGGATGCGCTCGACCGCCTGCCGGAACAGGGAACGATCATCGACATCGGCGCCGGGAACGGCGTCTATCTGCGCGGGTTTCTGCAACGGTATCCGCAGTGGGATGCCGTTGCCTGCGACCTGCCGGACGTCTGCAGGAGGATGGCTGACCAAAACCTTCCGGAAGAGTTGAGCCCGTACCCTTGCAATATTATCGACCAACAGGAAATGTCCGGGCTGGTTGAGCGTTATCGCGGCAGGGCCAGTCTATTGCTCTTCTCAAACCTTTGCCACTGTTACAACCAGGACGAAAACCAGGCTCTGTTGCGGCAGGCTGGAGAACTGGTGGCTGAGAGCGGCCTGCTGCTAATCCACGACTTTTACCGTGACGCCAATAGTCTGGGCGCTCTGTACGACCTGCACATGCTGGTCAACACCTTGAACGGCCGTACCTACAGCATCGCCGAGACCGCTGCCCTCCTGCGGGGCGCAGGATTCCCCCAGCACTCGATCATTGAACTGCCATCCGGCTCCCTGGCTCTGATCGCCACTCGTACCACCCCCTTTCAGGCCGCTGTATCGCTCTTCAGTTTGAGGAACCATGCCCTAACCCATGGTTTTTTTGCCGCTGCCGAGCTCGATCCGGCCGGAATCCGCAGTGAAGCCTGGGTTCGGGCCAAATGCGCCTACGGCTGCCCCGAATACGGCAGACGCTGGAGTTGCCCGCCGAATTCCCTGGATCAGGCCGGTTTTGAGGAATTGCTGGCAGGATATTCGCGGGCACTGCTTGTGGCTGGTCAGCCGCCGCTCAAGGATTTTCAGCACCATCTGCGCGAGCTGGAGAAAGAGGCCTTTCTGAGCGGATTCAAAAAGGCGCTGGTCTTCAGCGGCGGCCCCTGCTGCTGGTGCGAGACATGCCCTCCGGAGCGTTGCTCTCACCCTGAAAAACGCCGCCCATCGTTGGAGTCCTGCGGCTGCGACGTCTTTGCCCTGGCAGACCGGTGCGGCATCCCGGTCGCACCGCTGAGGCAGAGTGACGACTTTGTCCAGTATGTCGGGCTCCTGCTGGTGGATTGATCCGAGATGAAGATTGTCATTGTCGAAAATCCCCGTCCCCTGACGCTGGAGCATTACAACGACGTTGCCAACGCGCCGCTCTCTGCCAGCCTGAACAGCGGCTATGCCCTGGCTGTCTCCCGCCGGGCCGGATGGGAGGCGGTGCATCTGGATTTCACCTCCCATGTCGGGGAGACCGCGGGCATGGCAAGCCGCATCCTAGCCGAAGAGGCCGACCTGATCCTGTTCCACTGGGTGTATGCCTGGGGTCATGAAGCGGTTGTCAGCGATCTGCTTGAACTTTTGTGCCGGGAAAGGGTCGTTCCCCTGGGTGCCTTCGGCATCTTCCCGACCCTGGCCCGCCAACGCCTGATGCAGTATGCCCCTCACCTGGATTTTATCCTGAACAACGAGTTCGAGGAAACCCTGGCCGATCTGCTGCAAGACTTCAGCGCAGCGGGTTCGGTCCGTCCGCTGCCCGGCGTGGTCCTGAGGGATCACCCAGTTGCGCCCCGCCCGCTGATCGACGATCTTTCCCGCCTGCCGCTGCCGGATGACGTGGGGAGCAACCGGGGCTACCCCAGCCTGAACATCGCCGCCAGCCGCGGTTGTTTTGGACAGTGCAGCTTCTGCTTCATCCGCTCCTACTACGGGTGCAGCCGGCGCCGGGTACGCCCGCTGGCCTCGCTGGAACAGGAGTTGGAGACGCGCCTCGCCAGGCGTGCAATTCGCAGCATTTATTTCGTTGACCCGACCTTTATCGGCCATGGCAGCACGGAGCGTAAAAGGGCAGTCGAGATCGGCAGGATGGCGCACCGTTTTGGCCTCCCTTTCGGCTTTGAGACCAGGGTGGATACCGTCGATGAAGGAATTATGGAGATTCTGGCCGCTCATGGGGCGGAATCGGTCTTCCTGGGGATTGAATCAGGGTGTGACAGCGTGCTGCAACGCATCGGCAAACGGATCGGCACGGAGCAGATCCGCCGCGCAGTGCGGATTGTCCGGAGAAGCGGTGTCGGGCTGAACCTCGGCTTCATCATGTTCGAGCCGGATACGTGTCTGGCCGAGTTGGAGGAGAACTACGACTTTCTCGAAAAGCTGGAGCTGTTGGACCACCATGAGCTGACCGCCAATCTTCTCTACCACAACCAGATCGTTCTCTATGGCTCGATGGCCTGGAAGCGTTTCAAACGCGAAAAACGCC
>JBEKFJ010000002.1:0-49184 GCA_050013355.1 Oryzomonas sp.
AAGCCGGACACCATCTGCGTCTCCTGCCCCTACTGCCTGACCATGTTCGAGGACGGGCTCAAGGACGTGAAGGCCGACAGCGTCAAGGTGCGTGACGTGGCCGAGGTCCTGGCCGAGGCGGTGCTGAGGTAGTTTCTGCCCGGAAATGGTTCTTTTTCGCCCATGCAGCGTCAATCTTCGGGCTCACTTGTGACTTCGGCCGTTGGCCTTACCCTTCGGGCGCCTTCGCGGTCCAATTTAGCAAGCAAAATTGTGCGGCGTACCGCCCCTCATCCTATCCTTCTCCCAAGGGGAGAAGGGATACCGTTACCCTCTCCCTCTGGGAGAGGGTGGCCAAAGGCCGGGTGAGGGCCTCCGCGCAATCCCTTGATTTCCTTGCCTGGACAAAAAATACCTCCTTTCCGAATCGGAAACGAGATGGCTGGGCGGACAAGGGGCTGAAACAATTGCGCAAATCCGAAGGCTCCGGCAGTGCTCCCGGGGCCTTTCAGGTGTATACTGGCATATTAGATGCAACTCCGTGTTGCATCCGATGGTTACCGGGAGGTCGATACGTGAAGACTGTATTAATATGCGATGATGAACCGCTGATCAGGATGAGCCTGAAAGCGATGCTCAAAGAGCTTGGATTCGAGGATGTGCTGGAGTGCGGAGACGGCAAAAGCGCCGTGGAGATGGCCATGGCGAGCTTTCCCGATATGGCGGTCCTGGATGTGGCCATGCCGGAAATGGACGGGATAACCGCGGCAAAAGAGATCAAGAAAAAGCTCAAGATCCCCATCCTGCTCCTGACCAACTGTTTCGATGCCCAGACCGCGAAACGGGCAGCAGAGAGCGGAATTGCCGCTTTTTTAACCAAGCCGCTGCGGGAACAGGACCTCATCCCGGCGATCGAGATCGCCTTGGCCCATACGGAACAGGTGGAGGACCTCAAGGAGAAGATCGAGGACCTCAAAGAAACCATCGAGAATCGCAAGGTGATTGAAAAGGCCAAGGGAATGCTGATGGAAAAACAGCGTATGGGCGAGGCCGATGCCTATCGCACCATGCAGAAGATGGCCATGGACAAGCGCAAAAGCCTGCGCCAGGTGGCGGACGGCATCCTGAAGGGGGTATAAGGTCTAGAGATGAGTTAGAACCGATGAGAGATGATGGATGAGAAAGGCGGACGAAAGATTTTCTCTCATCCCTCATCCGCCTTTTCATTACATCATCCTTCCCGCCGGGCTGGCGGCAATCAGCCGCCCGGCCAGCATTTCGATCTCGGCAATCACCCTCTTATCCATCTTCTTCAGCCAGCGCTGGGGAATGCCTTCCATTCCGAAGTAGGCGCCGGCCAGCATGCCGCAGATGGCGCCGGTGGTGTCTGCGTCGGCCCCCTGATTGACGGTCCCCACGACACATTCCTCGAACGTTTTTCCCCTGAAAAACCAATGAAAGACGGTTTGGAGCGTATCGACCACATAGCCGGTGGCCAACCCGCGGTAGGGCTCGAAGCCAAAGGTGGGAAACCGGGCCACCAGGCCGTCGGCCTGGCGGCGTAGGCGGGTCCGCGATGCGCCGCAGATCGCCAGGTGCAGCATCTCTCCCACGCAGACGCAGGCCGCGTCGGACAGGGGATTGTTGTGGGTGATGTGGGCCTGCTCGACCGCATATTTTTTCAGCAGTTCGCCATCGGGCAGCGAGAAGAGCGCTACCGGTGCGATCCTCATGGCTGCGCCGTTGCCGGCATCCCACTCGTTTGGAGGCACCTCCAGGGTGTTGTTCAGCATATAGGCACGGATACCCTTGCGGCAGGTGTCGCCGCAATCCACCGGCCGCGATTTGAGCCAGACGGCAAAATTGCGGGCGATCGCCTCCACGGACCATCCCTGATTTTCGACGATCGCACGGGCGATGCAGAGAGCCATCTCGGTGTCGTCGGTGACCTGCCCTGGTTTCAGGCGAAGCCACCCACCGCCGATGATGTCCTTAAAGGTGCCGTATTTTGCGGCAATCTCCGACGCGGTCATAAACTCGACCGTGGCGCCGAGGGCGTCGCCCACGGCCATGCCGATGAAGGCGGCCCTGGCCCTGTCGCGGATCTCTGCGGGGTTGTACTGGTTGAACATGGAGCAACCGTTCAAAGTTGATTTGCAAGATTCCCACGTATGCCACGTTAGACCTGCAAAAGCGAAACCAGTACAGAAAAATATATACCTAAATCGGCAGTTCTGCCACTGAGACGCAAAGACACAGAGGAAATCACAGAGTTTTTTCAATATTCTCAAATTCTGAGGTGAAGGGAAATTAGACCAAAATTTAGTCTAACCCTTTGATATGCTTATCTCCGTGTCTCTGTGGCTTTGTGGCAGATGCTTTTTCTGAGATACATGATTAAAAAAAAGGCAGTTTACTGGAGCCGAGGTGTCGCCCGGGGGACGTAACGGTCGCGGAGGATTTCCAGCAATGCGCCGTTATTCGAGCCTTTGCAGGGTAATATTAAATAATGTGGCCCTCTGGCACGCTCTATGCCTTACTCCTATGCGTACGATTCAAATCTCAATGACACCAACTCGGATAAAGGCAACGGAGCCTGCGGAGAGAGCCGCAGGCTCTTTTGTTTTAAAGGAGAATATCCATGGCGAGTGCATGTGACATGAAGAATAAGATCCAAGGGCACCCCTGCTTCGGCGGCAACCATCACAAGAACGGCCGCATGCATCTGGCGGTGGCCCCCCAATGCAACATCAAGTGCGGTTATTGCACCCGCAAACATGATTGCGCCAACGAATCCCGGCCCGGCGTGACCAGTCGTCTGCTGACCCCCCAGGAGGCCATTGCCAAGGTGCGGGAGGTGATGGCCAGCCCAGTGGTGGGGCCGATCATCAAGGTGATCGGCATTGCCGGGCCCGGCGACCCGCTGGCCAACGAACAGACCTTTGAAACCTTTGAGCTGGTCAAAAAGGAGTTCCCGCATCTCATGCTGTGCATGAGCACCAACGGCCTGCTGCTGCCCGAGTCCATCGACCGTTTGTATGAGTTGGGGCTCCACAGCCTGACCGTTACCATCAATGCCGTCGATCCGGAGGTCGGGGCTCGGATCTACCGCCATGTCATTTACCACGGCACCCACTACACCGGCGAGGAAGGCGCCCGGATTCTGATCGCCAACCAATTCGAGGGACTGAAACGCGCCGCTGAGTTGGGCCTCACCATCAAGGTCAATTCCGTGCTGGTGCCGGGGGTCAATGACGACCAGATGCCGTTGATCGCCGAGCGGGTAAAAAAATTAGGGGCATTTGTAATGAACATCATGCCGCTCATCCCCCAAGCCGAACTGTCGCACATCGAACCGCCCACCGAAGAGCGACTCTCAGAGGTGCGCAAGGCCAACGAGACGATCATCGGGCAGTTCAGCCATTGCAAACAGTGCCGCGCCGATGCCATCGGCCTGATCGGGCAGGATGTGACGGTCGGGGAGTCTGCCTGTACGTTGTCGTAGCACTATATGCTGAGGAGTGAAGCCGACATGACTATCGAGCCGTTTCGAAAAGAGGATGTACCCCGCTTTCTGAGGCTGGCAGCCGCAGAGAATTGGGTGGCGGAGCCGTGGGAATTCGATTTCCTGCTGTCCTCTTTTCCCGCCGGCTGCTTCTCGGCACGGGACGAAGTGGGCGCAGCCATCGGTTTCGTGACCTCCCTGCGTCATGAGTTAAGCGGCTGGATCGGAAATCTCATTGTTGACCAGCGCCATCGTGGTTGCGGCATCGGCGAGGCGTTGTTTCTCGGGGCGCTTGGCAACCTGCGTGACGTTGGCGCCGAGACATTCTGGCTGACCGCCTCAGAAATGGGCAAAGCCCTGTATGAAAGGCACGGATTCGGCAGCACCGACACCATTATCCGCTGGACCGGCAGAGTCGACGAGCAGGCCGGCCCTGCTCATGCCGCGAAGGGTGAGTGGGATGCAGACCTTGACCAACTCGGCTGGGGGGATCGGCGCGACGGTTTGCTTGCCGCCACGTCCCGGCGCGGAACGGTTCTGGCCGGAGATGACGCTTTTGCAGTCATTCAGCCCTGCGGCCACGCAGTGCAGGTGGGGCCGTTCAGCGCCCTTTCACCGGACCGGGCAGCGGGCCTGCTCGATGAAGCGCTGAGCAGCCTGCCAGCAGGCACCACCGTTTATATCGACACCCCGGCCTGCAACCGTGGAGCGGTCGCTCTGCTCCAGGAGCGGGGCTTCAGGGACAGCGGCACCAATGTACTCATGTATGCCGGCGTCAAGCCGGACTATCGGCCGGAGTATGTTTACGGTTTGGCAACCATGGGCAGTTGCGGATGATTCGGGTTGTGGAACAAAGGAGACGACTATGAACGAGCCAACAATCATCATTGACGATACGACATTGCGGGACGGCGAGCAGACCGCCGGAGTGGTCTTCAGCAAGCGTGATAAGATTGCCATTGCCCGCATGCTCGACTCCACCGGCGTACAGGAGTTGGAATGCGGCATCCCGGCCATGGGCAAGGAGGAACAGAGCGATGTCAGGACGCTGGTGGACCTGGGGTTGAATGCCCGCTTGATCACCTGGAACCGGGCCACGGTCCCGGATATCCAGGCCAGCATCGAAAGCGGCGTAACGGCCGTGGACATCTCCCTGTCGGTCTCGGATATCATGATCTGCAACAAGCTCAGAAAGAGCCGGGAATGGGTCAAGGAACAACTCAGGGTGGCCCTTGGTTTCGCCAAGGGGAAAGGGCTGTACGTTTCGGTCGGGGGCGAGGATGCCAGCCGGGCCGAGATCCCCTTTCTCATCGAACTGATGCAGATCACGTGGGCCATGGGAGGGGACCGCTTCCGTTTTTGCGACACCCTGGGCATCCTTGATCCCTTCGGCATGTTCGACAAGGTACGCGCCCTGCGCGAAGCCGTGCCCGAACTCCCCATCGAGGTGCACACCCACAATGATCTGGGGATGGCGACCGCCAACGCCATTGCGGGCATCCGCGCCGGGGCCACATTTGTCAATACCACGGTCAACGGCCTTGGGGAACGGGCCGGCAATGCGGCACTGGAAGAGGTGGTGATGGGGCTCAAGCATGCCAGCGGCATCGATACCGGTATCGATACCCACCGTTTCCGGGAACTGTCGCTGTTTGTGGCTAAGGCCTCCAACCGGACGTTGCCGGCCTGGAAAGCGGTGGTGGGCGAGCGGGTCTTTGCCCACGAATCGGGCCTGCACGCCGACGGCGTGATCAAGGACCCAAAAAACTATGAAGGTTTCGATCCGTCCGAGGTGGGCCTTGTACGGCAGATCGTGGTGGGCAAGCATTCCGGCACCAGCGGCCTGATGGAACGGTATAAGGATTTGGGCATAGCCATAAGCCGTTCCGAGGCCATGCACCTGATGGACAAGGTCAGAAAGATTGCCCAGCAGACGCGTCGGCCGCTCAACAACAACCAGTTGATCAAGCTGTATGGACTGAAGAAGGCCGCTTGATCCGGTAGTATTCAACCTGAATCCGTGACGCCTTCGCGGCTCCTCTCGCTTAGCATGCCTCAGTCTCGGCGTTGAGGGCCGGGGCTCTGTCCCGGCGGAGTACCCGCGACATAGCCGGCATGGCACTTCCGGGCGGCGTTGGACTCCGGCATGTCGCTCGCTCCGCCGTGAAGGCATCACGGATTCAAGGTTTATGACGATTAAAAGTTAAAGGCACCAACCCTGGTGCCTTTTTTATGAGCATGTTCGTTGAGGGTGGGACGGGCGGGCGGTATGCACGTATGCACAAAAAGCATGCAATTTGGGGCTCTACGATAGCATCACAAAGGACCTGTTTTATAAATATTATTAAAATACAGCAAGTTATAAGTTGGCATGTTGGATGCAATAACTAATATCGAAACATCATGCAGATCTTGAATAACAAGGATCGAATTCGGCAAAGGCGCCGCCATTCACAGGAATGGGGCGCCTTTTTTGATTGCCCCGAACAAAATCACGATAGCTCACGGATTGGTGAGCGAAAGGAGCAGCATCATGAGACAGATCGCAATCTACGGTAAGGGCGGCATCGGCAAGTCAACGACAACACAAAACACGGTAGCCGGTCTGGCATCACTCGGTAAAAAGGTCATGATCGTCGGTTGCGACCCCAAGGCCGATTCCACCCGTCTTATTCTGCACGCCAAGGCACAGAATACTGTTATGGACCTGGTACGCGAGTTGGGCACGGTCGAGGATCTGGAACTGAGCGATGTCATGAAGGTCGGCTATGGCGACATCAAATGCGTTGAGTCCGGCGGTCCCGAGCCGGGCGTCGGCTGCGCCGGCCGCGGTGTCATCACCGCCATCAACTTCCTGGAAGAGAACGGCGCATATACCCCTGACCTGGATTTCGTATTCTATGACGTTCTCGGTGACGTTGTCTGCGGTGGGTTCGCCATGCCGATCCGTGAAGGTAAGGCTGAAGAGATCTATATCGTCACCTCCGGAGAAATGATGGCCATGTACGCTGCCAACAACATATCCAAAGGTATTCTCAAATATGCTTCTTCAGGCAAGGTGCGATTGGCCGGGTTGATCTGTAATGCCAGAAAAACAGACATGGAGTATGAACTGATTTCCGAGCTGGCACGACGACTCGGCACCCAAATGATCCATTTTGTCCCTCGCGACAATCAGGTCCAGAGGGCAGAGCTTCGCAGGATGACAGTCATCGAATACTCCCCCGAGCATCCCCAGGCCCAGGAGTATTTGACGCTGGCCCAGAAGATCTCCGATAACAAGATGCTGGTCGTTCCAACCCCGCTGGAGATGGAAGAGCTTGAAGAACTTCTGATGCAGTTCGGCATCATGGAGGTTGAGGACGAGAGCATCGTTGGCGTGGCCGAGCAGGCAGCGGCTTAGTTTTCCCTCACCAGGCCTGACGGCCACCCTTTACCCGAAAGAGGGGGAAGGGTTTACGGGAAGCCATCAAAATAGAGGAGACCTATTATGTCAGACAAGATACGAAAAGTTGAGGGCATTACCAAAGAATCAACAGAGGCCTTGATCGCCGAGACCCTGTCGATATATCCCGAAAAGGCCAAAAAGAAGCGCGCCCCCCATCTGGGCGCCAATGACCCGGCATCTGGTTCCGCCTGCGTCAAGTCCAACAAGAAGACCGTCCCCGGTGTAATGAGTGCCCGTGGCTGCGCCTATGCGGGAGCCAAGGGGGTTGTCTGGGGTCCGATCCGCGACATGGTCCACGTCTCCCACGGCCCGGTCGGTTGCGGCTGGTACTCCTGGGGCACCCGCCGCAATATGATGAGCGGCATCACCGGCGTTACCAGCTTTCCGATGCAGTTCACTTCCGATTTCCAGGAAAAAGACATCGTGTACGGCGGCGACAAGAAGCTCAAGACTCTGCTGGAAGAGGCCCATGACCTATTCCCGCTGGCCAAAGGGATCTCGGTCCTTTCCGAATGCCCGGTGGGCCTTATCGGCGATGATATCAACTCCGTTGCCAAGACCTCCGCCAAGGAACTGGATATCCCGATCATCCCCTGCAACTGCGAGGGGTTCCGCGGTGTTTCCCAGTCGCTGGGCCATCACATCTCAAACGATACGATCCGCGACTACATCATTGGGACCCGCGAGTATGCTGAGCCGGCAAGTCCCTATGACATCGCCCTGATCGGCGAATACAACATCGGTGGCGACGCTTGGTCGACGAAGCCGCTCCTAGAAGAGTGTGGTTTCAACGTCAAGTCCGTCTGGACCGGCGACGGCGAGCTGGAGAAAATCGCCGCTACCCACCAGGTCAAGCTCAATGTCATCCACTGCTATCGTTCCATGAACTACATGTGCAAGGTCATGGAAGAGAAGTACGGCACGCCCTGGGTCGAACTCAATTTCTTCGGTCCGACCAAGATCCGTAACAGCCTCAGGCAGCTTGCCCAGTTGTTTGACGACCACATCAAAGCCAAGGTGGAAGAGGTCATAGCTAAGTACGACCCGATCATGCAGGCTGTTATTGACGAGTACAAACCGCGTCTGGATGGGAAGAAAGTCATGCTGCTGGTGGGTGGGCTTCGTCCGCGCCATACCATCGGTGCCTACGAGGACCTGGGCATGGACTGTGTCGGTTCAGGCTATGAATTTGCCCACACCGATGACTATGACCGTACCGCCCCGGAAATGCCGGACGCCACGGTGGTCTACGACGATCCTTCCGAGTACGAGTTCGAGAAGTTTGCCGATGCCCTCAAGCCGGACCTGATCGGCAGCGGTATCAAGGAGAAATACGTCTTCCAGAAGATGGGCATTCCCTTCCGCCAGATGCACAGCTGGGACTATTCCGGTCCGTACCACGGCTACAAGGGATTCGAGGTATTTGCCCGCGATGTGGACATGGCAATCAACAGCCCCACATGGAAGCTGGTAAAAGCGCCTTTCTAGGAAGATCAATTCCGGACTGTGGACAGATTGGTCCCGGCCGTCAAGGAGAACATTATGTCAAACTTACTAGGACTTGAAGTTAAAAAGATTGTTGAAACGCCGCCCGAAGAGATAGAACGGGTCAAAGAGTGGATTAATACCGAAGAGTATAAAGAGAAGAACTTTGCCCGCCAGGCGCTGGTGATCAATCCGGTCCACGCCTGTCAGCCGCTCGGTGCGCAGTTGGCCGCACATGGCTTCGAAGGGACACTCCCCTTCGTACATGGTTCACAGGGGTGTGCCTCCTACTACCGCTCCACCCTCAACCGCCATTTCCGTGAGCCGGCCCCGGCAGTATCCGACTCCATGACCGAGGACGGCGCGGTGTTCGGCGGCCAGAACAACCTCCATGAAGGTCTCGAGAACGCCTATGCCATCTACAAACCCAAAATGATCGCGGTCTTCACCTCCTGCATGCCGGAGGTCATCGGCGACGATTTGACTGCTTTCCTCAAGAACGCCAAGCAGAAGGGTATTGTTCCCAAGGAGATGCCGATCCCCTATGCCAACACACCCAGCTTCAACGGCACCCATATCCACGGCTACGACTCCATGCTGGTATCGGTTCTGCAAACCCTGACCGAGGAGAAAAAGATCGAAGGGCGCTGCACCGGCAAGCTGAATCTGATCGCCGGCTGCGATTTCAATACCGGGGACTACCGTGAATACAAGCGCATCCTGGAGGTCTTCGGTATTCCGTATACTTTCCTGGCCGACATCTCCGATACCTTCGATTCTCCCTGCGACGGCAGTTACCATATCTACGCCGGTGGAACAAAACTGGAGGATGCCGCCGATTCCATCAACGGCAAGGCCACCATCGCAATCGGTCCCTATGCCACACCCAAGACCTTCGGCTGGATCAAGGACAACTACTCCGGCAAGCATGTTTCCATGCCGATGCCGATGGGGATCGAGAAAACCGATGCCTTCATCATGAAGGTGGCCGAGCTGTTTGGCAAGGAGGTGCCGGCCTCGCTGAAGAACGAGCGCGGCCGGGCCGTGGATGCCATCACCGATTCGCATCAGTACATCCACGGCAAGAAGTTCGCTGTGTACGGCGATCCGGACTACCTGATGGGCTACGTATCCTTCCTGCTGGAAATGGGTGGAGTACCTCACCACATTCTCTGCAGCCGCGGCAGCAAGAAGGTTGAGAAGGAGCTACAGGCGCTGCTGGATGGTTCCATGTACGGCAAGGGTTGCACGATCTACATGAACAAAGATCTCTGGCATCTGCGCTCGTTGCTGATGACCGATCCAGTTGATGCCGTGATCGGGGACAGTCATGGCAAGTTCGCCACCCGCGATGCCAAGGTACCCCTCTTCCGCTTCGGTTTCCCGGTCTTCGATCGCGTCAACAAGCACCGCTATCCGATCATCGGTTACCAGGGCGCCGTCAACATGTTGACCGAGATCTGCAACAAGTTCATCGATATCAAGGATGAGACCTGTGAGGATCGGCAATTCGAGTTGATGCGGTAGGTAAGGATTTATAAATTGCAGGTAACAGAAAGAGGCGGCCACGGTGCCGCCTCTTTTCGTTTTTGATGCAGTCGGGCCATCGGCACATGGTTGGCTTCATCCCGATTCAGCAGGTTTCTTCATTTTGCGACCAACATTTTTTATCAGCGGTATGGTAAAGCGTGGCAGGGGTGGTTATAGTACATGCATGGGGGACGCAAACGAAATACACGGGCCGCATGATGAAGAATGGGTGGAGGTCACTTCCTGGTTGAATTCGGGAATAGCGGCCGCACCATCTTCCGGAGGCCGGGTTCAGCTCTGGGCGCTGGTCCTGGACGCCCGCTTTGTGCCGTGCCGTCTTGAGCATGATGCGGGAGGCTGGAGCCTGCTGGTGCCGGCCGGCTACCGTGATAAGGCCTGCGAAGAGTTGCGGCTCTTTGAGGAGGAAAACCGCAACTGGCCTCCAGCGGCCCCGCCTGCCCACCCTCTGGCCGAAAACACCCTGGCGACCCTCTCTGTTCTGGTTCTCCTGGCGACCTTCCACAACCTGACCCAGCTTGACGTAACCCTGCCTGCTTTTTCCCAACCGGACTGGGTCGGGCTCGGCAATGCCCAGGCCGCCAGGATACTGGATGGCCAGTGGTGGCGGCTCGTGACCGCGCTTACGCTGCACGCCGACAGCCTGCACCTGGTCAGCAACCTGGCCATCGGCGGCATCTTTGCCGTCTTCCTCTGCCGCGAACTCGGCTCCGGGCTGGCCTGGAGCCTGCTGCTGGCGGCCGGAGCCCTCGGCAACCTGGCCAATGCATACGCGCAACCCCCCGGCCATAGCTCCGTGGGGGCCTCCACCACCGTATTCGGAGCTGTCGGCATCCTTGCGGCGCTTAGCTTGGTGCGCTACCGGCAGCAGTTACAGCGGCGCTGGCCGCTCCCCGTGGCGTCGGCCCTGGCCCTTTTGGCCTTGCTCGGCACTGAGGGGAAAAACACCGATCTTGGGGCGCACCTCTTCGGATTTCTGTTCGGGATATGTCTTGGTCTGATAACGGGATATCTGCTGGGGAGGTACGGACGTCCCAGCCGCTTGCTCAACGCCCTGCTGGCGCTGCTCAGTGCCGTCGTGGTCGTTGCGGCATGGTGGGCGGCGCTGGAGTTCGGGGGGTGATTCGCGTGATACATATGCAGAAACAATGCTATAATAAGCAAAAACAGGGGAGGCGGCTTGGTGTTGGCGGCAACCAATACCAGGGGAGGGAGTGTAGATGAATGTGATCGTGGATCTGTGCGTCGTTCCGATTGGTGTCGGCGTATCGTTGTCCCCCTATGTTGCTGCCTGTGAAAAGGTGCTTTCACAGGCAGGCTTGAAGATTTCGTTGCATGCGAACGGGACGAACATCGAAGGTGAGTGGGATGCGGTGTTCGCGGCTGTCAGGCAATGCCATGAGGTCGTGCACGGGATGGGCGCGCCGCGCATTTCCACCATCATGAAGGTGGGAACGCGTACGGACCGCATCCAGACCATGGAAGACAAGGTGAAAAGCGTAAAGGGCAAGCTGGGAGAGGCGCAGGTTGAAGGTGACTGAGCAACGCGGCGAAGCCTCCAATATCGTGCTGGTCGGGATGCCGGGGGCCGGCAAAAGCACGGTCGGCGTCGTCCTCGCCAAGCTGGCATCGCTCGGCTTCATCGACACCGATGTCCTCATCCAGGCCAGTGAACGCCGTTCACTGCAAAGCATCATCGATTCCCAGGGATACATGGCCCTGCGGGAGATCGAGGAGCGTATCCTGCTCGGCCTGGAATGCCGGGGCCATGTCATCGCCACGGGGGGGAGCGCCGTTTACAGCCCTGCCGCCATGGCGCACCTGGCCGTAGAGGGGGTTATCGTTTTCCTGGATGTTGATCTGGCCACGCTGGAGTCGAGGGCCCTGGACCTGGGGAGGAGAGGGATCGCAAAGCATCCGGATCAGAGTTTTGCCGAACTCTTCGAAGAACGGCACAGACTGTATGCGGCGTATGCCGATGTGACGGTTGACTGCCAAGGTCTTACCCACGACATGGTCTGCACAGAGGTTCTCGACAGGCTGCACCTGTCGCGAGAATGAGAGGAGGTTCCGATGTCCATTCTTCGCCAGATCGCTCAATTGGGGCACCCGGTCCTCCGCCAGGAGACCGGCCTTATCGGTGATGCTGCCGATCCGGCCCTACAGGCGCTGATCGACGATATGCTGGCGACCATGGTAGAGGCCAACGGCGTCGGCATCGCCGCACCGCAGGTCTATGAGCCGGTGCGCCTGTTCATCGTGGCTTCCCGTCCCAACCCCCGTTATCCCAACGCCCCGGCAATGGAGCCGACCGTCATGCTCAATCCGGAGATCATCTGGCAGTCGGATGAGACCGAGAAAGGGTGGGAGGGGTGTCTGAGTGTGCCCGGTATCCGCGGCCTGGTGCCGCGCAGCCTGCGCATCGGCGTGCGCTACCTGTCCCGCGGGGACGAGGTGTGCGAGGAGGAGTTGTCCGGTTTCATCGCCCGCGTCTTTCAGCATGAATACGACCACATCAGCGGCATGGTTTTCCTCGACCGGGTTGCAAGCAACCGCGAACTGATCAGCGAGCGGGAGTATCTGCGGCTCGTCTCGGCGTGATAATCCCGGAAAAAGCTTTTGCCACAGAGCCACAGAGACACGGAGAAAAACATTTCATCCTGAAAAAAGCAGTTGTCCATGAAAAGCACGAAAAAGGGTTAGACGACATTTCGATCTCATTTCTCTTCACCATTCCGGATTTGAGAATATTTGAAAAGCTCTTTGATTTCCTCTGTGTCTCTGCGTCTCTGTGGCCAAAATGCCGTTTTTAGGATAATACCAATTCAGGTGATTTTTACCGGCCGGGATGCTATAGTCGCTGCCTATAAGCTGGTTTTGAATCCCACGCGGGGGACGCAGGCAATGACAGAGCAGAAGATCTATCTGGTGGGGGCGGGCATCACGGGGTGGGAGGGTTTCGGCTCCAGGGCGCTGGAGATCATCGCCAAGGCCGAGGTGATGATCGGCCACCAGCGGCATCTGGATTGCTTTCCCAAGTTTGCCGGCCAGAAGATGCCCCTTGGCGATCTCCCCGAAATACTGGATTATCTCAAAAAAACCGAAAAGCGTGTGGCGCTTTTGGCTTCGGGCGATCCCACCTTCTTCGGCATATCCCGTTTCCTGCTGCGCAACCTGCCCAAGGAACGTATCGAGATATTTCCCAACGTCACCAGCATGCAGTATGCCTTTGCCCGCATCAAGGAGCCGTGGGACGACGCCATCTTCGTGTCGGTCCACGGCCGCGGGATGCATCCGGCAGTGGACAAGATCGTGGCCGCCGAGAAGGCCTGCGTGCTGACCGACAAGGTGAACACCCCCGCAGCCATTGCCGCCGAACTGATCGAGCGGGGCGCGGAGGGGTACGAAGCATGGCTGTGCGAGGATTTGGGGCTGGCTGGCGAGAAGTTTACCAAGACCTCGGTGCGCGGCCTGCTGGAACTGAAGCCTTCCGAACTCAATATCCTGATCCTTATCCGGACCTATGAGCCGAATCTGACCCAATATCCTCTGATCGGCATCGACGATGAGGAGTTCCAGACCTCGAAGAAGCTGATTACCAAGCAGGAGGTGCGGGCCGTCACCCTGGCCAAGCTCCAACTGCAGGATGACCTGGTGCTGTGGGATGTTGGGGCCGGGAGCGGTTCCGTCTCCATCGAGGCGTCCAACCTGATGCCAAACGGCCGCATCTTTGCCGTGGAACAGAATGCCCAATGCCTGGCCTTTATCCGGGAAAACCTGAAAAAATTCATGGCCCGCAACGTGAAGCTGGTGGAAGGGGACGCGCCGGATGCCCTGGAGGAACTGCCGGACCCGGACCGGGTCTTCATCGGCGGATCGGGCGGCCGCCTGGAGGAGATCATCGTTGCAGTTGACGGCCGTCTCAAGCCGGAGGGAGTGGTAGTGCTGAACGCCGTGACCCTGGACACCCTGACCAAGGCGGTCGAATTTCTGGAAGATCACGGCTTTACGACCGAGGCGGCCTGCGTCAATATCGCCAAGACCCGAAACCTGACCGAGTACAAGATGTTCGAGGCCCAGAACCCGGTCTACGTGATCACAGCCCGCAAGGGGAGCGAATAGTGACCACGATTTACGCCGTGGGGGTCGGTCCCGGCGATCCCGAACTGCTGACCCGCAAGGCCGAGCGCATCCTGCGCAGTGCGGACGTGATCCTGGCGCCGGTGTCCGATCCCTCCGAGGCCAGCGTCGCCTTGGCGACGATTCGCGAGTTTTTGGATGAAAGCCGCCAGGAGATCATTGTCCACCAGTTTCCCATGACCTCGGACAGGGCGCGTCTGATGCCCGCCTGGCAGGAAGCGGCGGCCCTGATCGCCGTCCGGGCCGAGGCAGGCCTGGACGTGGCCTTTGTGACCATCGGAGACCCGCTGTTCTATTCCACGTTCATTTACCTGCAGCGCATCCTGCGGGAAATCTGCCCCCATATCCCCATCGAGATCGTTCCCGGCATCACCAGCGTCAACGCCTCTGCGGCCCAGGCCGGCGTAGCGCTGGCGGAGGCTGATGAGAAGATGGCGATCATCCCCGCCACCGCCGGGGTGGAGAAGATCGCCGAGGCCCTGGCGAGGTTCGAAACGGTCGTGTTGCTCAAGGTCAAGCCGGTCTTTGGGGATATCCTGGAGCTTATCCGGCAGATGGGCCGCGAACGGAGCACGGTCTTCGTGGAGCGGGTCGGGAGCGACCGCCAGAAGGTGATGACCGATTTTGCCGAGATCGCCGCCCATGCGCCGGATTACCTCTCGTTGATGATCATCAGATGTTCCTGCTGAAACTCGCCGCAGCCAATCTCATCATCATCGCCTGCGTGCTGCTGGGTAGACGCATCCCCTCCCTGGGAGGGCTGATCGCCACCATGCCGCTCATCAGCCTGATCGCCCTGGCCTGGCTGGCCACGGACCGGCCCGGAGACGGGGCGCTCGTCAGCGGATATATCAAGGGGGCGCTGTGGGGTCTGGCGCCCACCGGCGCCTTTTTTGCGGCGGCGTACCTTTGCCTGCGGAAGGGGACGGGACTGCCGGCTGCGTTGGGGATGGGCGGCGCCCTGTGGCTGGGAGGGGCGCTTTTGCACCAGTGGGTGCTGCGCTGAAAATGAGAACAACGACGCCCTTTCCCTGATATACGGGAGGCGTCGTTGTTTATGGTTTCACAGAGGTATAACGGTGTCGGGGTGTGTGCGGCTCGGCCGCACCAACCTTTCAATAGTTATGGATTGTTGATTACAGTGTGAACGGGAGAAAGTGCGTTTTCTTTTCCGCTCATGGATTCTATTGCAATCCTAACGACGGCGGTCCTTGTGATGTTCTGGTCTTTCATTGGGGAGAAAGCATAACTGGAAGGCACATATTTTTGCACCATTTTTCCCAGGATTCTTCCCTTCTCATCCTTTTCTTCCACAAATTCGGCTTTTCCAAAACAGATAACGCTTTTGTAAACCTGACTGATCCCGCAACCTTGTTCCCAGAGCACCTGAGGGCCGATCTCATCGACCATAAAGCAGACGCGAGGATCTGCCCGAAGCGCATCTATTTTACGGCCTGCCAATCCGCTATGGAAGTAGATGCTTCCTTCGAAAAACAAGTAGTTCACGGCAATGATGTATGGCCCCTCTTCAGTCGTTACAGCCAATCGACCAACCGGCATACGTTCCAGTAAAAGTTCCATGTCCCGGGAGGTTTTCATTGCTCGCTCTTTACGCCGCAGTTCAGTTCTCATTCGTTCACTTTCTTAAATCGTCCGCCTATCGAAGACCCCGGCCCAGTCAATTTCACGGATATCGGCTATTTCTGTTTCAGGTAATCGGTTGCCGGTTTTACATCACCGCAATCCGGTCCCAACCACTTGCCGCTTGCTTCTTGATGTGAATCGATCTTATGACCGCGTGCAGTTCCTTTAAAATCACTAGTCCAACTAAAATTTTCAAGTCCCGAATGCACGCCTTTGATCATGGCGGTACCTTGCATATTTGATCCATCACACACCATTTTTGCTGAATACGTATTGCCACTGCGTTCAAAATTGTCAATATGACAATCTTTTTGATTTTTACCAATTGGTGGGTGGTCGCGTTCAACCATTTCCTTGGTCATACATACCTTGGTTTCAGTGATGCCGTCCTGCATTTGCTTTACATTAACACCCATCTTACGCATCATTTCCATTTGTTCAGGCGACATTTGCTGCATTTGCGGGTTATTCTTCATCGCATCAGACTTAATTGTTAAGAGCCACAACCCCGGCTTCATTCGCTCTGCGGCAAACACAGTGGCTGAAATGGACAACGTCAAAAACAACACAAACAAAAAAATAATTTTGCGCATGGTTACCCTCCATAAGATATATTAGGTTCCCTTTTGTTTCTGTTGGATGAGTTCGTAAAAGTGATGCCTGCCTTTGTCATCGATGAATACATCTGTGCCGGCGTTGCCACGAGGAATTACGTGGCACAGTGCGCCGGGAAAATGTATGCGGGATTTACGGAGCATAGAGCAATAGTATCTGCAAATGTTTAAATGTCAAAATTGACCACTTTGGGGTCTCGAACCACTGATTTTGAATACCCAAAATAAAAAGGCCGTGCGATCAACCTAAGTTGACCAACACGGCCTTTACTCTTCAGATGAAAGAACTCCGTTCTCGACGAATCATTCTCCCCCCTACGCTCATTCCATTTTCAGAGAGTGCTCCCTTTGGCGGGGACGATCTCGTCGGTGGCAGGTGCAGCAGGAGCAGCCGGAGCGGCAGGCGGCTCGGCTGCCGGCGAGCTTGTACCGGTGGGCTTGGCGGGCTGTTCAACCGGCTTCGGCTGTTCCGGTTGTGGTGCCGGTTTGCTGGCCGGTGCGGTATCCTTTTTTTCTTCGTTGGCGTCAAATTTCAAAAGTGAGACGATATCGTCGAACTGTCTGCCGTAGGCCTCCGATTCCTGGGTTTCCCGCAGCAAGATGTCTTTTTTCCTCTGGTCCAGCGTTCGCCTGATGCCGTCGATGGTTATGAACTTCAGGTCAGCCTTGCTGGAGAGGTTGGCCTCCGCCTCGCTGAAATCGGGATACTGGAGGTTTACCAGCGGCGAGTATGACAGGAGCCTGCCGCGGAAGTTGGGGTATTCCCAGAGGATGGTGCCGTCGCCATCCAGGATCTGGGCGGTCATGATGAGGTTGTTAAAGTCGCTGGTTTGGGACGACAGCAGCGGGTTGGAATGCAGTTTCTCGTTCTGGGTAAGGCCGCTGACCACCAGCAGCATGACCGCGTCAAGGTTGTTCTTCTTGAGATAATCCCGCAGTTCATCGGTTTTCCAAAAATACTTGTTATACCGTATCGTTGCGTCATCACGCTTTTCGCTGCGGAAGAAGAGGTTGCCGAAGATGCGCTGCGGATCGCCGTCCATGAGCGTCACGGTGTAGAAGTTGCCGGTCTCCCTGAGCTTGCGGACGAGATGCGGTTCATATTTGCGGTTCATATCCGCAATCAGGGCAACAAGCCGGTCTTTCTCAGGATGCCTGATGTCGGAGTTCACATCGACGATGATGGGGGCAACGCCGAGCATCTTCACCTTTGCGGCAAAATGTTCCGTCGGGACATTGAAATGGTTCTGGGCGCAGCCGAACATCAACGCCAAAAGCGGCAGCAAGAGCAGTCGTTTCATCCATATCCTCCTCATTCGTGCTTGATCCTTTATGATTCCGGTATGTTTTATATCAGATGCCCGGCTCCTTTTCCAGATAAATTGGCGCCGCAACTGCTTGTCCGGCATGTCGTTCGCTCCGCCGAACGGGCGTCACGGATTCAGGATCATATTTGGTTGACAATGTTCACGTTCTTCAATTATTCTCGACCAATAGACCTGCTTATCGAGAGTGGTGGAGGGAAAGGCCCTGCGAAGCCACAGCAACCGGCCAATAAGGCGTCAGGTGCTAATTCCTGCCGAAAGGCAAAGATGAGGGGTGCGCTGTGAACGTAGCGTTTCAGCCCCTTCTCGTACCGTGTGAAGGGGTTTTTTCATGTCCGTCGGCATTGTCACGGAACAATCCATAGCCTTCGAGTCCGGCATCAGGCTGGACAGCGGCCGCATTCTCGCCCCGATCACGCTCGTTTACGAGACCTACGGCAGGCTCGACGAATTCCGGTCCAACGCCATCCTGGTGGAGCACGCCTGGACCGGAGATGCCCATCTGGCCGGCAAACATCGTGAAGAGGATACCAAGCCGGGCTGGTGGGATGCCATCGTCGGACCGGGCCGCTTGCTGGACACCGACCGCTATTTCGTGATCTGTTCCAACGTGATCGGTTCGTGCAATGGCTCCACCGGCCCCACGTCCATTAACCCCAAAACCGGGAAACGCTATAATCTCACCTTTCCGGTCGTCACCGTGCGCGACATGGTACGCGCCCAAAAGCTTTTGATCGATTCCCTCGGCATCGAAAAGCTCCTGTGCGTCATGGGGGGCAGCATGGGGGGGATGCAGGCCCTGGAGTGGGCCACCCAGTATCCGGGGAGCATCGCCTCGGCAATCGTGCTGGCGACTACGCCGCGCCCTTCTCCCCAGGCCATTTCCCTCAACGCCGTGGCCCGCTGGGCCATCTTCAACGACCCCACCTGGCGCAAGGGAGAATATAAGCGCAATCCCAAGGACGGCCTGGCCCTGGCCCGCGGCATCGGCCACATTACGTTTCTGTCGGACGAGTCCATGAACGCGAAGTTCGGTCGGCGCTTCTCGGCCAAGGACGGCCAGTTCGATTTTTTCGGCCAGTTCGAGGTGGAGCGCTACTTGAACTACAACGGCTACAACTTTGTGGACCGTTTCGATGCCAATTCATTCCTCTACCTGGCCAAGGCCCTGGATCTCTATGACGTGGCCCTGGGGTTTGAATCAATGGCCGAGGCATTTGCACGGGTGGTTGCGCCGTTGCAGTTCTTCGCCTTCACCTCAGACTGGCTCTCCCCCCCCTCCCAGACCGAGGAGAGGGTCGATTGCCTGCGCAACCAGGGGAAGCAGGTTGAATATCACCTGATCCCGTCCGCCTACGGCCACGACGCCTTCCTGCTGGAACACGAGACCTTCGCCCCCCTGGTACGGGAGTTCTTCGCCCGCGTGGAACGAGACGGGACCAGTTGACATTATGACGCTTGCGCTTGATGAATTCAAAGACAGCCGGCTCCTCAGGAGGTTGCGGCATGGCATCGGCCGGGCCGTTGCCGACTTCGGTCTGATCGAGGAAGGGGACCGCGTTGCCGTAGCGGTTTCAGGGGGGAAGGATTCCTACACTTTGCTGCTTCTGCTGGAGGAGTTGCGACGGCGCGCGCCCATAACATTCGAGATTGTGGCGGTTAATATCGATTCCGGCTATCCGGGCTACCGCACGGACGTCATTGAGCGGTTCCTGCGGGAAAACGGATTTACCTACAGCATGGTGCCGACCGGTCACTATACCCTCATTCAGGAAAAACGCCGGCCCGGTTCATCCTTCTGTTCGATCTGCGCGCGATTCAAGCGCGGCGCACTCTATACGGCGGCCCAGGAGTTGGGGTGCAACAAGCTGGCCTTGGGGCACCACCAGGACGATTTCATCGAAACCCTGCTGTTGAACCAGTTTTTTGTCGGCTCCCTCAAGGCCATGGCGGCCTCCATGCTGTCGGACAATGGCGAGACCGTGGTGATCAGGCCGCTTGTGTATCTGGCCGAGGAGGACATCATCCGTTTTTCCCACGAAGCCGGACTGCCGGTGGTCTGTTGCTGTTGCCCGGTCTGCGGCACTGCCGACCTGCAACGCAAGCGGATGAAAAGGCTCTTGAAAGAGCTCGAACAGGATATTCCCCACGTAAAAAACAGCCTGTTGAAGGCGATTTCAAACGTACACCCCCGCCACCTTCTTGATCGGCGATTGCAGACGGCGCTCCCCGGTCTTCGTTCGTCCCTCCTTCCTGGCGGCGCGGAGGGGAAACAGGGCTGAAACATCGTTCCGCAGGTCAAGCCACGCCACATATCCCCCATACGCCACCACGATCAATCCCAGCAATACCATCGGTTCCATAGTGCACCTCCACCTCATTTTAGGAGACGATAGCACTATCATGTGACAGGAAGTGTCGCACGCTGAGGGTGACGGCGATTTTCGGTGGGGCGCTCCACGATGATTTGGAAGGAATGTGATTCGGAATTACAGGCTGGCGTGAATGACGGGACTCAGGGCTCGCCGCGCTCGCCCTCTCCGGAGAGCATGACTATATCCACGCGACGGTTCTTGGCGCGGTTTTCGGGTGTGGTGTTGTCCGTGATCGGCCGGAATTCCCCGTATCCGGTGGCGGATATCTTTTCGGGCTCAGCGTCGTAGTATTTGAGGAGGTACTTGAGGACATTGGTGGCGCGGGCAGTGGACAGTTCCCAGTTGGAAGGGAACTGGGGGGTGCTGATGGGGATGTTGTCCGTATGCCCCTCGATCCGCAGGGGATTGTTGTACTGGGTCATGACCTCGGCAATGGTGTTGAGCAACTCATGGGCACTCTGCTTGATCTGGGCCTGGCCGGAATCAAAAAAACCGGCCTCCTTGAGGCTGACGATCAGGCCCCGCCGGCTGATGGTGAGGTTGACCTTGTCTTGGGCTCCCTGTTTTACCAGGTAGGCCTCGATGGAAGACTTGATCTGGTGGAAATCCTTTTCCTCGGCCCGGCTGCGGACCTTGCCGCTGTGGGCTTTTCCGGACGGGGCAATGGACATCTCTGGCTTGATGGTCGGTATGATGTTGACCGGTTTGGACTGTAAGACGTTGACCTTCGGCGCGGGCGCCCCGGCGGTTACCATGCCGAAGGACTGCTGAAGCGACTGCATGACCTCCTCGACCTTCTTTTTGTCGGTCTGGGACATGGCGTACAGCGTGGTGAAGACGGCGAACAGAAGGGTGATGAAGTCGGCGTAGGACACCAGCCAGCGTTCGTGATTGGCATGTTTTTCCGGTTCTCTTTTCAGGGCCATGGCTGGTTAGTGGCCGCCTACGAAGGCTTTGAGTTTCTGTTCGATGAAGTGAGGATTCTCGCCGTTCTGGATGGCGATCAGCCCCTCCAGGATCATGACGCGGCGCAGCACCTCCTCCTTCATGCGGATCTTCAGCTTGTTGCCAATGGGAAGACAGATGAGGTTTGCAGTCATCAGGCCGTAGATGGTGGCGACAAAGGCCACGGCGATGCCGGCCCCCAGTTTGGACGTGTCGGAAAGGTTGCTCATGACGTGGATCAGGCCGAGAACGGCCCCGATGATGCCGATGGTCGGGGAATAGCCGCCGGCCGCCTCGAAAAACTCGACGCTGTGCTTGGTGTTGTCTTCGAAGGACATGATGTCGGCCTCAAGTGTTTCCCGCAGTTTTTGGGGATCGATGCCGTCAACCACCAGGGAAATACCCTTTTTGATGAAGAGGTCCTTGGCTGACTGGGCCTCCTGTTCCAGCGAGATGAGGCCGTTGCGCCGTGCCTTGGTGGCATAGTTGATGATGTCCTTGACCACCGCCTCATGATCGACCTTTGGGGGGAGGAAGGCAGTTTTGACATCCTTGAAGGCCTTGATGATGGCGGGAAGCGGGAAGCTCACGAACGCGGCGCCAAAGGTACCGCCCAGGACGATCATGGCTGCCGTCGGCTGGATCAGCGCCTTCATGTGCAGCCCTTCCACCGCAGCGCCGCCGAAAATGGCACCGAATCCCATTAACAAACCTATAAGTGTGGCAATATCCATATACTAGAATTCCTGGCGGTGAAATGGACTGCGTTCCTGTTCTTCGCGATTGTCGATGGTAAGGTCTCTGTTCAGGGTAGCACTGCGAAAAAGGCATTTCTTTGCCTTCGCGAGGTACTTTTTGCCGACGGCGCTTCCGGCGCGGCGTATGACTCTGGCGCGGAACGCCACGACCCTGTTGACGATGTCGGCGGCGGATTCCTTAACGATGAAGTGATGGCTGTTGAAGAGTGTGATGACCGTATCGGGTGTTTCCTCGATACTGACGATGTGGTCAGGGTTAACATACATCACCTGCTTGTCCATGCGGGTCAGGGTAATCATAATACCACCGGAAATATGAGAGTTTGTCTTATAAATATCAAAAACGCTGTAAGGTCAAGAACTATTTGCCTGAAATTAGGAGCTGCACATTTTCTTCGCCTACAACAATGCATCGATAGCCTTGAAGTCGATGCAGCGTTCAGAGGTGGAATTGATCAGTTCGATCTTTTCCAGGTCGTCCGGCCCGATCTTTGAGACATGCTCCCTGAGGCGGTAGAAGACCTCCGAAGAGGTCTCCTCGATGCGCATATAGGGGATCCTGCTGTCGGCAAGGATCTGTTGGGTGATGCGCGACATGGGGGCGTGCCCGCTGATGACCAGGCCTGCAAGGCGTTTTCTGAAATCCGGTATGTGGTACAGCGAAGAGGCGGTGACAATCAACTCGTCCCGCGAGCTGGTCACGATGAGCAGCGTGGAATCCTCAAGATGGTCGATGACCCGTTGCGACGATGCCGCCCCCAACTGGATGGTATGGCAGATACGGCTTTTGTCCGCGGGATTTCCCTTGAGCGGCAGGCCGAGCATCTGAGCCACATGCTGCAGGGTCGGATGGGCCAGGATGGGGCTATAGTCAAAGGCGCTCGTCACCAGCAGGCCGGTTCCGGCAAAGGCCTTCCTCAAGTAGGCAAGGGAGCGCTCGCGTTTTTCCGGAACCAGCTTGTTGACCATGATGACGCGGACGTCGGTCTTTTCCCGCTCATACAGCGCAAGGTTGAGTTCCACTGCATCGATCACGTTGCCGATGCCGCCGTTGGTTACCATGAGCACCGGCGCGCCCACCATGGTAGCCACTTGAGCGTTGTTGGCTCCGACCACCGATCCGACACCGCCGTGGCCCGCCCCTTCTATGATCAAAAAATCATACCTCTGTTCCAACTCGCGGATCGCACCGGAGATACGCGTTCGGGGGGTTTCCGGGGCGATCCCGCCGTCCAGGTATTCTCTGGTCGAGCCGGGGGTGAGGGTCATGGGCGACATGAGATGGGCGTCGCTCTCCAGGCTGTAAACGCTGGCCATCATGGCTGCATCCATATCCATGGTCAGGCCGTTGAACTCGATACACTTGGGGCCGATCGGCTTGACGAAGCCGACCCGGTCATATTTTTTGCGCGCCAGGTGCATGAGCGACAGGCTGATGGTAGTCTTGCCGCAATGCTGGCCGGTGGCAGCTATGAAAATCTTTTTACATGCCATGAACGTCTGCCGTCCTCCCCAAAACCGGATCACTTCGACTGTTTGCCGGCGGCTTTGGTCATGTCGCCTCAAGAAACCGCTGGAAGTGCTCTTCACCAGCACGGAAATGCAGGAACCGTACCCCCATGCCGCTCTTTTTGGCCAGGTGGAAGAGATTCTGCGGCACCTTCTTTGCCCACACGACCCGGGCATCAACCTGAATCAGGAGATTGTCAACGGTAAACTCGATTCTGATTCTGCTGTTGGGCGGGCATACATTTGCGGTTTTGATGAACATGCCGGTCGTTGATATGTCCTCGCTGAATGCTATGCGGTTGGCGTCATTTAAGCCGAAACGGATAGTTAAACGTCTTTTTAAACGCCGTATAATTCTCTTTTCGGTCATCATACCCTCAAACTGAAGAGCTTATTGCCAACGAAAGCGAAGTGAACTATATCACAAAACAGTGGACGCGGGGGAAGATTTGAAAATACGCGGATTTCAGATTTCCAATCCCATGGCTGTGAAGGTATAAATTCCATTGACATATCCGCACCAATACACTAGGTTAATGTAAACGCTGGGGGAGTTTCGACTGAGAGCGGCGGTGTGCCGCGACCCTTAGTACCTGATCCGGGTAATGCCGGCGTAGGGAAGCGCAAACATCCTGATGTTCCAAGCCGCTTCCGCGGTTTTTTGCGTTTTGGGGGACAGCATGCACATTATATTGAATGGCGAGTCAATCGATATTGCTGGGGGAAGCACGGTCGCCGGGCTCCTGGAGCATTTGCAGCTTCCGCGTGAGCGGGTGGCGGTGGAGGTCAACCTGGATATCGTTCCCAAGGCGGCCTATGACGGTCATGGTCTCTCAGAGGGGGACAGGATAGAGATCGTCCATTTCGTGGGCGGGGGATGAAGAGCTGGTAGAGGTTGCGGTTGGGGAAACCGTGTGCCGGAACCCCGTTGCCGAGGCAAGCACGCTGTTGCACAAGGAGAAATTCTGCCATGACAACTCAAAACGATACATGGACGATCGCCGGACGCGAGTTCACTTCCCGCCTGATGGTGGGAACCGGCAAGTACGCCAGCTTCCAACAGACGGCCGAGGCCCTGGAGGCCTCGGGCGCCGAAATCATCACCGTGGCGGTGCGGCGGATCAACCTGGACCGGAGCAAGGAATCGCTCCTGGACTATATCGACCCCGGGAAATACACCCTGCTTCCCAACACCGCTGGCTGCTACACGGCCGACGACGCTGTGCGCACCTGCCGTCTGGCCCGCGAGGCGGGCATGTCGGATTTCGTCAAGCTTGAGGTGCTGGGAGACGAGAAGACCCTCTTCCCGGACAACGAAGAATTGCTCAAGGCCGCCAGGATCCTGGTCAAGGAGGGGTTCACGGTCCTTCCCTACACCAGCGACGACGTGATCATGTGCCGGAAGCTGGAGGATATCGGCTGCGCTGCGGTCATGCCGTTGGGAGCCCCCATCGGCAGCGGCCTGGGCATCCGTAATCCCTATAACATCAGAATAATTCTGGAGTCGGTCCGGATTCCGGTGATCGTGGACGCCGGGGTCGGTTCGGCCTCCGATGCGGCCATCGCCATGGAGTTGGGTTGTGAAGGCGTGCTCATGAATACCGCCATTGCCGGGGCCCAGGACCCGATTGCCATGGCCCGCGCCATGAGGCTGGCCGTTGAGGCGGGTCGGCTCTCCTACAAGGCTGGACGGATTCCCCGCAAGCTCTATGCGAACGCCTCCAGCCCGTTGGACGGCATGATTGCCTGATACCTGAATCCGTGACACCTTCATTGCTCTCTCGCTTAGCATGCCTCAGTCCCGGCATTGCCTGCCGTGCCTCCACTGTGGCGGAGGCCGCACGGCACTGTGGGCATGGTGCCGCATGGGCGGCGTTGGACGCAGGCCCGTCGCTCGCGCCGCTGTTCAGGCGTCACTGATTCAGGTAATAGTGACGCTTTCACCCAGGGGCGTGACCGTCTGCGCCCCGATGATCTTTGTCGTACGTTCCCCATGTCCCCATGAAACCAGTTGATTTTTCCCTGTACCTGATTACCGACCGCACCCAGACAGCGGGCCGGCCGCTGCAGGACGTGGTGCGCGCCGCCCTGGCCGCCGGGGTGCGCGCCGTGCAACTGCGGGAAAAGGATCTGGCGGATGATGAATATGCCGAGCTTGCCCGGACGCTCAGAGACGTGACCAGGGAATTCGGGGCCCGGCTCTTCATCAACAGCCGGGTCGATGTGGCCTTGGCCGTGGGGGCCGACGGCGTCCATCTGGGGGCGGCCTCCGCAGCGGTGGCCGAGGTGCGCCGGCGGTGCGGCAAGAAGATGATGATCGGCTATTCCTGCCATGGTCTGGCTGAGGCGCGCCGTGCGGTGCGCGACGGTGCTGACTTCGTCACCTTCGGTCCGGTCTTTGCGACTCCTTCCAAGGCGGTCTATGGTGAGCCGTTGGGGTGTGGGGCCTTGCAGCGGGCGGTGGAGGCTCTGCCGGTCCCGGTGTTCGCCCTCGGCGGTGTGAAACCTGGAAACATGCCCAGCGTGCGGGAGGCCGGCTGCAGCCGCGTGGCCTTGATCTCGGCCGTCAGCGCCGCTCCCGACCCCGGCTGTGCCGTGCGGGAACTCCTGGCAGGACTGGGAGAGGCGCAACCGTCCGCCGTCCATCACGAACTGCGCATCAATTCCTACGGTCATTACCTGCGGCGGCGCTTCGGCTGCCGGATCAGCAAGGTCAACGTGGATGCCGGCTTTACCTGCCCCAACCGGGACGGCAGCAAGGGTACCGGCGGCTGCATCTACTGTAACAACGTCTCCTTCTCTCCCAAGGATACCCAGCCGGTCATTCCGCTGGAAGAACAGCTCTCGGCGGGCATGGCCTATCATCGGCAACGTCTCGGTTCGGAGAGGTTCATCGTTTATTTTCAGAAATACACCAACACTTACGCCTCCGCCGATGTTCTGGCCGATCTCTACCGTCGCGCCCTGGCCCATCCCGATGTGGTCGGCATTTCGGTCGGCACCCGGCCCGATTCCCTGAGCGACGAGGCGCTGGAACTGCTGACGGAAATCGCCCGGGACCGGTACGTCTGCCTGGAGCTGGGGCTGGAATCCGGGGATGACGTCATTCTGGAACGGATCAACCGCGGCCATACCGTGAACGATTTCGTCGAGGCCGTGAAACGGGCGGCGGGGCGGAATTTCGACATCTGCGCCCATCTGATCCACGGTTTTCCCGGTGAACGGCCGGAAGAATTCCTCAAAAACGCCGAACTGATCGCCTCGCTGCCGATCGACTCGGTCAAACTCCATCAACTCCACGCCGTTGAAGGAACCGAATTGGGCGCCATGTACCGCCGCGGCGAATTCGTGCCGCTCACGCTGGAAGGATACGTGGCCACGGCCGCCGATTTTTTGGAGCGGCTGCCGGCCCGCGTCACGGTTCAACGGCTGTACGGCTCGGCACCGCTGGCGATCAGGGTTGCGCCCCAATGGGGGTTGAAGAACAACCAGATGTGGTTCGCGGTGGTCAACGAACTGCGGCGGCGCGGCACCTGGCAGGGGTATCTAGTGTCCCGTGCGGTTAGTTCGTAATCGTAATTCCGGCTCTTAAGGCCTTTGCCATCGTTGCGGCTCCTTGATGTAGACCTTGCTACACCGGCGTCGCCGCGCCTTGGCACCAGCCAAAATATCTCAGAATTACTTCACACGACTAACCGAACGGGACACTAGCCGTTTAGCGTCCCGGGAGGAAAAGTGTTTTTCAGACTGCCCGGCGGTGCTATAGTGACAGCCCGCAAAAACATCACACCTCAGCCGCACCTATTAGTGTCACGTGCGGATAGTTCGTACTCGTAATTTCGGCTCTTTTGACCGCTGCCATCGTTGCGGCTCCTTGATGTAGACCCTGCTACACCTACGTCGCCGCGCCTTGCTACCAGCCAAAATTGCTCGGAATTACTTCCCACGACTAACCGCACGGGACACTAGTGAAGGAGATTCAACATGTCCGACCTGCGCGTCCGTTTCGCACCCAGCCCCACCGGCTACCTCCATGTGGGGGGAGCCCGCACCGCCCTGTTCAACTGGCTGCTGGCCAGAAAACAGGGGGGAACCTTCATCTTGCGTATCGAGGACACCGACGTTGAGCGCTCCACCCAGGCATCTATCGACGCCATCCTGCAGGCCATGGAATGGCTTGGGCTGAACTGGGACGAGGGGCCATTTTACCAGACCGATAACTTCGACCTTTATCGGGGCTATGTCCAACAACTGCTGGAGGCGGGCAAGGCCTACAAGTGCTACTGTACCGCCGAGGAGTTGGAGGCCAAACGCGAGCAGGCCATGAAGGAGGGACGCAAGCCCAAGTATGACGGCACCTGCCGCGAACGGGACGTCCAGCCGGCCGACAGGCCGTTTGTGGTCCGCTTCCGCGCCCCGCAGGCTGGCGAGGTGGCCTTTGACGACCTGATCAAGGGACGCATCGCCTTCCCGGCCGAAGAGTTGGACGACCTGATCATCCAGCGCAGCGACGGCACGCCGACCTACAACTTCTGCGTCGTGATCGACGACGCCATCATGAAGATCACCATCGTGATCCGCGGCGACGACCATGTCAACAATACCCCGCGCCAGATCCAGCTTTACGAGGCCCTGGGCTTTCCGGTGCCCAGGTTCGCCCATGTGCCCATGATCCTGGGCGACGACAAGGCCCGTCTCTCCAAGCGCCACGGCGCCACCAGCGTGATGGCCTACCGCGACATGGGCTTTCTGCCCGAGGCGCTGATCAACTACCTGGTGCGCCTGGGGTGGAGCCACGGTGACGACGAGATCTTCAGCCGCGAGGAGATGGTTCAAAAGTTCGACATCAACAATGTCGGTCGATCCGCCAGTGTGTTCAACACGGATAAATTATTGTGGCTGAATGCCCATTACATCAAGAACGGTGATCCGGCCCGGCTGGCCGGGCTGCTGCTGCCCCATCTGGCGAAACGCGGCATAGACCCGCAGGGCGGCCCAGAGGTGGCCGCGGTGGTAAGGACGCTCCAGGAGCGAGCCCAGACCCTGGAAGAGATGGCCGAGCGGGCCGTGTTCTATTTCAGGGTCCCTGAATCCTACGACGAGGCTGCGTTGGCCAAGTTCGACAAGGAACATCTGCGGGCGGTCTTCGACGCGGTGGCTGACAGGCTGGCGACTGCCGCCGTCGCCACGTCCGCGGAGATCGACGCCCTGTTCAAGGAGATCTGTGCCGACAAGGGATGGAAGATGGGACAGGTGGGGCAGCCGGTGCGTATCGCCCTGTCGGGCGGCACCCAGGCCCCCGGCATCGGTGAGATCGTCGTGACCCTGGGGATCGATGAGACCGTCAAACGGATTTCCAGGGCGCGGGAGTTCGTGGCGGGATAGCATTCACTTCAGCATCAAGAACATCCGCCGGTTTTTATCAGGCATATCCAATTGAAGACGCAGGTGCGTCTCCAATTGAGCTGGACCCTCAATCGAAGGCTTGTCGAAGAGCACAGCGCATCGGAATAACGGCATGTCAATATTCAACCTGACCACATCCTACACCCCCCGCGGCGACCAGCCTCAGGCCATCGTCGAACTGGTCGAAGGGGTCGAGCGCGGCGACCGGCACCAGGTGTTGTTGGGGGTGACCGGTTCGGGCAAGACCTTCACCGTGGCCAACGTCATCGCCCAAACCGGCCGGCCGGCCCTGGTGCTGGCCCCCAACAAGACCCTGGCGGCCCAACTCTACGGCGAGTTCAAGGAACTCTTTCCGGACAATGCCGTGGAATACTTTGTTTCATACTACGACTATTACCAGCCGGAAGCCTATCTCCCCACCACCGACACCTTCATCGAGAAGGACTCCTCGATCAACGACGAGATCGACAAAATGCGCCACTCGGCCACCCGCAGCCTCCTGACCCGGCGCGACGTGATCATCGTGGCCTCGGTCTCCTGCATCTACGGCATCGGCTCACCCGAGGCCTATGCCAGCCTGCACATCTTTTTCCACCAGGGGGAGGATTACGGCCGCGACACCCTGCTGAAAAAGCTGGTGGAGATCCAGTACGAGCGAAATGACGTGGATTTCCACCGCGGCGCCTTCCGGGTGCGGGGCGACGTGGTGGAGATCTTCCCGGCCTACGACAGCGACAAGGCGCTGCGTATCGAGTTTTTCGGTGACGAGGTGGAGGCCATCAGCGAGATCGACCCGCTGCGGGGCGTAGTGCTTCAGAAGTTGCCCAAATGCTCCATCTACCCGGCTTCCCATTACGTTTCCACCCGCGAGACCCTGGAAAAGGCGGTGGAGCAGATCCGCGTGGACGTAGGGGAGCGCATCCGCTATTTCCGGGAGCGGAACATGCTGCTGGAGGCCCAGCGCATCGAGCAGCGCACCTTCTTCGACATCGAGATGATGGAGGAGATGGGCTTCTGCCAGGGGATCGAGAACTATTCCCGCTATTTCGACGGGCGCAGGGAGGGGGAGCCCCCCTACACCCTGATCGACTATTTTCCAGAGGATTTCGTGCTCTTCGTGGACGAGTCCCACATTACCATCCCCCAGGTGGGGGGCATGTACCGGGGGGACCGCAGCCGCAAGGAGACCCTGGTGCAGTACGGCTTCCGCCTGCCGGCGGCCCTGGACAACCGGCCGCTCAACTTCCAGGAGTTCGAGCAGCGCATCCGCCAGGCGGTATATGTCTCGGCCACGCCGGCCGATTTCGAAATGGAGCGGAGCGGCGGGGTCTTCGTGGAGCAGGTCATCCGGCCCACCGGGCTGGTGGACCCGAGGATCGAGATCCGGCCGGCGACGGCTACTCCCCCCCCTACCCCCCCTGGTTTTGGGGGGGCAGGGGGGGGGTATGGCCAAGTGGACGATCTCCTCCACGAGGTGCGCGAGACTGTGGCCAAGGGGGAGCGGGTGCTGGTGACCACTCTTACCAAGCGCATGGCCGAGGAATTGACCAACTATTACCAGGAGCTGGGGGTCAGGGTGCGCTACTTGCATTCGGACATCGTCACCATCGAGCGCATGCAGATCCTGCGTGATCTCAGGCTGGGGGTATTCGACGTGCTGGTGGGCATCAACCTGTTGCGGGAGGGGTTGGACCTGCCGGAGGTCTCGCTGGTGGCCATTCTGGACGCCGACAAGGAGGGGTTCCTTCGTTCCGCCCGCTCTCTGATCCAGACCTGCGGGCGGGCTGCCCGCAATGTCGGCGGACGGGTGCTGATGTATGCAGATGCGGTGACCCGTTCCATGCAGGCCTGCCTCGACGAGACCGAGCGCCGACGCGCCAAGCAACTGGCCTATAACCAGGAGTTCGGCATCACCCCTGAGACAGTAAAAAAGGGGATGCGCACGATCCTGGATTCCATCGAGGAGAAGGATTACTACACCCCGGCGGGCGGCGTGGCCGAGACGTCCGAGGAGTACGTGGCACCCAAGGAGATCCCCAAGCTGGTCAGGAAGCTGCGCAAGGAGATGCTGGCGGCGGCCAAGGCGCTTGATTTTGAAAGCGCTACCGCACTGCGGGACCGGATCAAGCGGTTGGAGGAGATGGAACTGGCGCTGCGTTGAATTTTATACCGATCTGCCACAGAGACACAGAGAAAATTACAGAGTTTTTTCTCATATTCTCAAATCCGGAATGGTGAAGAGAAATGAGGCCCAAATGTTGCCTAGCCATTTTAATTGTTTACCTCTGTGTCTCTGTGGCAGAATTACCGTTTGTGGTTTCATAGGATCGAAGTTTGAAATTGAACCTTGAATATCTCACCGGTCACTACCACGAAACCGGCACCCTCGACCCTAAAACGGTCAAGTCTTTCCAGAAGGTCATCTCTGCCCACTATCGCGCCAACCCCCGCCCCATGCCGTGGCGCGAGACCCGCGACCCCTATCGCATCCTGATCTCCGAGATCATGCTCCAACAGACCCAGGTGGAACGGGTCAAGGCCAAGTATGCCGAGTTTTTGGCGGCTTTTCCCACGCTTTCCGATCTTGCCGGCGCACCGTTGCCGCGCGTAGTGAGGGTTTGGCAGGGGCTGGGCTACAACCGCCGCGCCCTGGCCCTCATACGGTGCGCCGGGGAGATCATGGAGCGCTTTGCCGGTCGATTTCCAACCTCGATCGGGGAGATGGAATCATTGCCCGGCATCGGCCCGTACACGGCCCGGGCCGTGGCCGCCTTTGCCTTCGGAACGGCGGAGGCGTTTATCGAGACCAATATCCGCACGGTTTTCATCCATTTCTTTTTCCACAACAGGGACAAGGTTGGGGACCGGGAGATCATGCCCCTGGTTGCGGCGACCCTCGACAGGGCAGATCCCCGCACATGGTATTATGCGCTGATGGATTACGGCGTGATGCTCAAGCAGAACCACCCCAACCCCGGCCGCCGCAGCGCCAACCACACCCGGCAGTCAAGATTCGAGGGGTCGAACCGCCAGTTGCGCAGCCGCATGTTGCGGGCGGTCATGGAACAGCCGGGGATAACGGCAGGGGCGCTGGCCGAACTGCTCGGGGCCGAGCCGGAGGCGGTGAGGCACAATCTCGAGGCCATGCAGCGAGAGGGATTTTTCCTCAAACAGGGCAGGGGAGTGGCTATCAGGGGATGAAACAGAGAAGAGGGCAGCGCCAATGCTGCCCTCTTGCGTATCCATCAACAAATCAGGCAGTTATTTTTTGTGACAATCTTTGCAGGAGGTCGGACCCTTGCCCATTTCGCTGTGGCAACCTTTACAGGTCTTGTGGGCCCAGTCTTTGCCAAATCCCTCAATCTTGCCGGGGGCGCCTGCATGGCACTTTTTACAATCCTTGAGCATGTCCTGATGCTTTTTGTGGGGGAATGTTACCTTGCCCATGGATGCAGGAAACTCCATGACATCGGCTGCAAATGCGGTCCCGGTGAATGCTGCGATGGCGAGCATGGCGATTACGGTCTTTTTCATAGTTATCTCTCCTTGTTTGTGTTGTGCTGCTGAAATATTCGTTCCAATAATTCTAAGGTACTTTTCTAAACTGTCTAGTACATTTCATGTGCCAAAAGGATAATTCTGTATAAAATGCTGAATAATTTGTGTTGTTAATAATGATGCCAGTGCCGTCGGTCGGCTTTCCACCGCAATTGAGGCAGAAGCTGGTCCTTTTGCGCCAGGCGCTCGCCCTAATACCGATTTCAAATCAAGGAAGAAATCAAGGCGGCGAGGATTGAGGCGACGAAGGCGTACCGGTAGTACGCTGTGGTGCCGAAGACGAGCCAACGACAATTTGCGGAGCGAATTGGACCGCGAAGGCGCCCCGTAGGGGGAGGCTGGAGGCCTCGTCAAGATAGCGCCTTGATTTTGAATCGGTATAACCTGAAAAAACCTTGCTATGCGTTCCGGTTCATGTAAAATTCGGGAAGCACGGAATCATACCGATGGAGGATAGGAAGATATGAAACAATTCCACAACAGACGCGGCTTCACCCTTATCGAGATCATGGTGGTGATCGTCATCCTGGCGCTTTTGGCAGCGCTGGTCGGGCCCAAGATCATGGGCCGCACCGATGACGCCAAGATTCAGACCACCAAGACCCAGATCAGAAGCATGGAGTCGGCGCTCAAACTGTATAAGCTCGACAACGGCGTCTACCCCACCACGGAGCAGGGTTTGAACTCGCTGGTGACAAAGCCGACCGTGGGGGTCATTCCCAAGAACTATAAAGATGGTGGTTACCTGGAGAGCAAGAACGTGCCCAAGGATGGCTGGGGGAATGACTTCCTCTATGTCTCGCCCGGCGAGCATGGGGATTACGATCTCTACTCCTATGGCGCCGACGGCGTCAAGGGGGGCGAAGGGAAGAACGCCGACATCAACAGTTGGGACCTGAAATAGGGACTTTTTCTTTTTTATAAGTTGAAATTTTGTTTTTCTGCGCTATAGTGGACCGCTTAACCTATTATTTTAATTATGAATAAAAGTTTTTAGCCGGTCTAAAGCACGATTCTCTATTACCTGTGAGGAGGCAGCACTATGACGCAGAAGTATGTTTATTTCTTTGGTAACGGCCAGGCCGAAGGCCGGACGGAGATGAAAAATCTGCTGGGAGGCAAGGGGGCCAATCTGGCCGAAATGACCAGTATCGGCCTTCCGGTCCCCCCCGGTTTTACCATCACCACCGAGGTTTGTACCGAGTTTTACAAGAACAACCAGACGTATCCCGAATCGCTGGCCGCTACCGTGACCGAGAACCTCAAAAAGGTTGAGGCGCTGATGGACAGAAGATTCGGCGATCCCCACAACCCCCTGCTTGTTTCCGTCCGCTCCGGCGCCCGCGCCTCCATGCCCGGCATGATGGACACCATTCTCAATCTCGGCCTCAACGATACCACCGTCCTGGGGATCATCGCCCAGAGCGGGGACGAACGATTCGCCTTTGACGCCTACCGCCGTTTCGTGCAGATGTATTCCGACGTGGTCATGGGCATGGAGAAGGATATCCTCGAACATCTGCTGGAGCAGAAGAAAGAACAGCGGGGCGTCCACCTGGATACGGACCTGACGGCCGCCGATTGGAAGGAGTTGGTCGGCGCGTTCAAGCTCAAGATCAAGGAGGAGTTGGGGAAGGAATTCCCCGAAGATCCCCATGAACAGCTTTGGGGCGCCATCGGGGCCGTTTTCGGCTCGTGGATGAACCAGCGCGCCATTACCTACCGCAAGCTCAACAACATCCCCGCCGATTGGGGCACCGCCGTCAACGTCCAGTCCATGGTGTTCGGCAATATGGGAAATGATTGCGCCACCGGCGTGGCGTTTACCCGTGACCCCTCCACCGGCGAAAACTATTTCTTCGGCGAGTTCCTGGTCAACGCCCAGGGGGAGGACGTGGTGGCGGGTATCCGCACCCCCCAGCCGATCAACCGCGTCAAGGACAAGGACGGCAAGCTCCCTTCCATGGAGGAGGTTCTGCCCGAATGCTACCGCCAGTTGGTGGATATCCGCGGCACCCTGGAAAAGCATTACAAGGACATGCAGGACATCGAATTCACTATCGAGAAGGGCAAGCTCTTCATGCTGCAGACCCGCAACGGTAAACGCACCGCGCCGGCTGCCATCAAGATCGCCGTGGACATGGAGAAAGAAGGGCTGATCGACAAGAAGGAAGCGGTCCTGCGGGTCCAGCCCTCCCAGCTCGACCAACTTCTCCATCCATCCCTCGACCCCGCCGCCGACAAGCAGATTATCGCCAAGGGGCTGCCGGCCTCTCCGGGCGCCGTTTCCGGTCAGGTGGTCTTCAGCGCCGATGAGGCCGAGGCCGAAGCCAAGATGGGCAAGAAGGTCATCCTGGTGCGAATCGAAACCAGCCCCGAGGATATCCACGGCATGCATGCCTCCCAGGGAATCCTCACCGCCCGCGGCGGCATGACCTCCCACGCGGCGGTCGTGGCCCGCGGCATGGGAAAATGCTGCGTTGCCGGCTGTGGTGATATCAAGGTGAACTACGCCGGCGAAAGCTTTGTCGCCCTTGACGGCGTGGTGGTTAAGAAGGGGGATACGATCACCCTGGACGGCTCCTGCGGCGAAGTGATGCTGGGCGCCGTGCCGACGGTCGCCCCGGCCCTGACCGGCGACTTTGCCCAATTGATGATGTGGGTGGATACCTTCCGCAAACTCAAGGTTCGCGCCAATGCCGATACGCCCCATGATTCCAAGGTGGCTCGCCAGTTTGGAGCAGAGGGGATCGGCCTGTGCCGTACCGAGCATATGTTTTTCGATGCCGAGCGTATCGCGGCCGTCCGTGAAATGATCCTCTCCGAGGACCTGGAGGGGCGTGAAAAGGCCCTGGCCAAGATAATGCCCATGCAGAAGGGGGATTTCATCGGTATTTTCCGTGAGATGAAGGGGCTGCCGGTAACCATCCGCCTGCTGGACCCTCCCTTGCACGAGTTCCTACCCCAGGAGGAGAAGGACCTTGAGGAGCTTTCAAAGACAATGAAGGTGCCGGTAGGTACCCTCAGGCACAAGGTGGAGTTCCTGCACGAGTTCAATCCGATGCTTGGCCATCGCGGCTGCCGTCTGGGCATCACCTTTCCAGAGATATACGACATGCAGGTGCGCGCCATCATGGAGGCGGCCTGCGAACTGGTCAAAAACGAGGGTTTCGCCATAGTGCCGGAGATCATGATCCCCTTGATCGCCACGGTCAGGGAACTTCAGGTGCTCAAGCAGAATGCCGTGACCATCTGCAATGAGGTCATCGCCCGGTATGGCGTCAAATTGGAATACCTGATCGGCACCATGATCGAGTTGCCGCGTGCGGCGCTGACCGCCGACGAGATCGCCGGCGAGGCCGAATTCTTCTCCTTCGGCACCAATGACCTGACCCAGACCACCTTTGGCCTTTCCCGCGACGATGCCGGTAAATTTCTGCCGTTCTACGTGGATCACGGCATCCTGGCGGAAGATCCTTTCGTGTCGCTGGACCAGAACGGTGTCGGCCAACTGGTCAAAATGGCGGTGGAAAAGGGGCGCGCCACCCGTCGGGAGATCAAGCTGGGCATTTGCGGCGAGCATGGCGGCGACCCCTCTTCGGTCATCTTCTGCCACAAGATCGGACTGGACTATGTCTCCTGTTCGCCCTTCCGGGTGCCCATTGCCCGGCTGGCAGCGGCCCACGCGGCCTTGTCTTCCTAGTGTCCTATGCCTTCCTCAAAACATAGCCTGAATGCGAGAGTCCCACGGGTGTCACTGCCCGCGGGACCCTCGCATTCCTATCTAGTTTCCGTCCGGAAAGGGTTCTTTTCCGCCCATGCGGCGTCAATCTTCGGGCTTGCTTGTGACTTCGGCCGTCGGCCTCACCCTTCGGGCGCCTTCGCGGTCCAATTTAGCAAGCTTAATTGTGCGGCGTACCGATGTACGCCTCCGCGCAATCCCTTGATTTCCTAGCCTGGACGAAAAAGCCCTCCTTTCCGAATCGTAAACCAATAGTTTCTCATCCGGAGTTTCCGGATGGAAACTATCTAGTGGAGGATGCCATGAAAAGAATCATTGTTGCAATTGTCGTCATGGTTGTTATGGTGCCCTGCTGCATGGTTTCCGCCCTCGCGGCAGACCTGGCGGAGATCCAGCAGCGGGGGGTGCTGCGCCATCTGGGCGTCCCCTACGCCAACTTTGTCAGCGGTTCCGGCGATGGCTTGGATGTTGAGCTGCTCAAGGGATTTGCCGCCAGTATCGGGGTGAGATACGAATATGTCCCCGCCGACTGGGGCACGGTCGTCCAGGATCTTGCCGGGCACAAGGTCAAGGTGACAGGCGGCAAGGTTGAATATTTGGAAGAAACGCCGGTCAAGGGGGACCTGATTGCCAACGGCTTTACCATTCTGCCCTGGCGGGAAAAGGTGTTCACGTTTTCAGAGCCGGTATTTCCCAGCCAGGTTTGGCTGGTAGCCCTGGCAGGATCGAAGGTCAGGCCGATAAAGCCGACCGGCGCAGTTGATCAGGATATCGCCAGGACAAAGGCGCTGATGAAGGGCAGGAGCGTGTTGACCCTGGAAAAGACCTGCCTCGATCCATCGCTCTACAAGCTGTCGGAGTCCGGCGCCAATGTGATCTGCTTTAAGGGCAAACTGAACGAACTGGCACCGGCGTTGCTGAAAAAAGAGGCGGAAATGACGATCCTCGACTTCCCCGACGCCTTGATCGCCTTGGAAAAATGGCCCGGCAGGTTCAAGGTTATCGGACCCATCTCGCACAAACAACTGATGGGGGTCGCCTTTTCGAAGGATGCCGTGGGCCTGTGCAGGGCCTTCAACCAGTTCCTGGGGAAGTCGAGAAAAGACGGCAGTTACCTGAAGATCGTCAAAAAATATTATCCGTCCTCTGTTCGCTATTTCCCGGAATTTTTTACGGGGACAGATTACCGCACGCAATGAATCTTTCGCCGGCATCGATACCGCGCCGCCTTTTTCTCTACCTGCTGGGGGTAGCCCTGGTCGGCTACCTGGTATATCTGGTGATTGCCCAGTATGAGGCGCAACGGGAACTGCAGCGCTACACCTCCATCCGCATCGTCCAGGGGGCCGAGAAACGAGCCATTGCAGTCAGTTATTTTCTCCAGGAGCGCTTAAACGACATCCAAAGCATCGCCCGCTCACGGGAGCTTTCGTCGTATTTCGAGAACAGGGCGCTCGGCATGTCGATGGAGTACGGACTAGGCGCCAGCCTTGACGCGCTCCGCGAATTTGTGGCTTCCCATGAAAATAAAAGGATCATATCCAATAAGCCGATATTCAGCCGTATTCTGATTCTGGGGCCAAGGGGGGAAGTCCTGGCCGGTACGCCCCCTGCTGAGGGAAAGGGCGGGTGGCGTGCACAGTTGTCAACCTCTTCCGGTAAAAGCCGGATGTTTCTGGATAGCAATGACCTCATCCTTATTTCCCCGGTCGCCTTCAAGGAGACCCGGGCGGGATTCGTAATCGCCTGGCTCGATACCAGCCAAGTTTTTACGCATTTTGTCGAAGAAGAAAGCCAGGAGGCGGGACGAACCGATGCGCTCATCATGGACGGGACATACCTTCAATGCACCCAACGGGTCGGCGGCGGTTTGCCTCCCCGGCTTCTGCCCGATCCCCGGGAGTTGAAACAGGGCGAGATCCATTCGTTCAGCATTGTAACGCCTGAAAAAGTCTCCCTGCAGATGCTGGGCTCCCGAATCCCTATTCCTGATACGCCGCTTTCCCTGGCCTTCTTTTTCCCCGACACCTCCCACGGCAATGCCAATTCACCCCGTGTTTTTCTCCTTGTATCCGGCGCCCTGGGCGCGTTCATCCTGATCAGCGGGGCTTTCTCCCTGCAGGCTGCTACCCGCGCCAGGCTCTTGCAGGCCCGGCTGGCTGAACAGGATATCCGGGAGCGGGAGGTTGCGGAACGGAACAGGCTCCTTGAGTCTGAGATGGCGATTCGCATTCAACTTCAGGATGAACTGCTAGCCGCAAAGGAGCAGGCCGAAGCGGCCAACAGGGCCAAGAGCGAATTTCTGGCCAACATGAGCCATGAGCTCCGGACACCCATGAACGGCGTCATCGGCATGAGCGACCTGTTGCTGACGAGCGATCTGAGCGACGAGCAGCGCATCTGTGCCGAGATCGTCCGCAGCAGCGGCATGAACCTTTTGGAACTCATCAACGATATCCTCGACTTTTCCAAAATTGAAGCCAGGAAGCTTCATTTGCTGAAACTGGATTTCAACCTCCGTGACATCATGGAGGAAACAACGGAGATGTTCGCCATGCAGGCGTATGAACAGGGGCTTGAACTGGTTTGCCTGATGGAACCCGAGGTGCCTTTACAGCTGCGTGGCGACCCGGGCAGGCTGCGTCAGATTGTCATCAACCTGGTGGGGAATGCCGTCAAGTTTACACCCCGCGGCGAGGTGGTCATTCACGTTCAGTGCGACAGCAGGGACGGGCAGCGCCTGCAACTGCGCGTCGCTGTCGCCGATACCGGCATCGGCATACCACAGCATCGACTGGCGGGCCTCTTCGACCAATTCACCCAGGTGGATAGTTCGGCCTCGCGCAAATACGGAGGTACCGGGTTGGGGCTTGCCATCAGCAAGCAACTGGCGGGGCTTATGGACGGCCATATCGGCGTTGAAAGCAGGGAGGGAGCAGGTTCCACCTTCTGGTTTACCGCCGGACTGGAATTGCAGGAGGGAACGGGGACGACCGATGGGGAGCCGTGCAATGGGCTCAGGGAGATGCGTGTTCTTGTGGTGGACGATAATCAGGCATGCCGCAGGCAGATGTGCAGTGCGTTGGCATCATGGGGGTGCGTCTGCCTTGAAGCGCCGGACAGCCAATCCGCCCTGCTGGCGCTTCGTTCGGCAGCCCAATGCGGGAAACCGGTTCGGGTCGCCCTGCTAGACAGGTATATGCCGGACATGGATGGAGCGGAACTGGCACGGAACATCAGGGCGGATCATCAAATCAGCGGCACGAGCCTGATCATGGTAACGCCGTTGACCCGTTTGGGCGATGTGGCGCACTACTGCAAAAACGGCTTTGCCGGCTATCTTTTTAAGCCGGTCCGCCAGTCCCGTTTGTATGATCGTCTGACCGGAATTCTGAAAACGGCAGCGGACGGCAAACCTCAGCCGCCGGTGGCCACGGTTAAGGCCGTGGCGGGCGCGGAGTGCGCAGACCTGCCTGCGCGCATCCTGGTGGCAGAGGACAATCCGACCAACCAGATGGTCGCCCTCGCGATCCTGCAGAAGCTCGGCTATCGCGCCGATGTGGTGACCGACGGCAGCGAGGCGATAACGGCACTGCAGATGACCCACTATGATCTGGTCCTGATGGACTGCCAGATGCCGGAGATGGACGGTTACGAGGCCACGGCAATGATCCGCTCCCCCCTTTCGGCGGTCCTGAACCATGACGTTCCGATCATTGCCCTGACCGCTCATGTTATGCAGGAAGAAGAGGAGAAGTGCCGAACAGCCGGCATGAACGACTATCTAGCCAAGCCGATTCACACCATGGTCCTGGCGGGACTGCTCGAAAAATGGCTGCCGCGCGGATGACCGCGAGTCGAGTCCGTCCCCTGTTGCGCAAAGCGTTTCGCGATTACTTTTCTCCGAACACCAGGGCGCTGAAGATATATATGTCGCACTCCTTCTGCCAGGCGTTCTCGGGCAGACCGGCCTTGATGCAGGTGTGTTTCAGGAAGGTCTCCCGATCCCAGCCGTATTCGATGGCCACCTGGGGGAGCAGTACGCCGCGGTAGCTGTTCTTAATGATATAGAGGCCGTGTTTCCCCACCTGGATCTGGTCAACAGAAGTGATCTTTTCCAGCGGGGAGAGCACCGATATTTCAAGGTCGAAGTCATCCAGATCCGGGCGCTTCATGGGGTAGAAGCGCGGGTCGCGGGTTGCGGCCGACACGGCCATCTCCTGGACCAGCCTGAAGAGCGGCTTGTCCGAGACGAAGTTACCGATGCAGCCCCGCAGTTGCAGTTGCTGCTTGATGGTCACGAAACAGCCGTTTTCGCAGGCAAGCCCCTTTGAGGTGGTCTCGATGGGAGGGATCCGACCGTCGGCGACATAGGCAACGATGGTGTCGCGAGCGATCTTCAGCAATTCCTTCTGTTCCTTTTTGGTCAAGAGTTCCGCCATGCCGCCTCCCAGTGTCCTGTGCGGTTAATTCATTCCTTGTAATTCCGGTTCTTTTAGCCCCTGGCTGCGTTACGGCTCCTCGGAATAGTCCCGGCTATGCCAGCGTCGCCGCGCCTTGCCAGGGACTAAAACTCCTCGGAATTACTGCGGCGAACTAACCGCACAGGACACTACCTATAATTCTTGCGCCGGAACAGGCCGGTCTTCAGGCAGACGATCCGGTCCAGAAACAGGACCCCGTCCAGGTGGTCCATCTCGTGCTGTATGGCCACCGCCTCGAAGCCGGTTGCGGTGATGACCCGCTCGGCCCCCCCGGGTTCGTCATACCGGACCGTGATTTCCGTGGCCCGTTCCACATCCCCGGTATAGTCCGGCACGCTCATGCACCCTTCGCGCATGACGGCTGACCCGCTCCGGGCCGTGATCTCCGGGTTGATCATGCACAACCGGCCGTGGTTGTCATCCTTGCCGTGCCGGCTGGCCGATACATCCACCACGCAGACCCGTAGGGTCACGCCGATCTGGGGCGCCGCCACCCCCACCGATCCGGGGCCGTCGAGCATGGTGTCGAGCAGGTCCCGGACCAGGGTATGTATTATGTTGTCGATGGCTTCCACCCGGTGACAGACCTTCTTGAGCACCGGGTGCGGATACCGCAGAATGGGTTGAGTCGCCATATATCAGAGGGCTACCGGCGTAACCACCCGCACGCCGATTTCCACGTCCAACTCCTTTTTCAGGTTTCCCAGCAACGCTTCGAGCTCTTCGGGGGTTTGCCCTTCCGGCAGGGCCGCCTCCAGCATCATCACGTAGACCGGCTCGTCGGGCGTGCCGATCAGCTTGGTGTTCAGGTCCGTGATATTGACGCCGCGCTCCGCCAATTCATGGGTCACGCGGTAGACGATGCCCGGCTGGTCGGCTCCGTAGACGGAGATCAGGCAGAGCTCCCCCTGGGTCTCCAGGCGGGCGATCTCGTCGGCATGCAGGGTGCGCACGGCCAGGGACATGCAGAGCCCGTCGCAGACCGGCTTCAGTTCGTCATGGAGGCGGCTCTTGCTGAACGGTTTTGCGTGGGAGACGATCAGGATCACGGCGAACTCGCCGGCCAGCATGGTGCAACTGGAATCGGCGATATTGCAGCCGAGACGGAAGAGCGCTTCGGCAATGCCGGACACAATACCGGTACGGTCCTTGCCGACAACGGATACGGCATAATGCAGGTTGTCATGCTGCGGCGTCATATACCCCCCACGGGATGCGATCTTTCTCTTGTTCCTGAATCCGCACCTTCACGGCTCCTCTTGTTTACCATGCCTCAGTCTGTGCATTGTCGGCCGTGTCTCCACCGTGAGTTGTGGACGCACGACATAGCTGGCATGATGCCGCATGGGCGGCGTTGGACGCAGGCCCGTCGCTCGCTTCGCCGTTCAGGCGTCACGGATTCAGGCTATTGTTATAGAGGATTTGCTCTGCACTGGAAAACGAAACTGAGTATAATATGTTATCCTCCACATCCGGAAGGGAAATTTTCATGAGCCCCAACATTATTCGCTCCGTTTGCCCCTATGACTGCCCCGACACCTGCGGTATGCTGGTGGAGGTGGAAGATGGCCGCGCCGTGCGCATTTCCGGAGACCCCGATCATCCCATGACCCGCGGGCTGCTCTGCCCCAAGATGAATCACTACGAGCGCACGGTCCACTCGCCGCGCCGCCTGACGACCCCGCTGATGCGCACCGGCCCCAAGGGGGAGGGCCGTTTCGAGCCTGTGCCCTGGGCAGAGGCGATCGAGCGCATCTGCTCCTGCTGGAAGGGGCTGATCTCCAGCTATGGGGGGGAATGCGTGCTCCCCTATTCCTACGCCGGCACCATGGGGTTGGTGCAGAGGAACAGCGGCCATCCCTTTTTCCACAAGCTGGGGGCCTCGCGTCTGGAGCGGACCATCTGCTCACCGGCCAAGGATGCGGGGTGGAAGGCGGTCATGGGGGATACCCCGGCCATGGAGCCGGCGGAGATGGAGCAGAGTGACCTGGTGATCCTGTGGGGGATCAACGCCGTCGCCACCAGCATCCACGCCATGCGGGACGCCCAGGCTGCCCGGCGGCGCGGCGCCCGTTTGTGGGCCATCGACACCTATCGCACGCCGACCTGCGAGGCGGCGGACGAGGCATTCATCGTGCGCCCCGGCGGCGACGGGGCACTGGCCTTGGGGATGATGCACGTCATGGTCCGCGAGGGGTTGGTGGATCGGGTCTTTATCCGGGATAACGTGCTCGGGTTCGAGGAGTTCGCCGAAAAAATACTGCCCGATTGCGCCCCGGAGCGGATGTCTGCGGCCTGCGGCCTGCCCGCTGCTGTCATCGAAAGCATGGCGCGGGAGTTTGTAGCTGCGAAAGCGCCCTTCGTCCGCCTGGGGAGCGGCCTGACCCGCTACGGCAACGGCGCCATGACCGTCCGCACCATCGCCTGCCTGCCCGCCCTCAGCGGGGCATGGCGGCCCGGCGGCGGCGTATTCCCCGGCACCTCCACCGGGGGCGCCTTCCCCCTGCACCGGATCACGCGGGAGGATTTCATGGCGCGGCCGACGCGCCTGGTGAGCATGAACCAACTGGGGGCCGCGCTGACCGAGCTGGACGACCCTCCCGTCATGTCCCTGTACGTCTACCATTCCAATCCGGCCTCCGTGACGCCCGACCAGAACGCCGTCATCAAGGGACTTGAACGCAACGACCTGTTCACCGTGGTGCACGAGCGCTTTCTGACCGATACGGCCCGCTATGCCGACATCGTCCTGCCTGCCACCTCGTCCCTGGAGCAGCCCGACCTGTACCGCTGTTACGGCGGTTACCACGGCCAGCGGTGCGGGGCGGCCATCCCGCCGGTGGGGGAGGCCAGATCCAACTGGGAGGTGTTTTCGCTGCTGGCTATTGGCATGGGATGGGACGAACCCTTCTTCCGGCAAACGGCCGACGACCTGGTGGAGCAGTTGCTTGATTTTGACACCCCCTGGCGGGATGCCGGGACAACCCAACGCCTGCGTGATGGGGAGCCGGTGCTGCTGACGCCCCCCTCTGAGGCCAAAGGCGACTGGAAGACCCCCTCCGGCAGGATCGAGATCCGTAACGACCGGGAGCCGGAGCCCCTGCCGCTCCTGCTCCCCACCCATGCAGCGGGGGACGGGTTTCCCCTGCGCCTGCAGCCGGCAACCACGACCTTTGCCCTCAATTCCAGCTTTTACGAGCAGGAGGACCTACGGGAGAAGCAGGGGGCGGTGGCGCTGATGATGCACCCGCAGGACTCGGCTGAGCGGGGTCTGGCTGACGGCCAGCGGGTGATGGCCTGCAACGGCCTCGGCGAGGTGGAGTTTGTCCTGAGGGTTACGGAGCGGGTGCCGGCGGGGACGGTGGTCACGGAAGGGGTCTGGTGGCGGGAGTTCCGCCCCGGCGAGCGGGGGGTGAATGCCTTGACGTCGCAACGCCTGACGGACGGCGGGAGAGGGAGCACGTTGTACGATGTGGCGGTGGAGGTGAAAGCGATTTAGCGCTTCCGCAGCACCCGCTTGTCCCCCACCCGGATGGTCAGCTTCTCGCTGTCGAAGTATTCCAGAAGCGGAATGAGGAACTTGCGCGACAGGCCGGTCTGTTCGCGGTATTCGGGCGGGGTGATCTCACCCTTGGCCTGAAGGAGCGCCACAAGCTTCTCCCGCAGGCTATCCAGGGCCGGGGCGGCGTAGAACAAGTCGCTGGAGATGCGCACAGACTCCCCCTTCCTGGACAGGAGGGCCAGGTTGTCGCGGACGGTCTTTTCGTCGCAGCGGAAATGTTCCATGATCTCCCTGACCGTCGGCGGCTCGTTCCCTTTTTCTCCCAGAAACGCGGCAATCTTCCCGGCAAGGCTTTCGCCGGGGGCGGAACTCCGCGCGGCCCGGCCGGCCGGTTTGACGATGTCCCGTTCGGCGAACAGGGTACCCTCCCGCTCCATGGCCGACAGCAAGGGGGTGAAGTAGCGTTGGTCGCTCCGTTTGGGCAGGCGCGTTTTGAGTTCTTCCTTGCCCATCCCCTCCTTGAGCGGGTTGGCTGCCAGAAAGGCGGCAACCTCGTCCAGCAGGCCTGCCTTCAAGGTTGCAAACGCCTCCCGTGACAGAAAGATGCGGGGCTCGCGGACCATCTGAAGGATTTCGCCGCTGGAGAGCAACCCGGCCAGGGCTGTTTCGACCGCTTTGCGCGGGATGCCGGAACGGAGCAGGATCTCTTCGAAGGCGATTCCGGAGAGCAGGCTTTGACTGACGAGCAGGGCTATAACGCGCTGGTGCTCTTCGCCTCCAAGGAGCCCCAGTAATTGGAGTGCATCGTCGCTGCGCCGGCGCCGGCGGGGAGGGAATGGGTCCAGCACCACCCCGCCTCCGATCGTCGTGGCAGGGGAGGAAACCCGCAGGATGTAGCTGTCCCCCGGCAGCAGCAGGGCCGGTTCCTTCAGGCGCAACTGCACGAAAGCGCTCTCTCCCGGCAGCAGCGTGTCGCGGTCCAGCAGGATTACCTGGGCCGACACCTCGTAGGTGGCGGAATGGAGCCGCAGGGCGGCGCGATGCTTTAGCCCGCGGGGCGCGGAGGCAAGGTGGTCCAGGCGCGCATCCACCGTCCGGGTCGCCCGGAATACCCCCCGCGGCACGAGCACATTGCCCCGCTGCACCTGGTCCAGGTCCACCCCCTGCACGTTGACCGCCAGGCGCTGCCCGGCCATTCCCGTGTCAACCTTGCTGCCGTGGGCCTGGATGCCGCGCACCCGCCCTTCCCGGCCGGAGGGGAGCAGTTCCAACTCGTCGCCCACCCTGATCTCGCCCGAGAGAAGCGTGCCGGTCACCACCGTGCCGAAACCGGCCATGGTGAAGACCCGGTCCACCGGCAGGCGGAAGTGCCCTTCCCGCCGTTTCTCAGCACCCTGTTCCGCCAGTCTGGCCAGTTCAGCCTTCAGCGCATCCAGACCTTCGCCGGTGCGTGCGGAGACCGGCATGACCGGCGCATGTTCCAGAAAGGTGCCGGCCGTGAATTCCCGCACCTCCTCGGCCACCAGGTCCAACCAGTCCGGGTCAACCATGTCCCGCTTGGTCAGGGCAACCAGGCCGCTCTTCACACCCAGAAGCCGCAGGATGTCCAGGTGTTCGCGGGTCTGGGGCATGATCCCCTCGTCGGCGGCGATTACCAGCATGACCAGGTCCATGCCCCCCACGCCGGCCACCATGGCGCGCACGAAACGTTCGTGCCCCGGCACATCCACGATCCCGAAGCGGTACGAAGGCGCCTTCGGCCGGATAAGTTCGTTGGCATCGTCAGGGGCGCCTCGACGTATCGATCCATACGTCTGCGTTGCCCCTTCCTTGCCGCCTGCTTCTCCGACCGAAATCGCCTTCGTTAATTCCTCGTAAGACGGCAGTTCAAGATGGGCGAACCCCAGCTCGATGGTAATGCCGCGGGCCTTCTCCTCCTTGAGGCGGTCGGTGTCGATGCCGGTCAGGGCCTTGACCAGCGAGGTCTTGCCGTGATCGATATGTCCGGCGGTGCCGAGGATGAGGTGTTTCATGGGATGATGTCCTGCTTGGCTTTGGCCCCGGGAGGAGGGGCGGGGATGAGGGGGGTTATGCCTGCCGGCTGAAGCGATACCCCACCCCGCGCACGGTCTGGAAATGGACCGGCTTGCCGGGATCGGGCTCGAAGTATCTGCGCAGGCGGACGATGAAGTTGTCCAGGGTTCTGGTTTCGGTGTCGCTGGTGTAGCCCCATACCGACTGGAGCAACTCGCCCCGCGGGATGATCTCGCCTTCCTTTTGGAAGAAGAGCGACAGGACCCGCACCTCCATCTCGGTCAGGTCGATCTCTCCCTGGGCGGTGCGGGCGCGGTAGGAGAGCAGAAACACCTCGTTGTCGCCGAAACGGTATCCCTCCTCCACCGGCTCGGGCCGATACCAGGACGAACGCCGCAGCATCCCCTTGACCCGCAGCAGGAACTCCATCAGGTTGAAAGGCTTGGTCAGGTAGTCGTCAGCCCCGTTCTCCAGTCCTTCCACCCGGTCGCTATCCTCGGAGCGGGCGGTCAGCATGAGGATCGGCACGCGCGGGTCGAGCTTGCGTACGGCACGGCAGACCTGAAAACCGTCCATGCCGGGCAGCATGACGTCCAGGATGATCAGGTCGAAATGTTCCACCTCCAGGGTGACCAGCGCCTTTTCGCCTGAGTCGAAATGGCTGACGCGGAACCCTTCCTCCTCAAGGTTGAAGCAGATGCCGCGCGCCAGGTGGATTTCGTCCTCGACAAGCAAGATGTGGGGTTTGTCGTTTGTCATCATACGATTAACCTCAAGCCGCGGGGAATTTGATGGTAAAGGTGCTTCCCTTGCCCAGCCCTTCGCTTGTTACGCCGACCGTGCCGCCGTATCCCTTGACGACCGACTGGACGATATACAGCCCCAGCCCGGTTCCCCGCACATGTTCGCCAGCCTGCCGGACGCGGTAGAACATCTCGAATACCCTTTTCAGTTCCTTCTTTTCCAGCCCGCGCCCACAGTCCTTGACCGAGAGGATGAGTTGGGTCCCCGTTCTGGCCAGGGTTACGCAGATATCGGGACTCTCCGGGGAATAGAGCTCGGCGTTTTCAAAGAGGTTGCGCAGCACCATGCCCATTTCTTCGGGATCAATGGAGGCCTTGAGCCCCGCTTCCGATTCCAGGGAGATGTTCCCTCCCTCGGGGAGCATGCTCCGTTCCCGTTCCACCTGTTCTTCCAGGAGTGCCGAAACATCGGTCAGGCGTCGCTCAGGCGGTTTGCGGCGCTGTTCCAGGCGTGCCGCCATGAGCAGGTTGTTGATCAGGTAGTGCAGGCGCTCCGTATCGGCCAGCATGGTGCCCACGAAGTTGTCCAGCTTTTCGCCCGACGGCCGCCGCAGGCGGATGGTTTCAAGGTGAAGCTTGATGGAGGCCAGGGGCGATTTCAGTTCATGGGTCACCTGGGATATGATGTTGCGCTGCTGGGCATAAAGGTTCGACTGGCGGTTCCAATAGTGAAAAATGACGTACACACCGACCAAGATGGCCACCAGCATGACCAGACCTTCGGCCATGACCGGCCAGTTGTATCCCTGGCCCAGCAGTTCCGGCCGGTATTTTTCTGCCAGGTTGCGAAACTCGCGGTGCTTGCCGATGAACCAGTAGATCCAGAAGACCACCAGGGTGATCCAGACCACCTGGACGGCGATCAACGCCATGACCGGATTGAATAAACGCCGAAGCAGCCGCATGTCAGTGAAACGCCATGAGCAGTTTTCTGATATTTATCTGCATCATCTCAAGGTAGGTGCCGCCCATCATGTCCGGATGTTCGTTTCCCATCACACCCAGCGGCATGATGGCGGCGTCGATCCTCTTGGCGATCTGCGTGAGCGGCCTGCTGGGAGGGCGGTGGTTGCGGAAGATGAGGTGGACTCCCGCAAGCCGGCCCCTGGCGATCATTCTCGACATCCGCTCCGCACTGATTTCGGCTGTTTCGTCGGGCTCGATAACCTCCACGGGCATCAGTCCGTAGCGGTTGAAGAAGAAGCTCCAGGCCCCGGTTTGGGCCATAAACGGCTTTGGAGGCATCTGTGCCAGCAGGGCGCCTGCTTCGTTATCCATCTTTGACAGTTCAAAAAAGAAGCGCCGGGAGTTGCTTTTGAAATCCGCCCCCCAGGCGGGGCGCAGCTCGACCAGGGCCTGCAATACGGCTGGGGCGATGCGGTCGCGCACGATGCGGGGATCCAGCCAGACATAGAGTTGCGGGACGGAAGAACCGGAAGCTGCAGGTTCGCGCGGTCCCGCGAAACGGCTCGCCACGGCAAGATCTTCCCTGCGGGCGGCGTTGATGACCACGACCCTCGGGCCGGCAGCCGCGATAAGACGGTCGCTCCAGGGGTCGCCCCCCTCGCCGATACGGATGACCAGTTCCGCACCCTTCATCCTTCCCAGGTAGCCTTCGCGAAAAACGTATTCGGAGGGGTACATACCCGGAGCGAGAACGGTCGATATCACCACGTGCCGCCCCCCGATTTTGCGGACAATGTCACTCAATGGAGATACCGAGCCGACCACTCTGATCGGTTCCTCGGCCGGGGCGACGCAGGGAAGAACGGTAAGCCAGAGGATCACGACCGTGATCCTTCTGAACGATGTTGCCACCATCTGACTGCTCCTTATGAAGGCTTGCGCATAACCGTGTTATTCTGTTATAAACTCAGGGCGTTGCCAACGCAATTCATTAATAGCATCGCGGAGAATAAAAATACATGCTCAATCCTGATGAAAAACGGGTTAACCGCACCTTGATGATTTACCGCGTCGTCCAGGCCCTGCTGATCGCCCTGCTGGCGTATATGGCATTCAACTTCCAAAGGCTTTTTACCCTGCGCGGCCGGCCGGACCAGTTCATAAGCAGCATCGTTTCCGCCATCGTGGTCCAGTTGATTCTGTTCTATCCGGTTTACCGGCTTGCCTGGCGCGACGCCGGGATCGAGATCGAGGGAAGCGTGCCCGGCCTGTCCACCGAACAACTGGCCGCCTTGCGCAAGAAACGTCTGCTGGGCGACCTATGGAAATTCTGCGCCGTTGCCTTTTTTCTTACCTTTGTCGCCCTGGTGCCTGACCAGGCAAAGGCTAAAGGGGCACCGTTGGTGCTTTCCAGCATCCTGTTCTCATTCCTCTTTGCCTGCCTGACCTATTTCCAGTGTTTTAATTTCAGCGT
>JBEKFJ010000003.1:0-37509 GCA_050013355.1 Oryzomonas sp.
CGCTACTTCGCCGGTCGCGATTGCCACTGCGCTCGAAGATCCGCCCAGGATCATCGGCACGGCTTCATTATCGAACAGTTCAACGGCATTCCCCCTGGCAACCTTGGGATTTGACTTGGTATCCCGGTAGACCAGTTGCACCTTTTTCCCCAGGATACCCCCTGCAGCGTTGATCTCCTCAACCGCCATGTCGGCAGCCCGCCGCTGGTCGAGGCCCTGCTTTGCATAGGGTCCGGTTTCGGGATAACTGAGTCCGATCTTTACCACATCCTGTGCAGCAGGCAGGTTTGCCGGCAGCAATGCCGCTCCTCCCAAAACGCATCCCATGGTGAGTTGCCGTGCCATAATGAAAATTCCCATTGTGCCGCCTCCCGCTGTTAGTTTAACAAACAATGATATGAGTTTTATAACTCTGTTAATATCTGATTATCTTGGGATTGGACTGAATTGACTATACAATAATACATAACTGCATATAAAATTCATACCATTGTTTTACTATTTATGCCAGAAATTATTTTATGTGACGGCCAAAGTGACTCAATAAAAAAAGCCCGCAAATACGGGCTATTTATCGATATACCTCAACTGTTACATCATGTTGTCCGTTCTAGCCGATCTGGACTCCCCTGATCGTTTCGCCCCCCTCTTCCCGGGCTTTTGTGAGACAGCGATCCGCATTGTCCATCAGCACGTCCGCCGTCATCCCCAGCTTCTGCTGGCTGGCGGTAAAGCCCGCAACCCCGAAACTGGCGCTTACCCGCACCTCTTTGTCGTACATCTTGATGACCAGGGAGGCGATCCTGAGTCGCAGGCGCTTGGCCACGATCATACCTCCGGTCATGTCGGTTTCCGCCAGCACCACCATGAACGACTCCTCGCCGTAGCGCGCCTGCCAGTCCACATCCTTGCGGATCGACTCTGCCAGGCAATCGGCGCACTGCTTGATCACCACATCGCCGGAATAATGTCCGTAATCCCCGATAACATCCCTGAACCGGTTGATGGTGACCAGGACCAGGGAGAGGGAACGTTCGTAGCGGTACGCCCGCTTGATCTCCTGGGGGATATGCTCGTCCAAGTAGCGACGGTTGAATATCCCCGCCACCGGGTCAATGAGGGACAGGCTCTTGATCTCTTCGATGTAGCGCTGTTGCGAGCTTTCCAGCTCAAGTATCCTCTTGGCCGTCTTCAGGCGGGAAATCAGTTCGGCTTGATGGGCCGGCTTGATCAGGTATTCGTCGGCGCCGGCTTCAAGGCCGGCAATGATATCGTTTTTTGAGTCCTGGGAGGTCAGAAGGATGATATAGGTATAACGGCCGGAATCGTCGCTGCGTATGGCCCGGCACAATTCAAGGCCGGTCATCTCGGGCATCACCCAGTCGGTCATGACGATCGGATAATACCCATGCCTGAAGATATCAAGTCCTTCCTTGCCGTTTTCAGCAACTACAACCTCGTATCCCGCCGCCTTCAGGCTCGTTTCGAGAACGGTCCGCTGCAGGAGGTTGTCATCCACCACAAGTATGGGAAACGATTTCAACGGACTATCTTGGGTTTCATCCATTGACTATTCTCCCTGCTGCCGTGAGGTACTGGCCGTTTACCACGTTGACCGGCGCTCCGCCAAGGTATGATGCAACATTGGCGGCAACAATATTCGTGAGTCGCCTCCGGGCGGCCAGTGAAGCCCAGGCGATATGGGGCGTAAAGATACAGTTGGGTGCGGAAAGCAGGGGATTGTCGGCAAGCATTGGTTCATGGGCAACCACATCCAGCCCTGCCCCGGCAATCCGGTCATCATGCAGCGCCCGGGCCAGATCGGCCTCATTTACCAGCCCTCCCCGCGCCACGTTGATCAGAAAGGCGTTGGGCTTCATCATTCCCAGAAGCCGTGAGTTGACAAAACCGGTATTTTCGCTGGTCTGGGGGCAGTTGAGACTTACCACGTCGGCCACCGAGAACAGCTCTTCAAGGCCGACGAAACGGACCGGGACCAGTCCCGCCTCCTGGGGGATGCGTGGGGCATGGGCGATGATCCGCATGCCAAAAGCGGCGCCGATACGGGCCACGGCCCGGCCGATCGTTCCGTACCCCACTATGCCCAGCATCAGGCCGTCCAGCTCGGTAATCTGAGTCTTCCAAAAGGAATGATCGGGACAACGGGTCCATTCGCCGGCCTTGACGGCGGCATCGTGAACGCCCACCTGCACAGCCAGTTCCAGCAACAGGGCAAAGGTGGTCTGGGCGACCGATTCGGTGGAATAGGCCGGAATATTCGAGACCGGGATGCCGAGTTGGCCGGCGGCGGCCACATCTATATTGTTGTATCCCGTTGCCAGGAGTGAGATGTATCTGAGTTTCGGCAGGGCCTTCAGAATGGCGGCATTCAGCTTGACCTTGCTGGTCAGAACGATGTCTGCCTCAGCGGCACGTTCCACAGTGAGTTCGGGTGGGGTACGGTCATAAATCGTGCATGATCCCAGATTCTCGACAAGAGTCCAGGGATTGTCGCCGGGATTGATGGTATAGCCGTCAAGAATAACAATGCTGGTGGTTTCAGACATGAATATTCGCCCCTTTTCAGAAACTGCCTTTATCGTCGAAGTTGGAACAGGAAGGTATCAAGGCATTCATTGCATGTCAAGGCAGGGTGTTTGTTCTTGAGGTTGGCATAGTACAGGTTCCAAGGAAATCCGCAACAAATTCGCGGACAGCTTGCAAGAAACAACGGAAGTCCTCGCGCAGATCCGCATAATTATGTGTCAATTCACTTGCTCCGCTGGCCAACGGGTTGTCCCGCTTTACCCGTCGAGACATACGTTCAAGGGCCTGGCTGATGCCGGCAACCTCGCAATAGGACGGCAGCAGTTCTTCAAAGATGACCGGCAGCAGGCTTTGCAGGCGCTCCGGCAGACACTCATGTCGCCCCTCGACCATTTTCCTGGCCCGAGCCAGGTAGCTCGTCAAGGGTTCATCCACCCATTCGTCCCAGCCAGCGGATAAAAAATGATCATAAAAGAGATCCACGAGTATACCGCGCCAAAGCCCATAGTGCGGCGCAATCCGGCCATAGCTCCGGCGAAAAACGGGATGCTGCTGGGCAAAACTGTCGATCCGCCGGTGCAGCATGATTCCGGCCGTCAAGCCGGGCGCGTAGATATCCCCGAGCCTTCCCTTGACAAAATCACCCATGAGGTTGCCGGTCAGCAGGTCCGGATCATCGCCGGATAAATATATATGGAAGAGGAAGTTCATGTATCCCATTGGCAGCAACCAAAATATTTACTCCGGCAATTAACATCACAACCCATAATGTAGGACCCTCTGGGGCCTAAAGGGCGCTGCTTGCCGCGCCCCGATTGGGCGGAGCAAGCGCCGCCCCTACCATTGATACAATTGATATGTTTAGTTGCCTCAGTAGTAGCGCACCGACTGGAACGAACGCCGTATCGCGCGGCGATAACCAATGGCGGGGTAGCCCATGATCAGCACCAGCTTAGGCAGATGCCCTGCGGGTAGGCCGTATTTTTCCAGCAACGCCTTACTGCGGCTGACCATGGGCGACACGCAGCCGATCATGGTCGTACCCAGCCCCAGCGACTCCGCCGCCAGCATGGCGTAGGTGCAGGCGATAAAGGCATCCGCGCCGTCGGCATAGGGGGAAACATGGAACATCAGCGCTGCCGGAGCATCGTAGAGCACCATATCCTTGCCGGCTTGGCGTCCTGCCACCAGTTCGCGGCCCAAGGGAATGATGAAGCTATTGAACCACTGTCCGGCACTCTTCTTCATGAACAGCCCCAACAGCCCCGTGGCAAGCGGATTATCCACGTACCTGAGAAAGCCTTCATAGGCATCGACGGTGTCCCAGGCCAATACGCGCACCTTGTCATGGCCGTGGAAGACAGTCACCCCCACCTCCCAGGGAGGAATCCCCATGGGTGCGGTCGCGGCGGCGGCCACCACCCGCTCAATGGTCACCCTGGGCACGGCATCCCCGCTGAAATGACGCACGCTGCGGCGCGCAAGCATCAATGCGTCCAACTGCCCTGCCCCGGCCCGATCCTCTCCGGTCGGCAGATCGACCAGATCGCTCGGCTTCACTCCGCGGCCGGTCACGGCAATGCATTTCTCCGGGCAGACCATCATGCATTGTCCGCAGGCAATGCAGCCGAAGGCCACATTCCTGTCGATCGTTATGCCGGCTTCACCCCGCGTCAGCACTCCAACCGGGCATGCCGCTGCACAGGCGCCGCATAGGGTGCAGGTTGCTTGATCTATGGCCGGCTTGCCCGGCTCGTTGCCAAAACTCGAAATGGCTCCCATACGAAATGCGACCTCCACGAGATTGTTTACACAACTGGAATGTCAATATTTCAAATAGGTCTGAATAGTACCAGTTTTTCAATTTGGATATCAAGGTGATATCCACCCCCCCTGCATGCAAAAAACCTGGCACAACATTTTAATATATATTTTTTGAGCTATACTCAGTAAATGAAAGCGGATCGTATCAGTTCCCCGAATGCAACAATTGAATATATTGCTTGGCTCTGAAGGCAACGTCACGGAGTGTGCCGAGTAGCATCCGGCCAAGGAGGCGAATGGAGTGAACTTACCGATCGAAACCCTGGCGTTTCCCGGCAAATATCCATGAGACAGCTCATTGCGCGACATCGCCACCCAATCGGCGAATTTCTGAAATTCGTCGTTGTCGGCCTGCTGAATACGTGCGTCGATGTGGTGATCTTTTTTCTGCTGACGCGGGCCGGCATCCCTTACGCTTGGGCGCAAGTAGTTTCCTACTCCTGCGGAGCCGCCAACAGCTATCTGCTCAACAAGGTCTGGACATTTCGCTCCTGCAGTCTCTCCTATGCAGAGATCATTCGCTTCACAACCGTAAACCTGATCTCGCTGGGAATTTCGGTCGTTGCGCTCAGCCTGCTCCACGATACGGCAGGGTTGGCACTGGCAGCGGCCAAAGGGGGGGCAACCGTCACGGCCCTGGCGGCAAATTTTCTTGGAAACAAGCTCTGGGTCTTCAGATGAACGGGAGGTAACATGACAGGGGAATGGTGGGTTATTATGTCGTTCTGCTGTGTACTTTTCCTCCTGGGGACGTGGATGGCAGCCGGCCGGGCAACCCGCGAAGAAGAGGGTGCGTCCGGCGGCGGCATGTTGACCCTCATTCTTACCGGCGCCGCACTGCTGCGGGTGGCGCTGGCAGCAACGACCAGGGGCTATGCCGCGGACATCACAACCTTCAGCGCCTGGGCGGCGCACGCAGCCGACGGCCTGACTTCCTTCTATTCGCCCGGCTTTTTCGCCGACTATCCTCCCGGCTATATCTACCCGCTCTGGCTGATCGGCAAGCTGCGGCTCGTGCTGGGGATCGATTTCGACACCCCAGCTTTTCTGGTACTGCTGAAGCTTCCGGCGATCCTGGCGGACATCGCCACCGCAGGGCTGCTCTTCCGCCTCGGTTGCCGCTCTTTGAGCGTAAAGACCTCCTTGGCCCTGGCTGCCCTGTACGCATTCAATCCGGCAGTCATCCTCGACTCGGCGGTCTGGGGACAGGTGGACAGCGTCCTGACACTTCCGATACTGGTTGGGGTGATGCTGCTGGAAACCGCTCCGGCTGGTGCGGGGGCTGCCTTTGCCGTAGCGCTCTTGATCAAGCCCCAGGCGCTTATCTTTGCTCCGCTCCCAATCATCTGGTTCGGCTACCGGCTCCTGCGCCGGGAACTGCATGCCTTGGCGGATCTGCTCGTGTTCAGCGGCACGGCGATCGCGTTATTCTGCTTGGCCGTTCTCCCCTTTGCCGTACATGAAAACCCTGGCTGGATCATCACCAAATATGGCAGCACCCTGGCCTCCTATCCCTACGCCTCCCTCAATGCATTCAACCTCTTTGCCCTGATCGGTGGTAACCTCGCCCCCGTGGGACAGCGGTTCCTGTTGTTCTCTTACGGCACCTGGGGAGACATTTTCATCGTCCTGATCGTACTCTTCACGGCAATGGTCATACTCCGCGGAAAAGAGCCCTCCCGCCTCTGGTATGCACCCCTGTTCCTCTCGGCATCGGTCTTCGTCATAACGGCGAAGATGCATGAACGCTACCTCTTTCCGGCACTGGCGCTGGCACTGGGGTTCCATATCATAAGCCGCGACCGGCTGGCGCTTCTTCTCTTTGTCGGGTTCAGTATGACCCAATTCCTCAACGCGGCTCAGGTTCTGGCGCTCAGCCACGGCAACCTCTATGCCGTGCCGCCGTTCGACCCGCTCCTTTTGGCGGTATCGCTGGCCAACCTTGTCCTCTGGTTGCTGCTCGTCCAGACCGGATACCGGCGCTACGTCGCAGCTCCCCCGCCACTAGTGTTCCGTGCGGTTAGTCGTACGAACTAACCGCACGGAACACTAGCCCGATCAGGCAGCCATCGGGTAGTCCTCTTCCCCTTTTTTCTGGACGCCAACCGGCTTCGCTTGTGTCTCGGGACGGGCCTCCTGCCGGGCAAAATTCAGTTCTTCCCGCACCACATAGAGCGGCCGGCCTTTGGCCTCGTCATAGATCCTTCCGATATACTCGCCGATGATCCCCAGCATCATCAGGACGACACCGTTGAAGAAGAGGGTCACCGCCATCATGGATGCCCAACCGGTAATCGTCGTGGAGGTGAAAAGCTTCTGATAGATCACCACCAGGAGGTACGCAAACCCACCAAAGGAGACGGTGCTCCCGATATAGGTCGCCAGCTTCAAAGGTTTGTAGGAAAACGAAGTAATGGCGTCAAAGGCAAAACGGAGCATCTTCTTGAACGGATATTTGGTCTCGCCCGCAAAACGTTTTTCCCGCACGAACTCCACTCCAGTCTGCCTGAATCCGAGCCAACTGATGATTCCACGCACATAGCGGTTGCGTTCCTTGACACCCTTCAAGGCATCGCACACCTTGCGGTCGATCAAGCGGAAATCTCCCGTATCCACGGGGATGTCCACATCGGTCAGTTTGTGGAGGAGGCGGTAGAAGGCGGCCGAGGTGAAGCGTTTGAAGAAGGTTTCACCCTTGCGTTGGGCGCGTCGGCCGTAGACGACATCAAAACCCTCGCGCCACTTGGCGATCATCTCCGGGATCACCTCGGGAGGATCCTGGAGATCTGCATCGATGACAACCACCGCATCACCGGAGGCGTAGTCCATCCCGGCCGTGATGGCAGTCTGGTGGCCGAAATTGCGGGCAAAATCGATCATACGGACCGACGTGTCGCTTTTGCAGATGGCACGCACAATGACCGGCGTGGCATCGTGACTGCCGTCGTTGACGAAAATCAGCTCATAGGGTTCGTTCAGTCCCTCCAATACACCCTTTAGCCGCGAATAGGACTCATAGATCACCGCTTCTTCGTTGAATACCGGGACCACTACGGAAATTACGGTCTTTTTCATGATAGCGCCTTCCCTCATGCGGGCCTGTCCCCGCAACGACGGTTATTGATCAAGTCGCGTGCCGCCCACGCGGAGCCAAAATTTAAAAGAGCCAGGTCGGAAGCCACCTGAGCGAGGCCACATAGGTCTGCGGGACCGGCATCCCCGACAGGACCGGGTAAAAAATGATGAAGAGCCCGGCCGCGATACCCAGATATCCCCAGGTTACGGCGCGGAAGCGCGGGTAACGAAGCTCCAGATTCTTCACGGTCGCCACGATGCAGAGGATCATGAAGGGTACTGATGAGAAAAAATGATAGATGAACGCCAGCCGGTTAATGCCGACCCACGGCAGGTACTGGAAGAACAGTGCCGTCAGCACGACCCCCATTCCGGCGTCGTGTCTGTGCACGGCAAGAAAGGCTGCCGAGGCGACACAAGGTATGCCCAGCCAGAAGATGGCGGGATTGCCGAAAGAGACGATGGTGGAGACGGTTCCTACGGGGAGGCCCGCCCCGGAGTACATCCACATCGGCCGCAGGTCCAGCGGCCACGACCACCAGTGCGAGGAAAAGGGATGGGTGGCCTGGAGCGTCCGGTGGTAGTTCAGCATGTGGGCCTGGAGGCGAAAGACATCCGCCAGGCCGTGCCCCGGGCCGGGTAGAGCCAGGTACGGAAGATAGGCCAGGAGATAGATCAGGGAAGGTACCGCACCGAATGCGACCAGGCAGACGGCAATCCGCCGCAGGAGAAATCCGGACGCTCCCCAGGCCGTGGGAACATCCCGTTGCCGCAGATCAGCTGCCGTCCGCAGGACCACCAGCAGGACCATGCCGCAGCCGGCATAGAGCGCAATCCATTTGCATGCGGCCCCGATACCGAAGGCGACCCCTGCCAGAAACAACGTCCGGTTCACATTCCGGTGGGGACGTCCTCCCCCTTCCGGGAACAGATCGAGGATGAAATAGTACATCACCAGGATGAAGAAGACCCCGTAGACATCGATCACCGCGACACGGCTCTGGGCAAAACGCATGAATTCGACCATCATCAGGAATGCGCTAGCGAAGGCATAATAGCTGTTGCGGAAGAGCTTCAGCCCGAAGAGGTACAAGAGCGGCACCAGCGCGACCCCGAAGAGCGTCCCCACAACCCGCCAGCCAAAGGGATTCATCCCGAAAAGGGCAATGCCCGATGCGATCAGGAGTTTCCCCAGCGGCGGGTGAGTCGTCTCGTAGGGCTCGATCCGGTTAAGCATTTCCCAGGCGCTCCGGGCATGATAGATCTCGTCGAAGTAGAAACCGGTCTGAAAAGATGGCGAATACTCGAAGGACGACTGCTCGTCAATGAGGTTCTCCGGCTTTCCCTGGTCAGAGTCGAAGACATTTCTTTGGGAGATCCTCAGACCCGTCAGTGGGGACAGGTTCCCCCTTTCCACAAAGGCTATTTCGTTCAACCGTCCGCCGGGGGTGTCGGCGGTGAGGCGGACGGCGCTGGTCCGTACGGCAACCTCGCTGAACTTCCAGATACCGGAGTCGTCCTTGGCGAAGGACGCCAATCCGACAAAGGCCCCTGCCGGGTTGCGCGCGGCAAAGGTGTAGCGGCTTCCGTCGCCGCTTCTGTCATTGATGCCACAGTAATAATAGATGCGGGAAAGATCCACCTCGCGGCCGAGTTCGATGGTCACACTTTCGCCGGCTTTCGCGGCTTGCCAGCCTGATTCAGGGGCAACGTGTCCACCCAGATTAAAGAGGGAAACCATCAGGCAGACGACCGTCATCGCTCCCATCACGGCAACGTCGCGACGCTCGACCCTCTCCCGCGGTGCAGCAGCCTGGAGAGGAATATCCGGCACCCTTTCTTCTGCATCCCCACCCCGACGCCGGATGATGGTACCTACTACCACAAGCAGCACCCCGAAACAGCCCAAGACGGCAATAACCATCCCACCCTTTCCACCGGCGGAAACAGGGGCGGCAGCCGTTTGGGGCCGTAACGACCCTATTGGGATGCCGGCAGGTGCGTTGCCGACCTTTGTCACCGTTACGTCCTTGAACCATGCCGTGCCGCTGTTCAGGCTGCCGTATCCGCCGATACCGACCGTAACCAGTAGTTTCTGCTGATCCGGTCCTGTCCTACCGTAAAACTCCAGTGTCTGCCACTCGTTGCTGCTGCCTTTGATATCAGGGGAGCCCTCAAGAATAGCCGAAACAGATATTCCAGCCCCCCGCGCCCCGGACCCGACTTCTTTGCTGCGGGCCCGGCAGGCGATGCGATAGAGCGTTTGCGGCTCCACCGCAACTTCATGCACGAAACGAGCGTCGTTGGGTGTCGCCGCGATGATCCGGAGCAGAACACCGTCCTTCCCCTGCTCGATCTCAAAACGCGCAGGGCCACTCTTTCCAGAGGCGGCATTCCAGTCGTATCTCGTCCACTGCTGCGCGCCCTGCGATCCGCCCCCAGCAGCCGGTGATTGCGTTCCCCCGGCACAAAGGGATGGCGACGTCACCAGCAGCAGAATCATAGCAAAAAGCGCTCGTAATACCCTGTTCATGTTCCCAATCCCTCGTAAATAACAGCACAATCAATAAAAATGCCGGGACCTCATATCGGTAAAGATATTTCGGCAACCCGGCTGTCTCGGTGAGACCCTGTAGGCTTTCCGCCCCATCCTTGCGAATGGTTGAGTAGTATCGTGTATCTTGCCAATATTATTTTATTTTTACAGTTTATTGTCCCATAACCGGCACAATAATACAATTCCGTTTCCACCTCCCCGATAATAGTGCCGACCTGCCCTGATTCGGACACGACATAATAAAAAACCGGGAGAGCCATAAAGCTCTCCCGGTCGGTACGATCCTGACATCAGCAGGGCTGATTGGCCATCAGTGTACCTGGGGATCAGGGTTGTCGATCATCGGGTTGAGCCGGACAGCCAGGGAAAATAGATAGGGGTAATCGACCTTGAGGTGTTTCATGTAAAGCACCCATTCGCGGGACAGGTGTCCGAAGACGCGCTTGATGTCGCCGTTGATATGTTCGATATCGCTCTGGGGCATGTCTTCAAAGGAGGGGCGCGCATCCAACTCTTCTACAAGATGGAATACAGCCCACAGCAGATCGGTAAACTGGTCATGCTCCAGCAGGTTCTGATTTTCCAGGAGTCCGACGAGGAACGAGCGCCTTTCGGTCAGGAACCCCTTCAGCCGGTTCTTGTCGCATCCGTCGCAACTGACCTTGAAGTCAGTCCGGCGCAGGTAGTCCAGTGCCTTCGCGACTTCACCATCTTTCCAGGAAACACTGACCAGAAGGTGGTGTTTCAATTCCTCACAGGCATCCACATAGGCCGACAATTCCTTGAGAAGGCGGTTGCCGACTTCGCTGAAAAAGACCCCGATCACCATATTCAACTTGCGCATGACAGCCTGGCGCTCCTGCTTCTCGACAATTTGCTCAACAATAAGTGTAATAAATATTACATAAACTGGTAAAAAAGCAAGATTTCCAAGAAAACTTGAGGCGATGTCTCGGCTGTTGCCGAGAACAACGTAGTCAACCAGGTACAGGGCCAGGGATGCCCCGGCCAAGACGGCTAATATGATGTACTTTTTAAGGAACGATCCGTTCATCCCTTTTCTCCGTTTCAGCTTTCCCGCAGGGCATCGACTATATTCAACCGGCTGGCCCGCAGGGCGGGAATTACGCCACCCACAAACCCCATCACCAGGGAAAACAACAGCGATTTGCAGTCGATCTCTCGTGTGAGGGTAAATAAAAAGGCAAGCTCGGAAAAGGTCTGCCAGAACGGCAGCGGCCAAAAGAACCGGAATTACGAGCACGAACCGCACGGGACACTAGTTACACGGGTAGCATGATGGTGAAACGGCATCCCCCTTCGGGAGGCGATTCGACGGTGATTGTGCCGCCGTGGGCCTCGATAATGCGGTAGGTGACGGCCAGCCCGAGACCGGAGCCATTTGTCTTGGTGGTCCAGAAAGGCTCGAACAGATGTGCCGTCATGGTGCTGTCAATGCCGCAGCCGCTGTCGGACACCGTAATAAATGCCGCCGGGGTTTTATGAAAGCCATCGGCGCCGCTGAACTGGATGCCAGCTTCGACCTTCACCACGCCCCCCTCCGGCATGGCATCCGCAGCGTTACGGAACAGGTTCAGCAGAACCTGACGCAGTTGATTGACATCGGCCTGGATTTGTATATGCGCACCAACAAGATTACGGAAGGATACCTTGCTGAAATGGCAGTCCGAAGAGAGGAACACAATCATGTCTTCCACCAGCGGCCGCAACTCGAACCTCTCCTTGCTGGGCGCGGATGGGCGGGCATAGGCCAGAAAGTCGGTAATCAGGCCGTTGAGCCTGCCCGCCTCGCGCAACACGATCCTCAAGAGTCGCTGATCGTTATCGGATATGGAGCCATGCTCGGCCAACAACTGGACCGAGCCGCTCATTGCCGCCAAAGGGTTTCTGATTTCGTGGGCCATGCGGGCGGATATTTCACCCAAGGCCGCCAACCGGTCCGCTCTCTTGAGGGCCGCTTCCATCTGTTTCATTGACGTGAGATCTTTGAAGTTGATGATGATGCCTGCCTGCCCCCCCAGACTATCGGTGAACGGTACGGCATTATAGCCGAGGCTCATCAACTCGCCGTTCCGCAATTCATAGTCAAACTCTCCGTCCATCCTGGCATCCATGTTCCCGACGATGCCCGCAAGTGCCGGAAAGATATCCACGAGCCGGGTATTGTAGACATCAGCCTGCGTTATGCCGGTAACCATTTCGGCGTAATGATTGAAAACCCTGATCCTGCCGGCTGGGGTAGCGGTAAGCAAGCCGCTTTCCAGGTTTGACACTATGCTCGTGCTCAAGCGCTCCAGTTCATCATAATCAACTGTTTTTTCGCGGAGTGCCTCCTCGCTTTCCCGTGCCCGCGCCGAAAGAAAACCAGTGATAAGGGCCGTCAGATAAAAACCCATCAGGTTGAGAAAGATTGTGTAAAAGATATGTGATGCGCCAAGCTGCTGGGCGTCGGACTGGCTGAGGCCGATCGTGGTCAGCATGCCGAAGTACTGCAGATCGACGATGGAGCCGTAAACTATGCTGCAGAGGGATGCTGTGTAGAGCGCCTCCCGTCCACCCAGCAACAGGCCGGCGCTCATAATGGAGAGAAGGTAGAGAAATGAATAGGAACTGAGTATGCCGTTGGTAAACAGCAGTAGAACCGTTACGAAGAGCAGATCCCAGATCGTCTGGAGGTAGGCGATAAAGGCATGGAATCTCTGGAACCTGAGAAAAAACAGGCAAACAAGCGAGAACAGAAAAGAAAAGGCCATCAAGCGGACCAGGCCGCTTTGGAGATGGTCTCCAGCCGCGGCAAGGTCCTGATAGTTCAGCAGTATGGTCGAAGCCAGGAACAGGAACGACACCACGATCCTGGCATAGATGAAAAGCCTGAGTTTTCGTTCAAGCCCCATGTTTTATCCGCCAACGGCCCCCGCCAGCTTGAAGATCGGCAGGTACATGGCAACAACCAGCCCGCCGACGGTCGTCCCCAGGAACACCATCAAGAGCGGCTCCATCATGGAGGTCATGGCCGACACGGCATCATCCACCTCGTCATCATAGAAATCGGCGATTTTACTCAGCATGGCGTCCATGGCGCCGGTTGCCTCGCCAACGGCAATCATCTGGACGACCATGGGCGGAAAAACACCGCAGGAAGCCAGCGGCTCGGCCATGGTCTTGCCCTCGGAGATGGCCTGTCGCACACCGTAGATAGCCTCTTCGACGATCTTGTTGCCGGCTGTCCTGGCTACGATATCGAGGCCGTCCATGATCGGCACGCCGGAGCTGACCATCGTCCCCAGGGTCCTGGTGAATTTCGCAACGGCAACCTTCCTGATCAGCGGGCCGACAATCGGAGCTTTGAGCGCCATACGGTCGATCTTTTTCTGCCCGCCGGGCGTTGCGTAGTATTTCTTGACGGCGGTGATGATACCGAAGATGGCGAGAATGATGACGATGATGTACTTCACCAGAAAATTGCTCAAGCCAATGACGATCTTGGTCGGAGCCGGCAATTCGCCGCCGAAATCGGCAAACATCTTGGCAAAGGTCGGGATGACGAAGATGAGGATGACCCCGACGACCACAACCGCGATGGACATGATGGTGATCGGGTAGACCATGGCGCCCTTGATCTGTTTCTTCAGCTTCATGGCCTTTTCGATATAGGCGGCCAGACGGTTCAGGATCGTGTCGAGAATACCGCCTACCTCGCCGGCAGCCACCAGGTTGACATAGAGCTGATCAAAGGCCTTGGGATGCTTGCCGAGGGCGTCGGCAAAGGTGGAACCGCTCTCCACGCTTTCCTTAACCTTGTAAAGTATCTCCTTGAAGGTCTTGTTCTCCTGCTGGCTGGCAAGGATCTCAAGACATTGGACCAGCGGCAGCCCCGAATCGATCATTGTGGCGAACTGACGGGTAAAAACGACCAGGTCCTTGGTATCGATCTTGCCGCCGCCGAACTTGGGAAGCTTGAAGGAAACCGACTTTGCCTGTTCATTGATGCTGATATTGGTGAAGCCGTACTTTTTCAACTGGGCTTCAACGATATTGACGCCTGCCGCCTCGATGACGCCCTTTTGCACTCCGCCGGTTCTGGTACGCGCTTCCCAAGAAAATTTTGGCATGGTACGATCTCCTCGCTTTTAGTGCGCAGGTTGTCGTCTCTGCATATTCAGACCTGCAGAGGGGTTGCTGATCATCTGTTTGAGTTCTTCCGGATCCAGGGAACGCCCAAGGGCCTCTTCCAGTGATATCATACGTTTCTGGTAGAGGGACAGGAGCGATTGGTTCATGGTCTGCATGCCGAATTTCTCCTGTCCGACCTGCATCTGGGAATAAATCTGGTGGACCTTGTCTTCCCGGATCAGGTTGCGAATGGCAGCATTGGGGACCATGATCTCCAAGGACAACGCGCGGCCTCTGGAGTTCAGTTTCGGGATCAGCGACTGGGACATGACCCCTTCCAGTACAAAGGAAAGCTGCGCCCGTATCTGGGTCTGCTGATACGGAGGAAACACGTCCACAACGCGGTTGATGGTCTGGACGCAGGAGTTGGTATGCAGGGTTGCCAGACAAAGGTGGCCGGTTTCCGAAAGGGTCAGCGCCGCCTCGATGGTTTCCAGGTCGCGCATTTCTCCGACCAGAACCACGTCAGGGTCCTGGCGCAGTACATATTTAAGGGCATTTTTGAATCCCTTGGTATCGGCCCCCACTTCACGCTGGTTGACGAGACACCCTTTGTGGGGGTGCAGGTACTCGATCGGGTCCTCGATGGTAACAATGTGCTCGCGACGGTTGATATTGATGTAATCTATTATGGAAGCCAGCGTTGTGGATTTGCCGCTGCCGGTCGGACCGGTCACCAGGATCAGTCCGCGGGACTTGGCCGCCAGCTCGGAAACTATGGGAGGCAGCCCAAGCTCTTCGAACGACAGTACCCGGTAGGGAATAACCCTGAATACGCCGGCTACGGCCCCGCGCTGAACAAATATATTGCCCCGGAAGCGGGAAAGCCCCTTGACCCCGAATGAAAGGTCCAGTTCGTTTTCCTCTTCGAATTTGTGTTTTTGGGCATCGGTAAGAACGCTATAGCAGAGTTGTTTGGTTTCGATCTGGTTCAGCGGCGGAAAGTCAAGCGGCGTCAGCTTGCCGTCAACCCTGATCTGGGGCGCGGTGTTGGTGGTGATGTGCAGGTCGGAACCATTGTTCTCGACAAGAATCTTCAACAGTTGATGCAGATTAACCATTGAACAAGTCCTTTCTAGTCATCAGTAACGGTCACCCGCACGACCTCTTCAAAGGAAGTAACCCCTTCCTTGAGCTTGGTAAGCCCTGACTGACGCATGGTCTTGATGCCCAGCCGCATTGATTCCCGCTTGATCTCGGCGGTGTTGGCACCGTTGAGAATCAACTCACGGATTTCGTCCAGCATGGGCATAACCTGATAAAAACCAACCCGCCCCTTGTAACCGGTATTGTTGCAGACGGGACACCCCTTGCCGCGCATGCAGACAATGGATGGTGCCTCATCCGGTGGCACGCCGGCATCGATCAGCGCCTGGACCGGGATATCCTCCGGTTCCTTGCATTCGCCGCAGACGCGGCGGGCAAGACGCTGGGCCGTGATTATGTTGACGGCCGACGCAACCAGAAACGGTTCGATGCCCATATTGAGCAGACGGTTGATGGTGGCCGGAGCATCATTGGTGTGCAGGGTGGAGAGTACCAGGTGTCCGGTCAAGGCCGCTTTGGTGGCTATTTCAGCGGTCTCGAAATCGCGGATCTCGCCGATCATGATGATATCGGGGTCCTGCCGCAGGAAAGAGCGCAGTGCGGCGGCAAAATTAAGGCCTATATCCTCGTGCATCTGAACCTGATTGATCCCGGCGAAATTGAATTCTACCGGGTCCTCGGCGGTCGAGATATTCTCGGACACCTTGTTGAGCTCGGAGAGAGCCGAATAGAGGGAAACCGTTTTGCCGCTCCCGGTGGGACCGGTGACCAGCACCATGCCGAACGGCTTGTGGATCTCACGGAGAAAGTGCGCCAGGGCCTCCGGTTCGTACCCCAGCTTGGTCAAGTCTGTTTGCAGATTGCTCTTGTCCAGCAAACGCATGCAGATCTTCTCGCCGAACAGCGTCGGCAGCACCGAAACACGGAAATCCATGTCCTTTCCGCCACCCAGCTTGATCTTGATGCGCCCATCCTGGGGGAGGCGACGTTCGGCGATATCCAGTTCCGACATGATCTTGATACGGGAGGTAATGGCATTTTTCAGCTTGAGCGGCGGCTTCATAACCTCATAGAGCACACCGTCGATACGGTAGCGTACGCGGAATAACTTTTCATAGGGTTCGATATGGATATCACTGGCCTTTTTCCTGATTGCGTCCTGCAGGATGGCGTTGACCATCTTGACAACCGGGGCATCCTCGGTGGCCCTCTCCAAGGTGTTGATATCCACCTCATCGACGTCGCCTATGACCTCCATATCCTCAAAGTCCATGTCGCCAATAACATCGGCCAAAGAGGCGGATTGGTCATAATTCTTGTCGATGGCGTTCTTGATGTCAGCTTCGGACGCAACCACCATCTCCACATTATAGCCGGTCATGAACTTGATATCTTCGATGGCGAACAGATTCGAAGGATCGCTGACCGCAACGATCAACGTTGCACCGGCGCGGTTGACCGGTATAAGCTGGTATTTTTGAATAACTTCCTGGGGAATGACCTTGATGACGGCCGGATCTATGTCATAATCGGACAGGTTTACCGCGGGGACGCCATACTGTTTGGAGAGAAACGAGCTGAGATCTTGAGCGTTGATGGCATTTTGTTTGATCAGGACCGAGCCGAGGCGCATCTGGCCGCCGGAAAGTTTCTGTTCCTCAAGCGCCCTGTCAAGCTGCTCCTTGGTGATCAGGTTGTTTTTTACCAGGATTTCTCCCAGCCGGCTCGACTGCATATACCCCCCGCTAATGTTAGCGTGTTCAGATATTATGCGGAGTCCCCGGTATTGTCAAGCGGTTGTTGTTGGCTGGCTGATGCCGTTTTTTGGCGGAACGAAACAGCTTTCGCAGTTTGAAATTGACATTTTACAGGCCGTGTTTTACAAAAGTTCCTCATCTAGTTTCCATCCGGGGTTTCCGGATGGAAACTATCTAAGAAGGGAGAGAGTTTGAGCGAACAAAGGATAACCTACAAGGATGCCGGGGTTGACATTGCAGCCGGCAACAGTTTTGTCAGCATGATCAAGCCGTTGGTCAAAGCCACGTCCCGGCCCGAGGTCATGGCGGATATCGGCGGTTTCGGCGGACTTTTTTCGTTGAATACGGCCAAATACAAAAACCCGGTGCTGGTGTCGGGCACCGATGGCGTCGGCACCAAGCTCAAGATAGCCTTTATGGCTGACCGCCATGACACCGTCGGAATCGACCTGGTTGCCATGTGTGTCAACGACATCGTTGTACAGGGGGCCGAACCGCTTTTTTTTCTCGATTACCTGGCAACCGGCAGGCTCCTGCCCGAGAAAGCTGTGGACATTGTCAAGGGGATTGCCGATGGGTGCAAACAGGCCGGTTGCGCCCTGATCGGCGGTGAAACGGCAGAGATGCCGGGCTTCTACGCGGACGGCGAATACGATGTCGCCGGTTTTGCCGTCGGCGTGGTGGAACGTGACAATATCATCGACGGTTCGGGCATTGCGGTGGGTAACCACCTGATCGGCATCGCCTCCAGCGGGCTCCACAGCAACGGCTACTCGTTGGCGCGCAAACTCATCTTCGAATGCATGGGGCTGTCCCTCGACTCCATACTTCCCGGCACAGGCCGGAGCGTATGCGAGGTGTTGCTTACGCCGACACGCATCTATACCCGCTCCATCATGAACCTGCTCAAGGATTTCAGCATCAACGGCATTGCCCACATTACCGGAGGCGGACTGCTGGAAAACATCCCCCGTATCCTACCCAGAGGGTGCAAGGCATCCATTCATCTGAACCGCTGGGAGCGGCAGCCGATTTTCGATATCCTTCGTGATGCCGGCAACGTTGAACGTGACGAGATGTACCGTACCTTCAACATGGGGATCGGCATGGTTGTGGCTGTGGCAGAGCAAGAATCCGAAGATATCGTTTACCGCTTGAGGGGCCTTGGCGAGCAGGCCTGGGTAATCGGCGACATCACCACCTGTGGGGACGGCAGCGAATGCGTCGAACTGGTGGAAGGGTAATGGCCGACGGCGTTCCTGTGATGCTGGCGGTGCTGGTCTCGGGAAACGGCACAAATCTGCAGGCTGTCATCGACCGTATCGAGGCCCGCGAGATCAATGCCCGCATAGCCTGCGTCGTCAGCGACCGACAAGACGCCTTTGCCCTGAAGCGTGCGGAACAACACGGCATTCCAACGATCATCCACGAGATTGGCGCTTACGCCAGCCGCCGGGCATACGACATCGCCCTGGTTGAGATATTGCGGAACCACGACGTTCAATTGGTACTCCTGGCCGGCTTCATGCGGATACTGACTGATGTGATGGTCGATGCGTTTCCCCATGCCATCATGAACATCCACCCCGCTCTATTGCCGGCATTTCCAGGACTTCACGCCCAGCAGCAGGCCCTCGAGTACGGCGTTCGCTACACAGGCTGCACGGTGCATTTCGTGGACATCGGGACCGACACCGGTCCCATCATCCTGCAGGCGGTCGTCCCCGTCGAAGCGGACGACACCGAGGAAACCCTCGCGGCACGCATCCAGAAGGAGGAGCATCGTATCTATCCCGAGGCCGTACGACTTTTCTGTGCAGGTAAAATCAGCATGAACGGCAGGCGGGTACGGATATTGTCATAATTTTTCTTGACAACACAGCCGGACTGGTGTTAAAAAACTAGCTTCAATTTTGACATTACACGCAGAAAGAATCACACGGAGGTGCAGCTTGGCACATCATAAGTCGGCAATCAAAAGGATTAAACAGAACGCCAAGAGGAATGCCCGCAACCGGCACGTTACCTCAACGCTGAAGACATATATCAAACGGGTGCGTGAGGCTGTCGAGGCCAACGACAAAGTAGGCGCAGCCGCAGCCCTGAAGGCCGCCATTCCGGTCATCGACGCCTCTGCTTCCAAGGGAGTTATCCACAACTCCAACGCCTCCAGGAACGTATCGCGCCTGACTAGGCTCGTCAATACCCTGGGTTAACGCTGCCGCAGTACATAAGATCACAAAGGGGATTCCCACACCATGGGGGTCCCCTTTGTTTTTTAAGGCCATTGGAAAAAGCAAAAAAAACCTGTCAGACTCATAATGAGGGCCCACTCAATGGATGCGAGCGACTACCAGGAAATCCGGCACCTGTTTGACGAATACCTTCGGATGTACTCATCCCGCGATGATCGTCTCACCACGTGTTTCAGTGATGATTTTTCCGGCTTTACCGGGGGCGGGGATTTTCTCGTCAAAGACCGGGAAGAATGGGTCGCGATTACCCGCCAGGACTTCGCCCAGGTCAAAGATCCGATCCGTATCGAGCTCAAGGATCTGGCAATCCAATCCTTGTCTGATACGATCGCCGTAACTACCGGTTTCTTCATCATTCACCTGCCAATCGAAGATCACATCCTGTCACGGGAGACTGCCCGCCTTGTGCTGATATTCCGCAAGGAATCCACAGGATGGAAAATCTCGCATAGCAGTATTTCCATTCCCTACTACCTTGTTCGCGAGGGCGAAGTCTATCCTCTGAAGGGGTTGTTGGAGCGCAACCAGCTTCTGGAAGAACAGATTGCCGAGCGGACTCTGCAGCTTTCCGAGGCAAATGACAAACTTCGACATACGAATGAAAAGCTGGCGAAAGAGATCGAAGAACACAAACTGACGGAATTAGCCAATGCAAGATTATTGTTGCAACAGCGCGCCATATTGGACAATCTACCCATGATGGCATGGCTCAAGGACTCGGAAAGTCACCTTGAAATGGTAAACGAGCCGTATGCCAAAACCTGTGGTCATTCAGTAGATGATTGTATCGGCAAAACGGACCTTGAGTTATTCCCCCTGGAAATGGCCAAGAGGTTTATCGCCGACGACCGTGAGGTGTGTCTCACAGGTCAGAAAAAACACTCGGAAGAGCAAATAGCAACACCGGATGGAACAAAGTGGCACCTTACGTATAAGACCCCACTCTTTGATGAGCTGGGTAAGGTCACTGGCACAACGGGAATTGCCCTGGACATCTCCGATCTCAAGGAACACGAAAAGGAAGAACTGAAAGTTCAGAAACTGGAGTCGCTCGGTGTGCTCGCCGGAGGTATTGCTCACGATTTCAATAATATTCTTACCGGGATCATGGGGAACATATCCCTTGCGAAGATGTCCATCGATGATACGCACAGGTCATACAAAGCCCTGCTTGGAGCTGAAAAAGCATCGATGCGGGCCACTGAACTGGCTCGTCAACTCCTGACCTTTGCCCGCGGCGGCGAACCCGTCAAGAAAGTCGTTTCACTCCGGCATCTTGTACATGAATCAGTGTCACTGGTCCTTCACGGTTCCAATGTCAGGGGTATCGTCGACATCCCCGATTCAATTCACGCCATAGAAGCGGATGAAGGGCAGATTAGCCAGGCATTTCACAACATTATCATCAACGCCACGCAAGCGATGCCCGGCGGAGGGGTGCTAACCGTTTCTGCACGAAACGAGACGCTTGTCGGCAAGAATAGCATGGCGCTTCCTCCCGGCACATATACCCGTCTTACATTTACCGATGAAGGTTGCGGAATACCGGATGCCGATCTGAAAAAGATCTTTGACCCCTACTTCACGACCAAAGTGAACGGAACCGGTTTGGGACTTGCCTCAACCCACTCAATAATCATCAAGCATGGCGGACATATCGACGTCTGTTCTTTCGTAGACAAGGGAACCACCTTCACGATCCTTCTGCCGTCAATCGGAGAGACTATTTCAAAATATCAAACCGAATCTGTCACCCAAACCTCCAAAGATCACAGTGGCGGTTCTATTCTTGTCATGGACGACGAGGAGATGATCCGGGAACTTGCTGTTGGAATGCTTGAAGAAATCGGGTATCAGGTCACGACCTGTGACGAAGGATCGGAAGCCATACAGCTCTATAAAACTGCAAAGGGATCTGGAACGCCATTCTCAGCGGTGATCATGGATCTGACCATTCCGGGAGGCATGGGCGGCAAGGAAGCTGCTGAAGAAATACTTGCTATTGATCCGGATGCGTGCCTGATAGTTTCGAGTGGTTATTCAAATGATCCGATAATGTCCGACTACCGTACCTATGGTTTTACCGGTGCCATCGCAAAACCTTACAGGATCGATGAACTGGCCGAAGTGCTGCGTTCGTCGCTATCTGATCGTTAGATAAAGAACATTGTTTAAATACAGCATTGTCCAATAGCGTTAATACCCTGCCTTATCCCCTCACCCGGCCTTCGAAATTCGCACGTCCCCGGAATCCCCCAGAGGCACGACAATAATATTCTTTATAAAAAGTACCTTAATGTGATATTAGGTATGCATTCTAATGCCCCAACGTTACTTAAACGGCGGCAATGAAGTGTTTGAACAACTAAAACTTAGCGGAGGCACTCATGTCAGTTCCAAGCCAGGCAATGTCAGCGCAGACCGGCCGAACAATCTCCATTGCTACTAAAATTTTGTTTGTAGCCGTAATTTCAGTTGTTTTCGGTCTGCTCATAGTCGGCGGTGCTGCTCTGTACCTGGCGAAGGAGGAGTTGGTATCGCTCCAGATGAAAAACAGCATCAATGCAGCGAATATAATTGCCGACGATATTAAGAAAGACATGCTCGCCGATGATATGACAAAAGTCGATTCAAAGATCAAGGAAGTGACCGAACATAAACAGGCTCTATCACTAACTATCTTCGACGAAAAGGGTGTCGAGCGAGGCGGCGGCTCAAAGGAAAATCCCTCAGTGATCAAGGCCATCCAGAGCGGCCAAACTGAAATCAATGAAAAGTCGGATAACGGCATTCACATACTGGAAGCCTATCTGCCCCTGGCAAACGAGGAACGGTGCCAGAAATGCCACGACAAAGACGTAAAGATGCTTGGTGTACTAAAGCTCAACTCCAGCATCGAGCAGGCGTATGATGCCACCAAAAGCTCAAGCCTTTTTCTCGTGATATCGGGAATTGTGGCTCTCATTGCAAGTATTGTTTGCCTGACGATTGCCCTGAAAATTGTCGTGACACGGAAGATCAATAATTTTGTAGCCAAGATAACCGACCTGTCCCAGGGAGACGGCGACCTTACCAAACGATTGGAGATTTCAGGCAACGATGAACTCACGGAGGCAAACAGACAATTCAACCACTTTATGGAAACGCTCGACACCCTGATTTCGAAGACAGCACGCACGGCTGCTGAAGTTGCTGCTTCCGCAGGATCCATACAGACCTATTCCAAAAACATGTCCAAAGGGGTCGGCGAGGCCGCTGTCCAGGCCACATCCGTGGCTACCGCCGGCGAAGAAATGTCGGCAACATCAGGCGACATAGCCCAAAACTGCTCAATGGCGGCAGAAAGCTCTCAACACTCCAACACGCTTGCTTCCGAAGGCGCATCGGTTATTCAGGCTACGGTTGATGGTATGACACGAATTGCCGAACGCGTGAAGAGTACTGCGACCGTCATAGAAAGCCTTGGCTCACGATCCGACCAGATTGGCGCCATTGTCGGAACCATTGAGGATATTGCCGACCAGACCAACCTGCTGGCGCTCAATGCCGCCATCGAGGCGGCCCGTGCTGGGGAACAAGGGAGAGGTTTTGCTGTCGTTGCCGACGAGGTTAGGGCGCTTGCGGAAAGGACGACCCGCGCAACACGGGAGATCGGCGAGATGATCAAGGCGATCCAGAAAGAAACTAAAATCGCTGTTACCACCATGGAAGAGGGGGTTGTCGAGGTCGCCAAGGGTACGGAAGACGCCGCACGGTCAGGAGAAGCTCTACAGGGGATTCTGCATCAGATCAGCGAAGTAACACAACAGATCAATCAAATAGCCACTGCTGCAGAAGAGCAGACTGCAACCACGAGCGAGATAAGTTCAAACATCCACAACATAACGGAAGTCTTCACTAAAACAGCACAAACAGCTCAAGAGACATCCAATGAAGCCGGCAAGCTCAACAAGCTGTCGGAAGAGCTCCAGGAAACCGTCAAAAGATTCAAGACCAAGGAAAGCGACATGTAGTAGCGGCATATGACCACCGAATATATGTCAACAAGATTAAATTTGCGTCTCTTGGAGTAAACAGCCTGCCTAATCATCATGGCTGCCGTTTAGGCAAATGGTTCGACGAAGTCTGCGGGCTACTGAATGCGTTCAAGGCAATAGATACTCCCCATGAGTGCATACCCAATTGGCGAGTATGCACTTATATTAACGATATTAACGGAACTATAACCGAAACAAAGGTACTGCTTTTCTTCCCCCTTTGACAAAGGGGGACCGAGGGGGATTTGCACCACTCGAAGCAAATCCCCCTACCCCCAGGCCCCCAACCTTTCTTTGGGTTATAGACCCGTATATTAATTAGCTTGATTGGATTAATGCGCTAACGACGACGTGCAGATCCCGACCACAAGGCCGTGCATCAGGGTATAGGGCTGCCCTCCGCCGGTCTTGGACGCCACGTCGCAACGATAAAGCTCTTCAAACAGCCTTCCCAGCTCACCCCGCGAAAAGTTGCGCGCCTGCTGGACCATCTCCCCCAGAAAAAACGTGTGGATATTGAGCTCACGGCCGATGTCGGCCTGGGGTATCTTGTGATCCAGCAACTCCCTGATCCGCCACAACTGCCGGAAATGCCGCGTCAGGGCACCGATCATCAGCGGCGCATCCTCGCCGTTGCGAAAGAGAACCCCCAGACTCCTCAAGGCATTCTGCAGATCGCGCAGACCGAGGAAACGGGCAAGCTCAAAGGCGGTAAATGCCTTGCTGCTGCTGGCAATGGTGCGCACGTCCTCTACGGTTACCCGTGGCCGGTCGCCGCAATACACGGCCAGTTTTTCGACCTGCGACGACAGCTCCTGGAGGTTGTTGCCGATCAGAAGCGACAACAACCCGCTAGCGGCCGGGTCGATCGTTTTTCCCAGGGCAACCGCTTCGCTCTGGATAAAGCTGCTCAACTTGTTGTCGTAGAGGCGCTTGAATTCCACCAGGCATCCCTGCTTCTTGAGTTCCTGGAAGAATTTCTTGCGCTGGTCGATCTTGGTCCCAGTGAATACGAGGCAGGTGGTTGCAGCCGGGTTTCGGACATACGGCAGCAGGCTCTCCAGGACTTCCGCCTTGAGCGCATCCGCGCGTTTTACCAGCACGGCCCGCCGCTCGGCGAACATCGGCAGGGTCTGGGCGGCGTCGAGGATCTCTACCCCTTTGATTTCATTGCCGAAGAAGACGTTGAAGTTAAAATCCTTGAGCGATGGGTCGATGGCCCGCTCCAGCAATTGCCGGACGCAGCGTTCAATCAGGAATGTCTCCTCGCCGTACAGATAACTGAGTGCCGGTATTGTTCCCTTGTTGAGGGTGGTTTCGAACTCCTGCGCGGTCATGGTCAGTATGCCTGTTCCACCGACACGAGGAACCTGCGGGCCAGGTTCTGGGATGCAGCCTTCAGGGCAGCTTCCTCCGCATTGTGTTGGATCCCCAGATCGGTGGATGCGGGGAAGTCCTGCGACGCCTGGATAGCCCCCTTCCAGACAGGCGCTGTCGCGCCTTTTCGGTGCAGTTCCAGGTCAACGGAGATAAACAGGCGGTATTCCTTAGCCTGGTCGATAGCGGTATAGGAGATCGCCTTGAGGGAATAGGAGGTCAGTTTGCCCCTCACCATGAGGTCGGCCGCGGCCTCCTTGTCCGCCGGATACAATCCCCGCATGGCGTGGCATTCCTCGTACAGCGCCCGCCGAATGACGGTCTGCGCGGTTGGGCTGATTGTCTCGTTGACGATGAACGCCACCCAGACGGACTGATCCGTTGCTATCCTGTTTCCGGCCGTTCCGGCAAAGCGGTAGCCGCACCCCGCAACAAACAGTAGGCAGCAGAAAAGAACGGCCGTGAAGCGGCGGAATCTCCTGAAAGACTCCGGTTTCAAATCAAAGATGATATCAAGGCGGCGAGGATCGAGGAGGCGACGAAGACGTACTGGTAGTACGTTGAGGAGCCGAAGACGAGCCAACGATGATGCCGCTTTGATTTGGAATTGGAAAGGCATGTCCTTCCCCCTACCCCACCACGATGTTGACCAATTTGTCCGGCACGCAGACAACCTTGCGCACCTCTCTCCCCTCCAGAAAGGGAAGCACCTTCTCATCCGCCAGGGCAGCCGCCTTGAGTTCCTCCTCGCCGGTCCCCGCGGGCACCGTGATCCGGGAGCGGAGTTTTCCATTGACCTGGACGACAACCAGCACCTCTTCGTCTACGACCGCATCCCCGTCATACTCCGGCCAGGCGGTTCGGGAAAGGGGGGTGTCGTTCCCGAGACGCTGCCATAGCTCCTCACTGATGTGCGGAACAAAAGGAGCCAGCAGCAGGATCATGGTTTCCAGCGCCTCTTTCATGACGGCACCGCGCTGCGGCGTATTCAACTCCGACGACTGAACCGTGTTGAGGAGTTCCATGACCGATGCGATGGCGGTATTGAAATGGAAGCGTTCTTCGATATCCTCGGTCACCTTTTTGATGGTCTTGTGCACGGCACGGCGCAGGGTGCGTTCCTCTGCCGTAAGCGTTGCCGGACCCACGGCAGCGTCGTTCTTCACCAGATCGAGCCGGTCATGGATCAGTTTCCACACGCGGTTGAGAAAACGGAACGAGCCGTCGACCCCCTGGTCGCTCCAGTCCAGATCCTTTTCCGGCGGCGCCGCAAACAGGGAAAAGAGGCGGGCCGTATCGGCGCCGTAACGCTCGATGAGGGCGCTGGGATCGACCACGTTACCCTTGGACTTGCTCATCTTGGCGCCATCCTTGATGACCATGCCCTGGGTCAACAGGTTGGAGAAGGGCTCGTCGCAGGAGATGTATCCCAGGTCGCGCAATACCTTGGTAAAGAAGCGGGCATACAGAAGATGCAGGACGGCATGCTCGATGCCGCCTATGTACTGGTCTACGGACATCCAGTAATCCACTCGTTTGCGGTCTAGTGGGCCATCCTGGAAGTCGGGGCAGCAATAGCGCAGGAAATACCAGGACGACTCGACAAAGGTGTCCATGGTGTCGGTTTCGCGCCGCGCCGGCTTGCCGCAACGGGGACAGGTGCAGTTGACAAAGGAGTCCAGCTTGGCGAGCGGACTGCCCCCTTCCCCGCTGAACTCAACGTCCATGGGGAGCCGCACCGGCAGATCCTTTTCCGGGACCGGCACCACGCCGCACGTGTCGCAGTAGATCACCGGAATGGGATTGCCCCAGTAGCGTTGGCGGGAGATTCCCCAATCGCGCAAGCGGAAATTGACGGTCTTCCTGCCGATCCCTTCCTGCTCCAGATAATCGGCAATAGCCTCTTTGGCTGCGTCGCTGCGCAGTCCGTCGAACCGGCCCGAGTTGACCAGGTGCCCAACCTCGGTGAAGGCGGCCTGCATCGTGGCGGCATCGAGACGCTCCCCTTCCGGCTGGATCACGATCTGGAGCGGCAGGGAATACTTGCGGGCAAATTCAAAGTCGCGCTGATCGTGAGTCGGCACCGCCATGACCGCGCCGGTGCCGTAGTCCGTAAGGACAAAGTTGGCCAGATACACCGGCATGCGGGCTTTGGTAAGGGGATTGACGCAGTATGAGCCTGTGAAGACCCCCTCTTTCTCGAAATCTTCGGCGGTTCGCTTGATGCGGTCGGTCTTCTTGACTTTTTCGATGAAGGCATCTACCTCTTCTATTCTGTCAAGGGTGGCCAACTGCCGGGCAAGGGGATGTTCGGGAGCCAGGGACATGAAGGTGGCGCCGAAGACGGTATCCTGGCGGGTAGTGAAGACCCGTATGGCGTCGCTGCCGCCTTCCAGGGGAAAATCGATCTCACAGCCGATGCTCCTGCCGATCCAGTTGCGCTGCATGACCAACACCCGTTCCGGCCATCCGGGGAGTTTAAAGGTCCAGTCCAGCAATTCCTCGGCATAATCGGTGATGCGGAAGAACCACTGATCCAGTTCCTTCTGCTTGACCTCGCTGTCGCAGCGCCAGCAGGCGCCGTCCTCGACCTGCTCGTTGGCCAGCACGGTTTCGCATTTCGGGCACCAGTTGACAAAGGAGGTCTTCTTGTAGGCCAGCCCCTTGGCGAGCATCTCCAGGAATATCATCTGCTCCCATCGGTAATATTCCACGTCGCAGGTGGCAAGCTCGCGGCCCCAGTCGTAGGAAAGCCCCATCTTCTTAAGCTGGCCGCGCATGTAGTCGATGTTTTCATAGGTCCACTTGGCCGGATGGCTCTTGTTCTGGATGGCGGCATTCTCAGCCGGCATCCCGAAGGCATCCCACCCCATGGGGTGCAACACGTTGAAACCGCGCATCTTTTTAAACCTGCCGACCACGTCGCCGATGGAGTAGTTGCGCACATGGCCCATATGAATCCTGCCGGAGGGATAGGGAAACATCTCCAACAGGTAGTATTTCTTCTTGTCCTGATCTTCGGTGACGGCAAAGGCGGCCGATTCCTCCCAACAGTGCTGCCATTTTTGTTCGATATCCTTGGGGATGTACTTCAGTTCCACAATCATGTTCCTTTCTGGACAATATAATCGAATTACACTAGTACCTTGTAACATTAAGTATTTCGGAGAGTCACCCTGCTGGGGATCAACCACCCCCTGCCCCCCTCCTACTTTAGGAGGGGGGCAGGGGGTGGTAGCCATCCTCGCTATGAAAATGCGCCTTTCTCCAGGATTTCCCGATGCACGAGATGCATGGGAACAATCCTGTCGACAAGGCCGGTCGCAGCCGCTTCGCGGGGCATCCCGTAGACGACGGCCGTTTCATCGGATTCGGCTATCACAAATCCTCCCTTGTTCTTGACCTCCCGAACACCCTTGGCGCCGTCGTTTCCCATGCCGGTCAGGATGACCGCAATCATGCGCTTCCGGTAGATTCCGGCACAGGATTCCAGCATGACGTCAACCGACGGCACGAAACGGTCGGCGCTCGTGGGGGGAACGACCCGCGCCGTCACCCGGCCGCCTTGCAACTCCAGCACGAGGTTTGTGCCTCCGGCCGCTATCAGCACCCTTCCCGGGAGCACCAGGTCGCCATCCTCGGCCTCCTTTATCTCGAACTTGGAAGCCCGGTTCAAACGCTCGGCAAAGGCATGGGTAAAACCGGACGGCATGTGCTGCGAAACCACCACGGCAAAGGGGTACGCCCTCTCGAATGCGGAAAAAAGAAATTGCAGCGCCGGCGGGCCTCCGGTTGAAGCGCCGATGGCGACAAGATCGAAAGGCGATTGGCCGACCGGGGCGACTTCCGCCCCCCGGGAACCGTCGCGCTCCCTTTCATGAGGCAGCCATTGTGGCTGTTTCAGCCTCTGTGGCACCAGGTTGACAAGCTGGATCACCTTCTTCTGCAGGTCTTCCCTGATGAGCAGCAGATCGTTAGAGGCGCCGCCGGAAGGCTTTGCCACGAAATCCAGGGCGCCCAGTTCCAGGGCCTTGAACACCTTATCGGCACCGCTCAAGGCGCTGACGACAATCACCGGGACCGAATAGCGGGCCGTCAGGACACGCAGAAACGTAAAACCGTCCATTTTCGGCATTTCAAGATCAAGGGTAACAAGGTCCGGCTTTAGGGCTGCCACCTTGTGTAACCCTTCTTCACCGTTGGTGGCATAGCCGACCACCTCAATGCACTCAAGCCCTTCGAGCAACTTTATTATAGTGCGTCTGCTGAAGGCTGAGTCGTCAACGACAAGCACCTTGAGTTTTCTCATGCACTGCCTCTCACTTCAATACGTTCCGGCTTCTGATAGATCATATCATTTTTGAAGTGGCGTAACGTGAAAAGCGTGGTGACGTTCATGAGTGACTCGGAATGCCCCAAAAGCAAAAAACCTCCATCATTGAGGGAGTGATGGAACTCTTCAACGATCTTCTTCTTGGCAGCCAGGTCGAAATAGATGATCACATTGCGGCAAAAGATGAGATCCATCTTGCCGAGCATCATCATCCGCGTTTTGTCGAAAAGATTGAGGTGGCTGATGGTAACCATTTCCCGGATATCGTCCGTCACCTTGAGCCCGCCGTCATACTCATAAAAAAAACGCCTGATATAGCCCTCTCCGGTTGCCCGGAACGACGACTTCGTGTAGACGCCCCGCCGCGCATGCTGAAGAACCCGCTGGCTGATGTCGGTGCCGATAATCTCGATCTTCCACCCCCGCAGAGCAGGCATGTCCCGCAGCAGCATGGCGATGGTGTACGGCTCTTCACCCGTGGAACAGCCGGCGCTCCAGATGCGCAGCGTTCGGTTGCCCCGAACGGACTTGACCTGGATAAGTTCCGGAATGATCTCATCCGTAAAGGCGGCAAGCTGGAACGATTCCCGGAAGAAATAGGTCTCATTGGTCGTGAGGACATCCATGATGTCCATCATTTCCTGATCCTTGTTCCGGTCGTATTTCAGGAAGTGGTAGTATTCACGAAAATTATTCAGGCCCAGGGCGGACAGGCGGCGGGAAAGACGCTTTTCCAGAAGATATTTGGAGTCGTCGTCGAAGTAGATGCCGCAATGACTGTAAATACTGTCCCGAATGATTCGGAACTCGTCGTCTGACATAGGTTGTCCGGTGTCCAGGGACAAGGTCATGCGATCCCTTTCATCAGACGTTCCATCAGGTTTCTGACAAGGCTGCTCTCTTCCGTTTCAAGGGCGGCTTTCAGAATAGTCCGCGGCCGTTGTCCGGGAAGCGCCGCTAAAGCCATTGCCGTGTCATACCTGATGCCCGCATGGGGATGGACAAAAAGCCGTTCGGCATTCCGCAGGATTCGTTGGCCATCGTGGCGTGACAGAATGCTGAGCGCCAATTTGACCAACTCTTCATCCTCGTTATCGAGGACTGTCTCAACCAGGCTCAAGGCAGCGTCGTCCCCCAACGATGCAAGGACTTCAAGGCAGGTGATCATGAGAAACCCTTTGGCCGTTGGAAGAAGGGCGCGGATCACATCGAGGATGTTCTCCGGATTGAGGCGGGTAATACTCTTCAGGGCAGCGCATTGCACCCGGGAATCGTCATCACGCAAGGCCAGTGTCAAGGGGCCGATCGCATCGGCGTTCCCTGATTCTCCCAGTGCCTCGGCAGCCACCATGCGCACCTCCGGTGTCTCATCCACCAAGGCGATTTGCAAAAAACCCCGGAGGGAGGTAATTTGCAGCTTTCCTATTGCAGCCACCGAAGCCTGTCGAACAGAAGGGTCCTCGTCCTTGACGAGCCGCGACAGATACTCCCCATCGCTTAAGGCCGCAAAGAGCAGGGCCGCATCTCGGCGGCGTTGCGGCTGATCGGATTCAGCCAGTTGGCGCGCAACCGCCCTGACGGGGTTTGGCTCCTTTCCGGACAGGACCCGAAGAGAGGTGATGATCGCACCGCTGACGTCATCGCCTGCCTCACCGAGCTGCCCGATTATCTCCGGGATGCAGTCCGACAGCCCCCGAAGGCCGGCGGCCTGCACCGCAGCCCTGCGCACCGACGGCGAAGGGTTGTGCAGCGCCTCTCGAATCAGGTCGTCTCCCGCCTGATAACCCACTTTTCCGAACAGCGTGCAGATAGCCCCACACAACTTTTCGTCGGCATGGGGATAGAACCCCCGCACGGTATCCATACCGTCGGGGCCGAGAGCGGTAAGTGCCTTGAGCGCCTGGTTTGAAAGCCGTTCCGTGAGGTATGCCGCCAAGAGGGGCACGGCGGCACGCGGGTCGCCGATAATCCCGAGCAGGTTTGTCAGTGCTTCTGCCAGGGCGCTATCCGGCCCCTCTGCATCCAGCAACTCAATAAAGGCCAGCACGACCTCACTGCCCGACAATCGGTGTAAAGAGCCTTCGAGTTCCAAACGCGTCGGGGCGTCGGAACGCTGCAAAACACGGTTGAAGGCCTTGACGGCCGCGCAACGGGAACTTTTTTTGGTGGAGAGAAATCCCTCCAGCAGGATGGGCGCTGCCGTGTGGTTACCGATGCTCCCAAGGCAGTCGTAGACGACCTTGCTGAAGATTTCCTGCCCGACAAGCCTTTTGAGCTCCTCCGGCACCGGCGCGGGAATCCCCAGTTTCACCAGGGCGGACAGGGCGCTGAAACGAAAAAAAACGCTATCATTTGCTGCGATTGCCGTGAGCAGTTCCGGCACGGCTCGTGCGTCACCGATGGTGCCCAGGTGCTCGGCAGCAGCGGCGGAAACGTTCACATCAGCGTCATAGAGGGCGCCAAGCAATGCCGGGACAAACTCCATGCTTCCGATGCCCCCCATCACGTCAACAACAAACTTCCGCACGCCGGGGTCGGCGTCGCCGGCGAGCGCCTTCAACTGCCGGGCCGCCTGCGTACCAATCATGATAACCGCTTCGGCGGCGGAATTTCTCAGCCCGGCATTGCCTTCATCACGCAACAGTTCCAAAAGCGCTGCAATAAAATCTCCGGAAGGCTCCGCCGCCACAAAGACATTGACCGCTTCCTTGCGCACCCGCCAACTGTCGTCCCCCATGGCGGTAAAGATGAATTCACACACATCTCCCAGATCTTCGCCGCGCAGGGAATCGATGACGGCACGGCGCAGTTCTTCGTCAGGAGATTTGAGAGCGCTTCGCACATATTCACGATTATCCACGGAATGACTCCTGCCGAACATCAGAGGGAAAAAATAGGGTATCGATGTCAAGGATCATGAACATCTGTTCACGCGAAAAACAGATCCCCAGCACGTATTCCATGCCGTTCCCGTCGGCGACATCAGGGGCAGGCCTGAGCTCGCCGGCCGGAACGGTGATGACCTCCAGGACCTCATCAACAGCCAGCGCCAGCATCTGCCGCTGAAGGGAGACAATCAGCAATCTGCCCGGGATGCGCTCATCGGCTTTCGGCATGCCGAATCGATTACGCATATCCATGACCGGGATTACTGCGCCGCGCAGGTTGATGACCCCCTCCAACAGGTCCGAGTCTCTGGGCAGGCCGGTAAGTTTCTGCGGCGGGATGATCTCCTTGATCCGCATGATATCGACCGCAAAGCGCCTGTCTCCCAGGCTGAAACACGCTAGTTGGATATTCTGCAGGTCTTTTTTCATAGGCTATCGGGCGGCTCCGTTCTGACCGTCATCACGATGGGATCCGGCCAGCATGGCCGGCCGGAACTCAGTAGAGGTTGATATCGGTAATGTTTGCCACATTGAGCAGGATAATCATCATGGTCCCGGTGCGGCCGATTCCACAGACAAAATCGCGGTCAATCCCTTCAAGAACCGCCGGAGCCGGTTCACGGCCCTCTTTTCCGATACGGACGACCTGGATAACCTCATCCACCAACAGGCCGGTGAACCCATCGTGGCGCTTGACGATCACGATGCGTTCACGGCCGTTTTGCGCTCCCTGGGAGAGACCGAGACGCTCACGCAAGTTAAAGACCGGAATAATGATGCCCCGCAACGAAACCACACCCATGATGAACGGCGGTGTGCGGGGAACCTCGGTCGTCTCCCTGGGCTTGATGATCTCTTTGAGTTCCATGATGTTGATGCCGTATATCTCGTCGGATATCCGGAAACAGAGTATTTCCTCGAACTCTTCGATATTTTCGGACGCCTGGCCTTCGGACGCCAGCGGCAGGTCGTCGTTGCATCCGGCCGCCTCACGTCCTGCCAGGATGATGTCGAGCGGCTCCATACCCTTGACCCGCAGTTGCAACGGCTCCTGACGGATCTCAGGAACCGGGGCGGCCATTACAGCGGCAAGCTGAGGGGGGGCATCGGCAGCAAGAGGCGCAGCAGGGGGGCCGGCCTGCGGCACAGGGACATTCAGCGGAACTGCCTGTCCGGGGTGTTCCGACTCAACAGCCTGTTGGGATGACTGTCTGTTCAGGACCTTCTGTCGTATCTTTGCCAAGTTCATTCGTGTCGGAATCCCTTTACATCATCAGTTCGTCTTTAATCTCATCGATAATCGCCGAGTCGATCAGCGCTGCGTCGTTGCCGTAGGCAACCAACAGGGCGTTGGTGGCAATGGAGTTGATTTTACGCGGCACGCCGCCGGTCAATTCAAAGATCTTCTGGACGGCATCGGGGGCGAATAACCCGGGCATGCCGCCGGCCCTCTCAAGCCTGAAATCGAGATATTCCATGGTCTCTTCCAGCGAAAGCGGCTCAAGGTGATAATTAAGGGCGATCCGCTGCCGCAAGGGTTCAAAACGGGACGAAGCCAGTATGGAACGCAATTCCGGCTGCCCCATGATAATAACAGCCAAAAGATTACGGTCATCCAACTGGAAATTGGTCAGCAAGCGGATCTCGTCAAACACCTCCGCATCGGAGATCATCTGGGCTTCATCGATCACGATGACCGGGCAGACCCCCTTCTGGTAGCTCTCAAAGACGACCGTATTAATTTGTTCCAACAGGTCATCCTTAAGCGTTGCCGGGACCTCGACGTCGAGCAGGCGCGCCGTGGTCCGCAGGAATTCCAACCCTGTCAGGCGGGGATTCACAATGAAACAGAAGCGGTAGCCATCCCCCGACCTGTCCATCAGGGCACGCGAGAGCGTCGTCTTGCCGCAGCCGATCTCGCCGGTAAGAACGGCTATTTCCCGCTCTTCCAGTACAAACTCCAGGCGGGCCAGGGCTTCTTCATGTCCTGGGCTGAGAAAAAGAAAACGCGGGTCAGGGGTCTTGCTGAACGGCTTTTCCCGGAATCCGAAGAAGGCTTTGTACATGGCCTCAGCTCCCGGATCTCATGGTATCGCTGATCATGCCGCCCACGTCCAGCACCAGGATTGTACGCTGGTCTCCAAGGTCGGCTGCCCCGGCGATCCCCGGAAAACGCCTGAAGCTTTCTCCGAGGGATTTGATGACGATGTCCTGTTGGCCAAGCAGTTCGTCGACCACGATACCAAGACGTTTTTCTGCGACACCGACCACCACGACATAGAATTCGTCGGGACGATGTGACGGGCGGGTCAGGCAGAGAAAATCCTCCAGTCGGAGGAGCGGCAGCGTACTATCACGCAACTGTGTGACTTCGCGTCGTTCCACGGTCTTGATTTCCCCGCAGGTCAAGATCAGTGATTCCAATACCGACGTCACCGGTAAGGCATAGGTTCTTCCTGCACAGGATATGATCAGAGACTTGATGATGGCCAACGTGATCGGCAGGGTGATGACAAAACGGGTGCCCAAGCCTTTTGTGGTCTCAATATCGACCATGCCAGAAATGGCGGCAATATTGTTTCTGACCACGTCCATGCCGACGCCGCGTCCCGAAACCTCGCTGACCTGATCGGTTGTGGAGAAACCGGGAAGGAAGATAAACTCAAGGGCCTCCTTGTCGGAAACGTCGCTCAGATTCTGTACGAGGCCTTTCTGCAACGCACGGTCCTTCACCTTTTCGACATCGATTCCGCCGCCGTCGTCCTCGACTTCGATAACGACGTGGTTGCCCTTCTGGTAGGAAGAAATCTTGATGACGCCCTTTTCATCCTTGCCCGCCGCCAGCCGCTTTTCCGGGCTCTCGATGCCGTGATCGATGGCATTGCGAATGATGTGCATCATCGGGTCGGAGATGTCTTCCACGATCAGTTTGTCCAACTCCGTGTCTGCACCGTAAAAACGCAGTTCCACCTTTTTGCCCTGTTCGCGGGAGATGGTGCGGACAATTCGGGACATCTTCTCATAGAGCTGCCCCACGGGGATCATGCGGATATCCATGACCCCCTTCTGCAGGTCGGTCAACTTGCGTTCCAGCACCTTGGCAGACTTGCCCAGTTCGACGGCCATCTGTGAAAAGCGCTCGTTGCGCAGCCGCTGCGCCAGGGCGGCGATCGAGGAATGGGCCAGGACAAGCTCACCAACGATATTCATCAACTCATCAAGCTTGCCGATGTCTACACGGACCGTACGGCTGATGCTCTTGGCGGAAACGGGCGGCGCTTCGGCGGCAGGACTGTCCGGGACAGAGGTTTGCGAGGTTGGGGCAACCGGAAGCTCTGCCGGCTTTGGGCTCCCGGATCCGGCGCTGGCGGTACCCGCCGCATTCCCCGCAGCAAGGGCAGGCGTTTTCTCATCATCGCCCAAGAGCGTCAATGTCATATTATCGTGTCGCACGGCCAGCGAGAATTCCTGGAATGACAGAGCGGAACCAGCCAGGATATCGAAGTCAATGTCGGTCGCCAGGTTGCTGCTCATGCCGGGCAGGGTGCTGATGATTTCACCGCAGGTCTTGATCGCGTCCGAAATTATTGCCAGGTCCTGGTCGAAGGTTGCCAGGTCGAGCGCCGCATGGACATTATAGATATTCTTTCCCTTGGAGAGGTTTTCCAGCAGGCGGTGCTCCTCGTATTCTGTGAGGGATTTCAGCATCTGTTCGGAAAGCCCCAGCTTCTCCAGGGGCGAATGGTGTGCCGAATCACGGGTCGGTTCTTCCAGGCAAGCATTGATTCTGGCAGCACATAACGAGATCTTCTCGTAGTGCTCGCCGTTCTCCTCACCCTCGGACAGGCTCCGCACCAGAGAAAGCAAAAGATCGTGGGATTCAAGCAATACCGTGATCACACCGGTGTCGAGCTTGAGCTTGCCGAGCCGAAGCCAATCCAGAAGATTCTCCATGTTGTGGGACAATTCGGAGACTCCCGCGAACCCGAACATACCTGCCAAACCTTTCAGGGAGTGGGCTCCCCGGAAGATGGAATTCAGCAGGTCAGGATCGATATCCCCCTTGTCGGCCACATCGGCAAGATCAGCCAGTTCGGAACCGAGGTGTTCGACAATCTCCTCGGCTTCGGCCAGAAAATCCCGTATCGCCTTGTTCATAAGCAAATCATTGTCACTCATGGGGGCTGTCCATCATCCCGGGCAATTATCAAGATACTTGACGATGATATTCTTCAGATCAGAGCAATCAAACGGTTTGACGATGTATTCATTGGCGCCGAGCAGTTTCCCTTTTTCAATGTCGCTCTGGCTTCCTTCGGTGGAGAGGATAATAACCGGTATGTGCCGGTAATTTGGATTATTGCGCAGATAACTGATCAACTCGAGGCCGTTGATGTCGGGCATGTTGATGTCCGTGAAAATCAGATCCACATGTTCCCGCGGTAGAAGGCGCAAGGCATCGAAACCATTGGCAGCCTCAACGATACGAAAATCTCCCAGAGATTCGATGATGGACACCAGCATGGCCCTTAAGGCCATTGAATCGTCCGTTATAAGTATTGTCTTTTTGTTCACCGGCGCACCTTTTCATACACAACGTCGTAATTAGTTTCCGTCCGGAAAGGGTTCTTTTCCGCCCATGCGGCGTCAATCTTCGGGCTTGCTTGTGACTTCGGCCGTTGGCCTCACCCTTCGGGCGCCTTCGCGGTCCAATTTAGCAAGCTAAATTGTGCGGCGTACCGATTTATCTACGAGCCGCTGCATCCGCTTCCGAACGCCGCAGCTCGGTCAGAAGCGACGGCAGAAAAGCCCTAAGCCTTTCAGATGAAGAACAGTCGGCACGGTGAGGTTTAATAACACAACTGTAGCCCATGTCGCCGACCCTTTTCTCTGCGTCCGAATGGTGGTAGTCGGTCATCACCAGAATGGAGATACCCTTGAAGTTGTTGTGAAGAAGTTCCAGCAATTCGATCCCGCCAAGAACACCGGAACCGTCCATCCTGGGCATAATCAGATCCACAAGGAGAGCGGGATACCGCCCGGCGCGATAGAGGCTGTCGACCAAGATCAGCGTATCTTCGCTGCTGGTCATGGTGTGAACCTCGTAGCCGCTCTCCCGCAACATCTCCGACAGGGCTTGCAATGTCGTGCCGTCATCATCAACGATCACCAACGGACTGACGACCGCCTGTTCAGGTGCGCCGGCCGGGGTCCTGACCTCATCGGTGAGGTCAAAGGAAATTTCCACTTCATCGATTTCGCCGATGCCGTCACTGCCGTGGTCCGTTTCAGGATTGGCGCGGCTTTCACCGGCGACAAGCTCCCCTTCCATTGCCAAAAACTGCGGATTAAGCCCTTTGGAAAGCATGAACTGCAGCGGATCGACAATGCCGCCGTCTATGGCCTCGATATCTTCCTGGGCCTCAAAATCGAACGTACCTTCAATCCAGGCAAACAAAGACACTACAATCTGCTCGATCTGCTCGCGGACCACCACTTCGATGGTCTCTTGGGCAACCGCGAAACGTTTGGACAGAATTACTCCCAGTAGTTCGCTACCCCCTCTTTCCCGCTGAAGCGCCAGGGCCTTGCCGAGAGTGTCCTGATCAATGACGCCT
>JBEKFJ010000004.1:0-36595 GCA_050013355.1 Oryzomonas sp.
GCCGCGCTCGACCCGATCCCCGACATTCTTGCGCCAGCCGATGAAACTCCCCTCGGTCATGGTATCCGACAGCTTGTGCATGGTGATTTCCGTTGCCATAGTGAGTCATCCCTTTCTTTCCCCGCTGACATGAAGGATGTGCCGGCCGGGCGTTATTATTCCAAGTTGCAATCAAGATGGCACTAATATCAACCACCCCCAGCCCCTCCTTATCAAGGAGGGGAGCCTATAGTCCCCCTCCTGATTCAGGAGGGGTTAGGGGTGGTTAGGCAGCTTTTTAGATTCAGTAACGACCGCTCGTGACTTCCCTCACGGCCTGGATGATGGTTTCCTTCCGGGGGATGCAGAGCTTCTCGATCTTGCGTGAGTAGGGCATGGGCACGTCCAGCCCCGAAACGCGCCTGACCGGTGACTGGAGGACATCGAAGCAGTTCTCGAAGATGCGGCTGGCGATCTCGGCCCCCAGGCCGCAGGTGCGCCAGCATTCCTCCACCACCACCGCCCGGCCGGTCTTTCTGACCGAGGCCAGGATGGTATCGTCGTCAAGCGGCGCCAGGCTGCGCAGGTCCACCACCTCGCAGGAGATGCCTTCCCCGGCCAACTCCTCGGCCGCCTGCAAGGCCAGCACGGTCATGCGTGCATAGGCCACGATGGTGACCTGCTCACCCGGCCGCTTGACCGCGGCCTTGCCGACGGGAACCAGGTACTCCGGGTCTTCCGGCACCTCCCCCTTGCTGTTGTAGAGCAGTTCGTGCTCCAGGAAGATGACCGGATTGTTGTCCCGGATGGCGCTCTTCAGAAGCCCCTTGGCATCGGCTGGCGTGGATGGGTAGACTACCCGCATCCCGGGGCAGTGCATGAAAAAGGTCTCCAGGCTCTGGGAGTGCTGGGCGCCCAGTTGGCTGCCCCCCCCTCCCGGCATGCGGATCGTCATGGGCACAACAACCTGTCCGCCGAACATGTAATGGATCTTGGCCATGTGATTGACGATCTGATCCATGGCCAGGAGGGCGAAGTTGACCGTCATCAACTCGGCCACCGGCCGCAAGCCCCCCATGGCGGCCCCCACGGCCACGCCGATGATGGTGTTCTCCGAGATCGGCGTATCCTTGACCCGCTCCTCGCCGAATTCAGCCAAAAGCCCGCGGGTAACCTTGAAGGATCCCTCGTACAGCGCCACATCCTCGCCCCACACCACCACCGAGGGGTCGTGGCGCATCTCTTCCTTCAAGGCCAGGTTGATTGCATCACGATAGGTCATTTCAGACATATTGAAACCCTCCAAAATCTTAACATCTGCCACAGAGACACGGAGACACTGAGAAAGGCAGGAAGAACAAAGGGGAAAGGCTTAAATTCTTTATTATTGCGTCAAGTCCCTAGTCTTAGTTTATATTGTTTACCCCTAATCTATTTTTTTCTTTCTCTGTGAACCACTGTGTCTCTGTGCCTCTGTGGCAGATGTTTTCTTCTCTTTCCTCGTTTTTCTCTGTGAACCTCTGTGTCTCCGTGTCTCTGTGGCAGATGTTCAGGTGTTACAGTTCAGAAATCAAACATAAATGTCACTGTAAACCTCGCTATCCTCCGGCCAGGGCGACTCTTCGGCAAAGGCGACAGCCTCCTCCACCCTGGCCCTGCATCGCGCCTCGATGGCGTCCAAAGCCTCGCGGGTGGCAATCCCCTCCTCCAGCAGGTGCCTGGCATAGTTGGGCAGCGGATCGCGGGACTTCCACATGTCATGCTCGGCAGCCGAACGGTACTTGCCCGGATCGGACATGGAATGCCCTCGGAAACGGTAGGTGGTGGCCTCGATAAAAAGGGGCCGGCCAGTTTCCCGCACCTTCTCGGCGGCGTACTTCACCGCCTTGTAGACCGCAATCACGTCCATGCCGTCCACTTTTTCGGAAGGGATGTCATAGCCGCAGGTACGGCGATGGATGGATGCCAGGGCCGAGGAGCGGTGCACCTCGGTGCCGATGCCGTAGAAGTTGTTCTCGCAGATGAAGAGCACCGGCAACTCCCACAACTGAGCCCAGTTGAGGGATTCGTGAAAGGTCCCCTGGTTGACCGCGCCGTCGCCGAAGAAACAGGCGGTGATGCGGTCCTCGTTCCGGTATTTAGCGCTGAAGGCCAGCCCGACGTAGATGGGAAACTGGCCTCCGACGATGGCGTAGCCCCCCATGAAGTTCAGGGCGGGATCGAAGAGGTGCATGGAGCCTCCCTTCCCCTTGCAGATGCCGGTGGCCTTGCCGAACAGCTCTGCCATAACCCGCTTCGGGTCGGCGCCCCGCACGATGGCCTGGGCGTGTTCCCGGTAGGCCGAGAGGATATAATCGTCCTTGTGCAGGCCGGCCGTAGCCCCGACCGCCACGGCCTCCTGGCCGCTGTACAGGTGCAGAAACCCGGTGATATTGCCCTTGGTGTACTGTTCGGCGCAATGCTCCTCGAATTCCCGGGAAAGAAACATCCGTTCGTAGAGCCGCACCAGTTCATGATCCGGCAAAACCATGCGTAGCCTGGTTTCCATCCTATCCTCCGCTTTGTTCACTGAGTTTGATATTGGCCCGCTGGGCGGCCGCATCGAGGATGCCCTCGATGGCTGACCCGATATCCAGCTCGCCATTGAGGGTGCCTGCCAGGCGGGGAATATAGTCGCGCTCCAGCAGCAGGCGATAGGACGAGGCAAAGCCCAGGTCCAGGGCCCAGGAGATCTGCAGCAGCTTGAAGTCGTTGAGAACCCGACACAGGTCCAGCCTGACGACGCGCTGTGCCAGCAAGGCGTCCCGGCAGGCCTGCGTGCATCCGGGCAGATCAGGCAGATCCAGGGTGGCGGCGGATGCCCGCTGCTCCTCGGGCAGCGCGAAGAGATCGAGAAATATCCGCCAGATATCCAGCTTGTCCGCGTCCCGGATCAGCCGCATGAACAGCCTGGTCGGCGAGCTGACCTGTTCGGGCAGCTCCAGCAGGTTGTGGAAACGCACCGCCTCCTCGATCAACAGGCGCTCGGCGGGATCGAGGCCGTCCAGCAGTTTGTGCTCAGCCAGGACCTCCAAAGAGAGCCGGGCATGGTTGTCGGAGTCGCTGTCGCGAAAGGTGCGCCAGCGCCGGTACTGGGAAAAACGGCCCACATCGTGCAGCAGGGCCACTGTTGCCGCGATGCGGGCCTCGTTGGCCGAAAGCCCTTCGCCCGCTGCAAGGGTATCGCTGGCCGCGCATACCTTGCGGGTGTGTTCGATCTTGAGCAGAATATTTTTGAGCCCTTCCGGGTCGGTATCGAGAAAGGTGCGGGTATAGTCGTCGAACCACTGACCGATACCCGCAAGACGCTGTTGTTCCATGAATCTTCCGGTTCTCGCCTCAGGCGTTGAAATTGCTGAAATAATACTGTAATCTGCTGCAAAGTCAAACGCCATATCCCGATTCCAAATCAAGGATGAAATCAAGGCGGCGAGGATTGAGGCGACGAAGGCGTACAGATAGTACGTTGAGGAGCCGAAGACGAGCCAACGAAGATAGCGCCTTGATTTGGGATCGGTATTATCCCGGAGCCCCCATGCAGCCGCCCTTATCGCCTGACATACACGATCAAAAGGTGAGTGCTCGGGCAAGGGCAGAGGAACTGCGCCGCCTGATCGAGCACCACAACCGGTTGTACTATGTGCTGGACGCGCCGGAGGTCAGCGATGCCGACTACGACACGCTGTTCCGCGAGCTCCAGGCCATCGAGGAAAAGTATACCGGACTGGTGACGCCCTCATCCCCGACCCAGCGGGTCGGGGGCGCAGCGCTGGATAAATTCGCCCCCCTGCCCCACCGCCTCCCTATGCTGTCGCTGGAAAACGCCACAAACGAAGAAGAGATCAGGGAGTTTGACCAGCGGGTCAAAAAGGTCCTGGCGCTGCCTGCCGGGACGGAGATTGGCTACGTCTGCGAGCCGAAGATGGACGGCCTGGCCGTGGAGTTGGTCTATGAGAACGGCGTGCTGACAGTCGCCTCCACCCGCGGCGACGGCCTGACCGGCGAAGAAGTGACCGCGAATATCAAGACGATCCGCTCGCTCCCCCTGCGGCTCTCCGGCAAGGAAACCCCACGGCTGCTGGAGGTGCGGGGTGAGGTCTACCTGTCCCTTGAGGCGTTTCAACACATCAACCGGGAAAAAGAGGAAAACGGCGACCCCCCCTTTGCCAACCCGCGCAACGCAGCCGCCGGTTCGCTGCGCCAGCTCGACCCCCGTATCACGGCGCGGCGACCTCTCTCTGTTTTCTGCTATGCCCCGGGTGTCAGCGATGGGACGGCATTTGACTCGCAGCAAGAGTTCTTCGCCTTCATCAGCGCCCTTGGGCTGGCGGTCAACCCGCTGGTGCGGCCGGTAACCGGGATCGAGGCGGCGGTGGCGTATTACCGCGAGATGCAGGAGCGCCGGGAGACGCTCCCCTACGAGATCGACGGCACGGTTATCAAGGTGGATTCCTATGCCCTCCAGCGGGAATTGGGCGAAAAGAGCCGCTCGCCCCGCTGGGCCATCGCCTGCAAATTCCCGCCGCGCCAGGCGGAGACCGTGGTCGAGGCAATCGTCCCGTCGGTCGGCAGGACCGGGGTGATCACGCCCGTGGCGCACCTGCGGCCGGTGGTGGTCTCCGGGGTTACGGTTGCCCGCGCAACGCTGCACAACTGGGACGAGATCGCGGCCAAAGACATCCGCATCGGCGACACCGTGCTGGTGGAACGTGCCGGCGACGTCATTCCGGCTGTGGTCAGGGTGCTGACGGAAAAGCGCACCGGCCGGGAACAGCCGCTGCCGCCGCCGCAAACCTGCCCGGAATGCGGATCGGAGGTGGTCCGCATCGAAGGCGAGGTGGCGGTGCGCTGCATGGGACTCTCCTGCCCGCCCCAAATCCGCGAATCGATCATTCACTTTGCTTCTCGCAACGCCATGGACATCGAGGGGTTGGGGGAAAAGTTCATCGAACAGTTGCTCTCCCTGGGGCTGGTGCACAATGTCGCCGACATCTACCGGCTGACACGGGCTGATTTCATGCGTTTCGAGCGCATGGGAGACAAACTGGCCGGAAATCTGCTGGCTGCCATCGAGAACAGCAAACAGCGGGAACTGGGCAGGTTCATCTTCGCCCTCGGCATCCGCCATGTGGGTGAAAGGACGGCCAAGGCGCTGGCCCAGGCCTTCGGCAGCCTGGAAAGCTTGGAACAAGCGACCATTGAAGAGCTCACCAGCATCCGCGACATCGGCGCGACCGTTGCCCAAAGTATTCGCACCTTCTTCGACAACCGGGATAACGTGGCCGTCATCCGGCACATGCTGGAAGCGGGTGTGGCCCCGACCGTGGAAGAAAAACGGGTCGGCGGCAGGCTTACCGGCAAGAGCTTCGTGTTTACCGGCGCGCTTTCCGGGTTTACCCGCGACCAGGCCCGCAGGATCGTCGAAGATGAGGGGGGGCACGTGGTGGGTTCGGTCTCCAAAAAAACCGATTACGTCGTTGCCGGCGAAGACCCCGGCAGCAAGCTCGACAAGGCCAGGGAACTGGGTGTTACCGTGCTCTCGGAAGCCCGGTTTTCCGAGCTAGTACAGAAAACGGACTGATATATCCTGAATCCGTGGCGCCTGAACGGCGGAGCGAGCGACATGCCGGAGTCCATCGCCGCCCATGAAGCACCATGCCGCCCGTTCCGTGCGTCCTCCGTCCCGGAGAAGATACAGCCGACCACGCCCGGACTGAGGCATGGGAGCGAGAGGAGCCGTGAAGGCGTCACGGATTCAGGATATCCCCCAACCGGCAGAGTGAAAGGATCGACGCTTGGACAAAGCTGCAATGATGATCAAGGCCCGCAAGCTGTTCAAGGACGTCAGCGACCTGCCGACCATACCGGTGATCGTCTCGCGGGTCATCAGGCTCCTGGACAATCACGAATCCAACCCGGACGAGATCGCGGACCTGATCCTTTACGATCAGGTGCTGGCCGCCAGGGTCATCAGGGTGGTGAACTCCCCGCTCTACATGCCGGGGAGCAAGATCACCTCGGTGAAACGCGCCCTGCTGTACCTGGGGTTCAGGAGCGTGCGCGAGATGATCCTGACCAGCTATTTCGTGGACGGCTTCAGAGTGCAGGAACAGCCCTTCGACCTGAACGTCTTCTGGATGCATTCCTTCAGCGTCGGCTCCATGTCCCGCCGCATCGCCGAAATGGTGGGGTACGACGACACCGAGATGGCGTATCTGGTCGGCATCATCCACGACATCGGCAAGGTCTTTCTCGGCCATTTCTTCAAGGAAGAGTACGGCGAGATGCTCTCCACCATCAATTACACCCGCCGCACGACCTACGACGCCGAGATTGAGCATTTCGGCACAACCCACAGCGAATTGGGGCTCTGCCTGGCACAGCGCTGGAACTTCCCGCCGGTGTACAGTGACGTCATCTCGCACCACCACACCTCCGAGCTGGCCATTGAAGATCCGCTGCTGACCGCCATCGTCACGCTGGCCGACTTTTTCTGCCTCGCCTACACCATCTCGGACAGCGTGGCCCAGGCCACCAAGCCGGACCGATCCGAAAAATACGCCTGGGACCTGCTCAAGCAGCGTTCACGCACCCCCCTTCCCGGCACCCTGGGAGACTTTTTCTTTATGCTGAACGATGAATACCTGGGGGTCTTCCGCGAGGTGAACCAGCTCTTCAACACCATGACCACGCCGTGAAGCAACGCCCATGACCGCCAGGCTGATCGTCTCCCTGCTGACCTTTCCGGGTGTCGTGCTGCACGAATACGCCCACGCCTGGGCCTGCCGGCGGCTCGGAATCCGCGTCCTGAAGGTCTGCTACCTGCGCCTGGGCAACCCTTTGGGGTACGTGCTCCATGAACAGCCGGAGTACGCTGTTCACCATATCATGGTGGCGGTCGCACCGTTCTTCGTCTCCACCTTGGCTGCCCTGGCCGTCAGCCTGCTGGCATCCGTCTTTGCGACGAGCCCCACGGCTGCCGAATTCAAGGACCTTGTCGTGCTTGTCGGCGCCTGGCTCAGTTTCTCCATGGCCCTGCACGCATTTCCCAGCAGCGGCGACGGGGATGCACTCTGGAAGGACGTTACCAGCCCCGACGTGAGCTTCTTCGGGAAACTGCTGCTCGTGCCGGTGGTGGGCCTGATCCGCCTTTGCCAGGCCGGCGCCGCCGTCTGGCTCCATGCCCTGTTCGCCGTGTGCGTGGCGGCGCTGCCGCCGGTCATGCTGGTTGCGATCCTGGGGTGACCCGCTGCTTCATTCATTTCGGAAAAAACATCTGCGCAAGAGTTGCAGAGAGCGGGCTGACATCTGCCACAGAGACACAGAGGCACAGAGGTCCACAGAGAAAAGCAAAAAACTATTTTTCGGTAAAACCATCATCAAGAATCTTTGTTTTTTCTTGCCTTGTTCCTGGTTTTCTCTGTGTCTCTGTGTCTCCGTGGCAGAATTGCCGTTTTAGGTTCATACAATTACCGATTCGGGAGGTTTATCATGTCGGACGAGACACCGGTTTCATGTTCCAAGTGCAGTAGCGTATGGCAAAAGTGCGGCACGACCAACTGCTGGAGCGGCGATCCTGACACGGCGCCGCCCAAACCGGGCAACTGCCCGTCCAACGCCTATGACGACGTGGTGAAGGGGGCGTTCGAGGAATACCGGGGGGACAGCGAGGAGGCCCGTATTGCCCTGGTGGCGGCGCGGGTGGAAGGGCTCTGCTACCAGAGGACTGCAGGCAGCGATACGATCATGCCGCGTTGGACCCGGGTTGAGGATACGGTCGCCTTTGCGAAGCTGATGGGATACACGAAGATCGGCATCGCGACCTGTATCGGCCTGTTGGACGAGGCTGACCGCCTGGTGGCCATCCTGAAGGCCCAGGGGCTTGAACCGCTGAGCGTCTGCTGCAAGGCGGGGAGCATCGACAAGCGGGAGTTGGGGCTGGGGGAAGAGGACAAGGTGAGGCCCGGCACCTTTGAGCCGGCCTGCAACCCGATTGCCCAGGCCGAGATCTGCAACCGCCTCAAAACCGACATGAACATCATCTTAGGCCTGTGCGTCGGCCATGACATGCTCTTCAACAGGCGATCGAAGGCCCCGGTCACCACCCTGGTCGTCAAGGATCGGGTTACCGGCCACAATCCCATTGCCGTGTTGTATGGGCAGAATTTCTACTACAAGCGGCTCCAAAAACAGGAGATGAAGGTTTGAGGCGTTTGAATGATTTATACCTAACGTGCGGTTTTATTTTCAATAGTGTGCAAAGGAGAAAATTATGAAACGAATTTTGTTACTGCTGTTGACAGGGTGTTTGTTGACCTTTTTTGGATGCGCCGGTGCTCAGGTCAAGACTGATGAAAATGAGAGTGAAATAAAGTATCCGATATCCGGCAAGTACTTTAATCAATTAAGTACCGATATCTATTTAGAATTAAAAGATGATGGAACCTTTTATGATAAATTCGGGAGTAGATCTGCAAATGGAAAATATGTAGTAGATGGCAATCGTGTCATATTCACGTTGGAAACAGGCAAAACTTTTGAATGTGTAATTAACGGGAAATCTTTGTATAGTAAAGAAGGGTTCAGGTATTCAAAACAGTAAATTGTCGGTTCTAAAATTCTTCACATTCCCATTTTCGGGGACGTTTTGGTAAACCGCGCCGCCTTCACCTGCAAAGACTCTCCAGCAGGGCACGGACACCCTGTTTCCCGCTGAACTTGAGGGCGCCGGCGAGGCAGCCTCCCTTCCTCAGGACCATGACCGGGCCGTAGAGGGGATCGACCCCCTCCAGCAATGCCGTGTCCTTTCCCCCAACCCCTACCTTCCCCTGGGTCACCAGGGAACGGTAGCGGTCGAAGGCGGCTGTTGCGGATTCGGCCGTTGTCCCCAGGAGGAGGAATACCTGCAGGTTCGTCCCCGCGACCACGGCATCGGCCATGATCCCCTTGTTCAGGAAATCGTACCCCAGAAGGCTCTGGGGAAGGTAGCGTTCGGTCCCTTTGACCACCTCGGGCCGGTTCAGGGCCGAAAGCTCGGGCGGCCCGTTCTTGGCGCCCGCTAGCCGTGATGCCACCGCCCGCCCGCATTCGGCCAGGGCCTCCGCGCCGGCATCATCGGCGCCGGTCACCTGGATGTGGACGAAAAGGCGTCCCTGGTAGAGGAAGAGCTGGGAGGGGGAGAGGTTGGACTCGGCTCCCACCCTAGGGGTGCTCCCCTCCTTCTGGCGGTAGTTGGCATACATGCCGAAGGCGTCCAGCAACGATCCCATGCGGAAGATCTCCACATCGATGCCGGCCGCGGGATTTTTCTCCGCGGCATAGCGGGCAGCGGCCATGCGCTCGAAGCCGTAGGGAAAGTACAGCTCGGCCTCGCCGTCGATCCGGTCGGACAGGGTGTCCCGGTCATAGAAAAGCGGCTTCCCCTCCATCTTCCACCCGCTGCCGCAGGAGACCGGCGGCAGTAGTTCCTCCATGTCGCCGGCGGCCTGAGAGTTGAACGGAACCAGGAGCGTGAGAAGGAACAGTGCCTGGACCTGCGAATACGCACGGAAACGGTTCGGTCTCATGCCAGCACCGTCCGGGCGCGGTCCATCTTGGCGGCGATGTCCAGCCCGTTGACGCAGCGGGCGGAGCATCCCTTGCAGTCGCTACAGGCCGCCGCCATTGCATGACGGGGCAGCTCCGCATAGGTGGCGCGGGCCAGGTCCAGGTCCCGGTATCCCCCCTCGGCGTACATGAGAGCCCTGTTGACGGTGGAGATCTCCACCCCCTGGGGGCATCCCTCCTCGCACGAGCCGCAGAAGTTGCAGTAGAAGGGGGCAATGGCCTCGGCGTAGCGGTCGAGGCGGCGCACGTCGGCATAGGTAAAGGGCATGCCCATGACGGCGATGTCCTCCCTGAGTTGCGTCATGTTCTTCATGCCCGGTATGGCCGCGGTCACCTTTGGGTTATGGAGTACCCACTTGAGGGCGGCCTGGTGGGGGGTGATCTTGCCCAGGCCCGTGGTGTCATAGCCCCCCGCCTGGGTCTTCATGGCGATGATACCGATGCCGGCCGATGCGGCCCGGTCGATGGCGGCCCCAACCTCCTTGTCCGATGTAAAGTTGTACTTGACGAGACAGGTGTCGAAGAACCGGTCGGGGTCGTCCACCAGGGCGTTCAGCACCTCGGCCTCGTTCTTGTGGGTGGTCACGCCGCAGAAGCGCACCTTTCCCTCTTTTTTCAACTGCGCCAGGGCCTCCCGGGTCTCGGGTATGAAGATCCGCTCCTTGCCGGTGAGGTTGTGGAGCTGGATAACGTCGATGTGGTCGGTCCCCAGGGTCTTCAGGCTGGTCTCCACGTCCCGGATGAGCTCGGCCTTTGTCTTCGACTCGGGATGGGTCTTGGTGGCGATGAAGAGTTTGTCCCGCACCCCTTTCACCGCCTTGCCGACGATCTCCTCGTTCTTGCCCCCCATGTACTTGCGGGCCGTGTCGATGTAGTTCACCCCCTGGTCGATGGCGACCCGGATCACCTCCGGCTCGGGGGTCAGCATGGCCCCGAAGCTGACCACGGAGATCTTCAGGCCGGTCCGGCCCAGGGTGCGGTAGACCGGTTTCGGAAATTCGGAGCGCTCCGCTTCGGCCATCTGCTGCAGGGCCTCCGCAAATGCGGGCGGGGCGATCAGGGCGGTGGCGGTTCCCACCATTCCGGCCTTGATGAAAGTCCTGCGGTTCATTCCCTTCCGTTCTGTGGATTTCATGGAACGTCCTCCTTTCGGTTACCTTTCATCTTCCATCCTGCCTCAAACCTCAAAACAATCATATCCCCTTCTACACCACCAAATCACAACTTTCAACCGCAATTCCAGCATGTTATAAAAAATTAACACTACCCACTTTATTTCCCTAACAGCCTATTTTCACAGAAAAAAAGGCACCCGGACCATATCCAGGCGCCTCTCGTTGTATCAATTTGTTACAAAATCGTAATGTTCTCCCATAAATCACGTGACACGCACACCGTTTTTTCTCACATACTCGATGAACGCCCGTACAAACTCGGGAGACATATCCTCGATATTCCCGCTTATGCGCCCCCGGTCCGCAAACGATACCGAAAACGGATCTCTCTCATAGCCCTCGATGGCCCACAGGCTGATTACCCCTTCGGGGTCCCGTATCACCCGGTACGAACCGCGCTGATACAGGCGCACCAGTTGAGCCAGCGCACCCTTACCCTGGTTATAGAGGTTCACATCCCTGTTCATTGCCCATCCGTATTTCGGGTTCCACCCGACCGCCAAGCAGCTAGAATCACTGTCATTCCCCTTGGTGATTAGCGACTACAATCCTCAACCACCCCCTGCCCCCTTTAGGCCTTTAGGCCCTCTGGGTCCCAGAGGGTCCTCCTTATCAAGGAGGGGGAAGATCTTGGCGTTTTTCCTCCCCTCCTAGTTTAGGAGGGGCCGGGGGTAGTAACAATCCTCAATGATCACCGTCATTTCCCCTTGAACGCCGCCTGGCGTTTCTCCACAAAGGCCCCCATGCCTTCCCGCTGGTCCTCGGTGGCGAAGAGCACGCCGAACAGGGCCGCCTCGTAGCGGAACCCGTCCTCCTTAACCATGTTCAGGCCGTTGGCGATGGCGTCCTTGGCGCTGCTCACGCCCAGGGGAGCCACCTGGGCAATGGCCAGGGCCGTTTCCTGGGCCTTGGCCAGCAAATCTTCCGGCGGAAAGACCTCGTTGACGATCCCCCAAGCGCAGGCCTTGTCGGCATCGAGCATCCTGCCGGTGAAGATCATCTCGTTAGCCCGGTTGGGTCCGATCAGGCGGGCCAGGTTCTGGGTGCCGCCGAAACCGGGCATGATGCCGAGGGTCACCTCGGGGAAGCCAACTCTGGCCTTACTGGAGGCGTAGATGAAGTCGCAGGCCAGGGCCAGTTCCAGCCCCCCACCCAGGGCATAGCCGTTGACCGCCGCAATGACCGGTTTTTTCATCCGTTCCATGAGCAGCATTACCTGCTGCCCCTTCCGAGCAAAGGCATGTCCCTGGAAGGCGTTCATTTCCGCCATTTCCCTGATGTCGGCCCCGGCCACGAAAGCCTTCTCTCCGGCGCCGGTCAGCACCACCGCCTTGACACCGTCATCCAGGTTCAATTCATACAGGGCGCATTCCAACTCTCCCAGTACCTCGCTGTTCAGGGCGTTCAGGCTCCTGGGGCGGTTGACGGTCAGGGTGGCCACGTTGCCAACGGTTTCGATCAACAGGTTCTTGAATTCCATGGGCTCTCCCGGTGCAGGTTTCCCGTCATTAGAATGTGTATGGTCGTTTGGGGATGGAGCCGGAGACTTCGGCCCAGGCTGCCAAAGATGGCTTCCTTTTGCTGAAGCAAATGCATAATGGAAAACCTGAAAGGCATCCGGAACTGGGATGAATGGGATAAAGCCGATAGATATACATCTGCGTTCATCCTATTCATCGGCGGTTACATAAAGATCTTTGCGAAATTTTTTGTGTCCAAGGAACTAGAAATGTTTCTTGCTGAAATCCCGGTACGTCGGACCCTTCTGTCCCGGCGTTGCAGGGCGGCGGGAAGCGGTGCGGTCCCAGATGATCTTTGAAAGCCCGCGCTCGATGGGGGAAAGAAACAGGGCCAGGAGAAACATCATCACAAATGCCATTAAAAAGGCTATAAGCATTGTCACCGCTATGAATATCGCTTCGATCATCAATGGCATCGCTGTTCTCCTGCGGCCTACCGGCCCATTCTTTAACACCTGAATTCGCGATACCTGAACGGCGGATCGAGCGACATGCCGGGGTCCGACGCCACCCAGAAGTGCCCTGCCGGCTCTGTCGAGGTCCTCCGCCATTACGGAGCCCCGGCACACAACGCCTGGACTCAGGCATGCAGAGCAAGAGGAGCCGGGAAAGTGTCACGGATTCAGATTACATTTGCTCCTGTCCGCATTATACACTATCACAAAAAAATAATACAGCCAGTTTAATGAGTTTTATCCCCCTTGACATTGGGAAATTCGACATTATGTTTTGTGGTAGAAATGATTTACTACCAAACAACATCAGGAGGATACGGATATGGCACTTGTCAAGTACAACCCGCTCAGGGAATTGCGCACCATGCAGGAGCAGATGAACCGGTTGCTGAATCTCTCCTGGAACCACGACATTTCAGGGGAGGATACCCGTGAAGGTATCTGGCAACCGGCTGTGGACATCTACGAGACGGAAGACTCCATCGTCATCAAGGCCGAAGTGCCGGATGTGGACCAGAAGGACATCGACGTGCGCATCGAGGACAATACCCTGATACTCAAGGGGGAGCGCAAACACGAGGACCAGGTCAAGAAGGAAAACTATCACCGCATCGAGCGCTATTTCGGCTCGTTCCAGCGCAGCTTCAGCCTGCCGGCGACCATTGACCAGGAAAAGGTCGTGGCCACCTGCGATAAAGGTGTTCTGAACATCATCCTACCAAAAAAAGAGGAAACCAAACCGAAACAGATCAATATTGCGGTCGGGTAATCGACGAACAAAAAAACAGCTCTAACAGGTTGTTGAGAATCGTAATGAGGGGGCTGGTATGCAAGGCGCAATCGAGTGAGAAGGCGAGGCGTACCCCTCGGTACGCCCCCGCTTTTGAACGAGCGGCAACGCCGCAGACAGCCCCGCAATAGATTTTCAACAACCTGCAAAAAAAAGAGCCGGGGCGACCCGGCTCTTTCCTCTGTGAAACGTCCCGACCCGCATTTCTCAGGCGTGGGTGGCGTCCTTTTTCTCCGCTGCATCCTTCTTTTCCACGGCATCGTGTTCAGCCGGTGCGGCTGCGGCCACATGCTCGGGCCCAGGGTCAGGCGCTGCGACCTGTTGCTGCGGTTCCGCCTTTTCCTCGCTCTTGCGGGCCTCTTCATGGATGTTGCGCTGGAAGTCCTCGGAAGCCTTTTTGAACTCCGCCAAACCCTTGCCCAGCGACCTGGCCAGTTCCGGCAGTTTATGCGGCCCGATAACGATCAGGGCAATGACCATGATGATGATAAGTTCCGGCATTCCGATTCCAAACATGTTCAACTCCTTGATTGCGCTGGCCTGTCACTCAAATGCATGCATTATGAATTATATAATATTAAAGCCATAAACGGCCGCCTTGGCAACAACTATTTTCTAAATTTTCCCTTGCCATTTTCAAACGCTGTGATACCATGCCCAAAATTTAGGCATCGCTTAGCTGTTTTTTCCCCTTCCGTCATTCATTACCTGTGTGTATCATGCTGAAACCATTGAAGATCGGCAGACTCTCCCTGGCGCACAACGTCGTGCTCGCCCCCCTGGCCGGGATCACCAACCTGCCGTTTCGTCTCCTCTGCCGTCGTAATGGTGCTGCCCTGGCCTTCACCGAGATGGTGAGCGTCAACGGCTTGGTCCGTGAAGGGACCAAAACGCTGGCCCTGCTGAAGAGTTGCCCGGAAGACCGGCCGCTGGGCATCCAACTGTTCGGGGACACGCCCCGGAACCTGGCCGAAGCCGCCCGCATGGTTGCAGAATACGGGGAATTGCTCGACATCAACATGGGGTGTCCGGTCCGCAAGGTTGTCGGCACCGGCGCAGGCAGCGCCCTGCTGCGCGATCCGGCCGGAATTGCCGCCATTATCCGCTCCGTGCGTGCCGCCACCTCCCTGCCGCTGACGATCAAGATCCGTTCCGGCTGGCATTGCGGTGACGATACGTACCTGGAAGTCGGCAGGATAGCCGAGGCAGAGGGGTGCGACGCCGTTACCCTCCACCCGCGCAGCCGCTCCCAGATGTTCTCGGGGCGAGCCGACTGGAGCCAGATAACCCGGCTCAGGGAATGCCTGTCCATCCCGGTCATCGGCAGCGGGGACATCTTCAGCGCCGACGATTGCCGGGCCATGATGGCCGAAACCGGGTGCCACGGGGTCATGATCGCCCGGGGCGCTCTCGGCAACCCATGGATATTCCGGCAGATCCTGGAGCTGGAAGAACAGGGGGCCGTGACGCCGGCCAACGCAGCCGAACGCGCCGACGCCATACGGCAGCACCTGGAGCTGTTCGTGCAGGAGAGCGGCGAGGCCGTGGCCGCACGCGAGATGAAAAAACACATCGGCTGGTATGCGCGCGGCTTTGCGGGCGCCGCCGACATCCGTCGCGAGGCCAATTCCATCCGCACCGTTGACGATTTGTTTGCCCTGATTGAAAGGATAACCGGCATACCGGACGACCACCATGCAGACGATCCACAACAGCGCTGAACAGGGCAGCTATCCGGGTGATTACTTCGCTACCGTGATCGACAGCGTCGGCGACGGCGTGATTGTCGTCGACCGGAATGGCCTGATCACCCTGTGCAATCCTGCCGCCGAGGAGATCACCGGGTTTTCCCGGCGCCAAGCCTTGGGCGCAAGCTTTGAAAAGCTCTTTGCCCTGGAAAAGACGCTGGTGGAGATGGTGCTGAAAACCACGCATACCGGCATCACCATCTCGGACCACGAGAACGTGGTGGTCCGCTCCACCGGCAAGGTCAAGCCGGTTGCCGTTACCTGCTACCCGCTCATGCTGGGAACCGGCGAGAATATCGGCACCATCGTAACACTCAAGGACATCACCTACATCCGCGAGTTGGAGGCGGCGGTCCGCCAGGCAGACCGGCTCTCCACCATGGGCACGCTGGCGGCCGGCCTGGCCCACGAGGTGAAGAATCCCCTGGGGGGCATCAAGGGGGCGGCTCAACTGCTGGAGGGGGAACTGACCGCCGAAAGCGACCTGCGGGAGTACACCCGGGTAATGATTCGCGAAACGGAGCGCATCGACCACATCATTCGCGAACTGCTGGATCTGGCCTCGCCGCGGGGCCTCAAGCTGGTGCCGGTCAACCTGCACAAGGTGCTGGAGGACATCCTCCTGCTGCAAAAGCAGGCCGTTTCCGGCCGCGACATCTCCTTCAACAAACACTTCGATCCCAGCATACCGCCTATCATGGCCGACGAGGAGATGCTGACCCGGTTGTTCCTGAACCTGATCTGCAATGCCATCGACGCCTTGCAGGATACCGGGCAATTGACGGTGGCAAGCCGAGTGCTGTCGGATTACCGCATGGCCCAGAACGAGCGCCGATCCCGCATGGTTGCCGTGGAGATCGCCGATGACGGCCCCGGCATCCCGGCTGAGGACCTGGAAAATATCTGGACGCCGTTTTTCAGCACCAAGTCAACGGGCACCGGCCTGGGGCTGACCATCTGTCACAAGATCGTGGCGGAACATCGCGGCATGATCAAGGTGGAGTCCGATGCCGGGCATGGGACCAAATTCACGGTGCTGCTGCCGCTGGTGCAGTGACCTTATAATTTAATTCGATAGTGGACAGGGGACAACAATGCCGTTAAACAGAATCCTGGTAGCCGATGATGAAGAGAGTATGCGCTGGGTCCTTTCCAAGGCCCTCAAGCGGAAAGGGTTCACGGTCGATCTGGCCCACGACGGGCGGCAAGCGCTGTCGTTGGTCCAGGACAACAGCTACGACCTGGCGATCCTTGATATCAAGATGCCCGGCATCAGCGGTCTTGACCTGCTGGACAAGATCCGCGAACAGAAGAGCGACCTGCTGGTAGTCATCATGACGGCCGAGGCCAGCATGAAGAACGCTGTGGAGGCCATGAAACGCGGGGCCTACGATTACATAACCAAACCGTTCGACCTGGACGTGATCGACGCAATCATCGAAAAGGTCGGACGCGCTCGCGAGATCGCCGGCCAGGTTTCCATGCTCAAGCAGGAACTCAAGGAGCGCTACCAGGTCGAGAAGAACATCATCGGCAATTCACCGGTCATGCGTGAGGTCTACAAGACCATCGGCAAGGTCGCCGGCAGTGATGTCACCATCCTGCTCCAAGGGGAGTCGGGGACCGGCAAGGAGTTGGTGGCGCGGGCCATCCATTTCAATTCGCGCCGGCTGGGCAAGCCGTTTGTTGCCATCAACTGCGCCGCCATCCCTAAAGAACTCCTGGAAAGCGAACTGTTCGGCTTTGAGAAGGGGGCCTTCACCGGCGCCGTGGAACGCAAGCTGGGCAAGTTTGAACAGGCCCACCAGGGTACGCTCTTTCTGGACGAGATCGGCGACATGCCGCTCGACCTGCAGGCCAAGATCCTGCGTGCCCTCCAGGAGCGCGAGATCACGCGCACCGGCGGCAACCAGAGCATCCCGGTGGATGTGCGCATCGTGGCTGCTACGAACCAGGAACTGATCGAAAAGGTCCGCCTGAAAGAGTTCCGCGAAGACCTTTACTACCGGCTGAACGTTGTTCCCATCAACCTGGTCCCCCTGCGGGAACGGAGGGAAGACATCCCCCCGCTTGTTCAGTATTTCCTGGGCCGGATCTGCACCGAGCTCGACATCCCCGACAAACAGTGCACCGATGATGCGATGGCCGTACTGACCGCCCACTCGTGGCCCGGCAACGTGCGGGAGTTGGAAAACACCATCAAACGCGCCGTTATCCTCTCCAGCGACCCGCTCCTGACCCCCCGCGATTTCGAAGGGCTGGAGCCGATCGCCGGGAGCCAGCCGACCGGTTCCCAGGATGCCTCGCTGGAGGCGATCGTAGACATGAAGCTGCGTTCCTGCATGAACGGCATCGAAAAACTGGAAAAGGGGGACATCCACACCATGGTGCTGGAGCAGGTGGAACGCCCCCTGATTCGCATCATCCTAGAGAAAACCCGCTGGAATCAGGTCAAGGCGGCGGACATCCTCGGCATCAACCGCAACACGCTGCGCAAGAAGATCAACGACCTGGGAATAGAGTTGAAGCGGGACTGAAAATCTCTGTGATTTTCTCTGTGCCTCTGCGGCTCTGTGGCCAATCTGCCGTTTTCATGACGAATTGAGATAGGAAAGGAGATCAACCATGTCGGTAAAGGACAGATTCTTTCTGGAGCGTGACAAGGCTCTGCTGGCGGTGATCGATGTCCAGGAGAAGCTCTGCCTGGCCATGGACGACAAGATCCTCCACAAATTGACCAGGAATATCGCCATTCTTCTGGAAGCCGCCCAGGAGTTGGGAATTCCGGCACTCATCACCGAACAGTACGTCAAGGGTTTGGGCGCCACCCTGCCGGAGTTGAAGGAGAAGGCCGCAGGCGCCGGCTTCTTTGAGAAGATGGCTTTCAGCAGTTGCGGCAGCGCTGAATTTATGGACAAGCTTGCGAGCACCGGCCGCACCCAGATCATCGTCACCGGCATGGAGACCCACGTCTGCGTGCTGCAGACCGTGATCGAGCTGCGCGACGCCGGCTTCGAGGTACACGTGGTCATGGACGCCGTCATGAGCCGCAGCAAGCGCAACTGGCAGATCGCCGCCGAAGCCATGACCCTGACCGGCGCGGTCCCCACCTCCACCGAATCGGTCCTGTTCCAGCTTCTGAAGGTGGCGGGGACCGACGAGTTCAAGAAGCTGTCAAAGCTGGTGCGGTAGCCGTCCCCCAGGGGAACGGCGTGGCAATGGGGGCAGGACCGCGAGGTCCTGCCCCCTTTTTGCATTTATCACAGAGTTTTTTCAAATATTCTCATATCCGGGACCAAAATATTGTCTAACCCTCTAAAATGTTTATCTCTGTGTCTCTGCGTCTCTGTGTCTCTGTGGCAAAGTCTTTCTCCGGGTTCATACACCGCGTCGTAATCGGATTTGCAGATCAAGATCTTTGGGGTACAATACACCCTATAAGGATATAAACGAGCCTATTAGTAGTCATTCATCAAAAGGGATTTGCCATGACATAACGGAGATGTATACCGGTTTCCCGACGATGCCGCCCATCAGGCCCGCCTGAAACCGGCCATGCGGCAGGGACGGAAACCCTGCAACCTCTCGCGAGGTTCGGCCATGTGGATAGTAAGATTAGCGCTGCGGCGACCCTACAGCGTTGCGGTGATGGCGTTGTTGATCCTGGTGCTGGGCACCCTCTCCCTCACCAGGATGATCGTCGACATCTTTCCGGTGATCGACATCCCGGTCGTGGTGGTGGTCTGGAACTACCCCGGCCTCTCCCCGGAGGACATGGAGCGGCGCATCGTTCTGATCAGCGAACGGGCCTACTCCACCACCGTCAACGGCATCTCCCGCATCGAGTCCCAGTCGATCCCCGGAACCGGGGTCCTCAAGGTCTACTTCCAGCCCGGCACTGAGATCGGGGCCGCCATCTCCCAGATATCCTCCGTCTCCAGCACCCTGCTGAGGATAGCGCCGCCCGGCACCCAACCGCCGGCCATTGTCCAGTTCAACGCCTCCAATGTGCCGGTAGCCCAACTGACCCTGTCGAGCAAAAACCTTCCGGAAGAAAAGATCTTCGATTACGGCCTCAACTTTATCCGTGTCAGGCTTTTCACCATTCCCGGGCTCTCCACGCCGGCGCCCTTCGGCGGCAAGACCCGCCAGATCATGATCGACATCGACCCGTCGGCCTTGTCATCGCGGGGGCTCTCCCCGGCCGACGTGGTGAACGCCCTGCAATCGTCCAACGTGATCATCCCGGCCGGCACCGCCCGTATCGGAGGACTGGAGTACAACGTACTGCTCAACTCCAGCCCGCGGGTCATCGACCAGTTCAACGCCATCCCGGTCAAGGTGGCGGGCAACGCCCCGGTCTACCTGGGTGACGTGGCGCGGGTCTCTGACAGTTATGCCGAACAGTCCAACATCGTGCACGTCAACGGCCGGCGGGCCACCTACCTGGCCATCCTCAAGCACGCCGACGCTTCCACCCTGGCGGTGGTGGACGCCGCCCGCGAGGCCCTGCCCGCCATCAAGGAGGTGGCGCCCCAGGGCCTGGAACTGAAGATCGATTTCGACCAGTCGCTCTTCGTGAGGGCGGCGGTTGCGGGGGTGGTGCGCGAGGCGGTCATCGGGACGATCCTGGTTTCGCTGATGATCCTGGTCTTCCTCGGCAGCCTGCGCAGCACGCTTGTGGTCTCCACCTCCATCCCGCTGGCCATCTTCAGCGCCGTGATCGCCATGAACCTGGCCGGTCAGAGCATCAATATCATGACCCTGGGCGGATTGGCCCTGGCCATCGGCATGCTGGTCGACGACGCCACTGTGGAGGTGGAGAACATCCACCGCAACCGCGCCCTGGGCAAGCCGCTCACCATGGCGGTCATGGACAGCGCCCGCCAGGTGGCCATGCCGGCAATCGTGGCGACCCTGGCCATCTGCGTGGTCTTTTTCCCGGTGGTGCTGCTGGTCGGGCCGGCCAAGCACCTCTTCACCCCCCTGGCGTTCGCGGTGGTGACCGCCATGCTGGCCTCCTACCTGCTCTCCCGCACCCTGGTGCCGGTGTTGTCGCGGATGTTGCTGGGGGCGGAACACCATGGGGAGCACCCCCCTTCCGCTGGGAAGATGGGTATGGTGACCGCCCTCTTCCGGAGCCTGAACCAACGCCGCGAGGACGGCTTCGAGCGGTTTCGGGAGCGCTACGGCCGGCTGCTGGGGGAAGCCCTGCACCACCGCACCTTTACCCTGGTGGTGGCGGCCTTGGTGGGACTGGTAAGCCTGGGCCTGGTCTTCATCATCGGCACCGACTTTTTTCCCTCGGTGGACGTGGGTTTGATGAAACTGCATGTGCGCGCCCCGTCCGGCACCCGCATCGAAGAGACCGAGAAGTTGGTGGCACGGGTGGAGGAGCAGATCCGCGGGATCATCCCGGACAAGGAGATCGACACGATCAACGATATGGTCGGGGTGCCGACTTTCTATAACCTGGCCTTTGTGCAGACCGAGAACATCAGCGGCATAGACGCCGAGATCCTGATCTCCCTCAATCAGGGGCACCACCCGACCGCCCTGTACCGCCGCCGGATCCGCGAGGCGCTTCCCCGGCAGTTCCCCGGCTCTTCCTTCTATTTCCAGTCTGCCGATATCGTCACCCAGGTGATCAACTTCGGCCTGACCTCACCCATCGATATCCAGATCGAGGGGCCGGACTTCAACCGATCCTACCCGTACGCCCTCAAGATCAGGGACGCCTTGCGCACCATCCCCGGCGTCGCCGACGTGCACATCAACCAGGTGCTGGATTACCCGACCCTGCAGGTGGACGTGGACCGGGTCCGGGCGGCCCGGCTCGGCATGAGCGAACGGGACGTGGCCACCAGCGCCCTGATCTCCCTCTCTTCCAGTGTTCTGATTGCCCCTTCGTTCTTCCTCAACCCGGTCAACAATGTCAACTACACCGTGGCTGTACAGATCCCGCGCCAGTACCAGACCACCCTGTCGGACCTGATAGCCATGCCGGTCACTCCACCGGAGGCCGGTACGCTGCTCCAGCCGCCATACCAGCCGGCGCCGTCGGATACGCCACAGATCCCGGCCCAGACCCTGGGCAACCTGGCGCTTATCTCCCACCGGGTAAGCTTCGAGAACATCACCCACTACACGGTGCAACGGGTGCTGGACGTGGATGCCGGCGTGGAGGGGCGCGACCTGGGCTCCGTGGTCCGGGATATCGACAAGAGCATCGCATCACTCGGCAAGCTTCCGCCGGGCATGCGCATCACGGTGCGCGGCCAGAACGAGGTCATGAACCAATCCTTCCGCAGCCTGGCCCTGGGGCTGATCCTGGCCACCCTCCTTGTCTATTTCCTGATGGTGGTGTTGTTCCAGTCGTGGATCGATCCGTTCATCATCATGATGGCCGTGCCGGGCGCCCTGATGGGGATCCTCTGGATGCTGGCCCTGACCGGCACCACCATCAACGTGGAATCGCTGATGGGGTCGATCATGGCCATCGGCATCGCCACCTCGAACTCGATCCTGCTGGTGAGTTTTGCCAACGATATCCGGGTGGAAAAGGTGGCCACTCCGACGGAGGCGGCCCTGGAGGCGGCCAGGACGCGGCTCAGGCCGGTGCTGATGACCTCCCTTGCCATGATCATCGGCATGCTGCCCATGGCCTTCGCCATGGGCGAGGCGGGCGAGCAGAACGCCCCTCTGGGCCGGGCCGTGATTGGCGGGCTGGTGGTGGCGACGATCCTGACCCTGTTCGTGGTGCCGGTGATCTACTCGCTGCTGCGTACCAAGATGCCGGTCAAGCATCTCCTCGACGACCAGTTCCGGGCTGCTGAGCGGGGCGAGGAGCCGGATGAGAGGGGAAATCCCAATGAATGAAAGCGGCTTCACATCACGAAAAGGGTTGTTTCTGGCCGGCGGTTTTGTTGTGGTGCTGGTGGTGGTCCTTTTGGCGGTGCTGCTCGGCAGCCGCCGCAGCCAGGTGCAGGGAGAACTCCGGGCTCGCCAGGCAGACATTGCGGCCGGACCTCGGGTGCCGATTGCCGTTGCCCGCCGCTCTCCCGCGGAACAAACCGTGGTGCTGTCGGGCGAGGCACGCCCCTTTGCCGAGGTTATCCTGTACGCCAAGGTAAGCGGCTATCTGCGCGATATCAACGTGGACAAGGGTGACCGGGTCGGCCGCGGCCAATTGCTGGCGGTGCTCGAATCCCCAGAACTGGACCGCCAGTACGATGCTGCCGTGGCAGATGCCCGCACCAAGCGGCTGTTCGCCGGCCGGGAGCGGTCCCTGCTCAAGGACGGCGTAGTTGCCCAGCAGGATTACGACAACGCCGAGGCCGCGGCCGAGACCGCCGAAGCGACCGCCGAGAGCCTGAAGAGCCAGAAGGAGTACGAGATCATGCGCGCCCCGTTCAGCGGCACGGTGACGGCCCGGTTCGTCGATCCCGGGGCGCTCTTGCAGAGCGCCACCACCAACCAGACCGCGGCACAGCCGGTCGTCACCCTCTCCCAGACCGACCGGCTGCGGGTCTACATCTACCTGGACCAGAAAAACGCGGCCTTCGTGAAGAAGCGGGACCGGGCCGAGATCTCCGACGCGGCGCGCCCGGAGGTGCATCTTCCGGCCAGCGTGACCCGCGTCAGCGGCGAACTCGACCTCAAGAGCCGCACGCTCCTGGTGGAACTGGACCTTGACAACCGGGAGGGCGCTTTTTTGGCCGGGGGGTTCGTGCGGGTCAGCCTGACCCTGAAGACCCCGCCGCGTGTCCAGGTGCCGGCGGAAGCGCTGCTGATGAAGGGCGAAAAATCCTATGTGGGGGTAGTGGGGAGCGACAACCGGGTGAGATTCCGTGAGGTGTCGATGGCCGACAGCGACGGTAAGATGGTACGGAGCAGCGCGGGGCTCGGGGAGGGGGACCGGGTCGTGCTCAACCCAGGCAGCGGCATCAGCGAAGGGCAGTTGGTGCAGCCGGCCGAGGAGGGAGCTAAGAAACCCTGAATCCGTGACACCTTCACGGCTTCTCTCGCTTAGAATGCCTCAGTCCTGACATTCAAGCAATATTCATCGAAATGGCGAAGTTCACCAGCAAAGCCGGCATGAAATTCATGGGCGGCGTTTGACCCCGGCATTTCGCTCGATCCGCCGTTCAGGCGTCACGGATTCAGGGTAGAGGGCATACCGCCGACCCTCAGTGACAGCGCCAATCGGTGTACATCTTTTCCGGACTGTCCTTATCCACCAGCACCACGAATCCGCCCTCCGGATGGCCGACGACCAGCACACCGTAATCCTCCAACCCCTCGGCAGCAGCCCTTTGCGCGGCAACCTTCCAGACCTGGTCAAGGTTCGATGCGCGGTCTGCAGGGTGCTGGACGATGCGTTGGCGGACATCGTCACGCAGGCGAAGGAGATGTACGTGCAGTTGGTCTTGGCTACGCTGCGCCATCGGGTTGACCACGAGGGCGATGGCCGGATCGTCGCCCATGCGCCTGCTGGCCACATTCCACGCAAATGTCCAGATGCCGTCCGGCCGTCGCGGGTCTTCTACGCCGGTCACCCGGGCGCGGGGGATCGCAAGTCCGTGCACGAAACCCGCAGGGCAGCCGCACATCTTCGAGTCCCGCAGCGCGACGAAATCAGCCGACTCTGCCCACACCTCCGTCGTGTCTTTGCATGCACCCTTGTGCGGGCATGTGCTGTCAACCCGCGGCCAGCTGCAGGTTGAGCAATAACCCGCATGAGAAACATCCAGACAGTTTGTAACGATACCCCAGAGAATTGTGCGGTCGCCCGCAGCGCATGCCGGCAGTGCGGTGGAAACGGTGACAACAAACAGAACCGCGCTAACCAGCGCACGAACGCGGCCTATGCCCGAAAAGATACCTCTCACCGGCTGACGCCCGGCAGTGGGAGGCTATATTTCCGGGCCTCTGCAGCGGCGGAACAGCCCCCGGTCACAGGATGATCTCCGTCCCCAGAATCTTCAGGAACTTGGCCAACCATTCGGGATGGGCAGGCCATGCCGGAGCCGTGACCAGGTTTCCGTCCACATGGGCCTTGTCCACGGGAATATCCACGTAGGTCCCGCCGGACAAGGTCACCTCCGGCCCGACTGCCGGATATGCGGAGCACCCTTTTCCCTTCAGCACTCCGGCGGCGGCCAGAAGTTGCGCCCCATGGCAGATTGCCGCTATGGGCTTTTGGGCAGCGCTGAAGTGCCGTACGATCTCCAGCACCTCCTGGTCCAGGCGGATGTACTCGGGGGCCCTTCCGCCGGGGATCACGAGTGCGTCGTACTCCTGCGCCCGAACCTCCGCAAAGGTTGCATTCAGGGTGAAGTTGTGGCCCCGTTTCTCACTATAGGTCTGATCTCCCTCAAAATCGTGCACTGCCGTGCGTACCGTGTCGCCGGACTTCTTGCCGCTGCAGACGGCATGCACCGTATGCCCGACCATCTGCAAGGCCTGGAAAGGCACCATGACCTCATAATCCTCAACATAATCGCCGACCAGCATGAGAATCTTCTTGGCAGCCATATTCCCTCCTTTTTTTACGGCTCGGCTCGAATCGCTCCAGCCCCTGGTTTGAATCACTCTCCCAACTCAGCCAATCCTCGGGATAATCCGCATTTCTCAGTAGTACTCCTCGGAGTAGACCGGCGCCGCATCGAGGAATCCGGGCTGGAGAGCGGCCTTGGTCAATGCGGCGTCCAGATCGGCAATAAGGCGCTCGCGGTCCTTGGGATAGCTCCCCGTCAGATCGAGGAAGTTCGATATGTGGTTAGACCTGAGTATCGTCCTGTGCGGGTTCAGATGCAACAGCATTTCGCGGGCCTCCAACATGAGTTCGCGTCGCGTGCATTGTTCGAGGTTTCGGACGAATCGCTCGTTATTGCGATGGAACAGTGTCAGCAGGGAAAAATATTCGGGGTTGACGCGGTTGACCCACTCCGCGGTGGCCCGTGCGTGATCGAGACTGCGCTCCCTGCCCGCCAGACCCAGGATCGCCGTGACAGAGAGTTTCATGCCCGCCTGCCGGGCGGCGAGGGCCAGTTCCGCCATACGAGCGGACGTGTAACCCTTGTTCACGGAATCGAGGGTATCGTCGTCGCCAGATTCCAGGCCGAAGTAGAGGATTCGCAGCCTCTTTCCGCACAGGGTGGCCAACTGCTCCGCGCTTTTCGTCGCAAGACTGTTTGGGGACGCGTACGCGCCGATGCGGTTGAGCGCGGGAAACGCGATGGAAAGCTCGTCGAGGATCGAGGCGAGCCCTTCGTACGGATAGACCAGGGCATCGCCGTCCGCCAGGAAAACGCGTTCGACCTGGAGGCGAAAGCGCTCCGGGATCGAGTTGATCTCCTCGATGATCTCTTCGACCGGCCGGACGCGGAAAGACTTTCCCTTGTACATGCCGCAAAAAGCGCAACTGTTCTGGGAACAGCCGATCGTGATCTGGAAGATCAGGCTGCGGGCCTCGCTCGGAGGCCGAAAAACCGGTTCAACGTATCTAGGCATGGCGTCTCGCATTATCAGCAAAAATTGGTGAGTAATCATTCCTTATGATTGAGTCGGAGCTAAACCCTCCAAAACACTCTTCAGCACCTCTCGCAACTGATCGGGGTTATAAGGTTTACTGATAAGTCCTGCAACATCATCGATGGCAATCCGTGAACTGACCTCGGCATCACCAAAACCGCTGGATATGATGATTGGCAGTTGTGGGTTCAGTTTTTTTAGTTGGATGAACAACTCATAACCGTCCATAACCGGCATACCCATGTCGGTCACAACCAGGTTAATATCTGCGGCGTTCTTGCTGTACAACTCCAACGCTTCCTTGCCATTCACAGCTTCCAGAACAGTATATCCGAACATTTGAAGCAGAGTTTTCGCTATTAGCCGAACTTGTTCTTCATCCTCTACAAGCAATATTGTGCCACTACCCTGCCATGGAGCTGACGTATCGGCCGGCCTTAGATTTTCATCTCCGGTGGTATCACTTATCTGAACGGGCAGAGAGACTTTGAATGTTGTTCCCTGACCCAGCTGGCTGAAGAGCTGCAACGCTCCATCATGTGAATTGATGATACCGAGTACCGCCGACATCCCAAGTCCACGCCCAGTAAATTTTGTGGTATAGAATGGCTCGAAGATCCGCCATTTAGTTTCTTCATCCATGCCGCAACCGTTATCGGTGACTTCCAGGCAGACATACTCTCCAGAAGGGATTGCTTTGCCGTGATAATCCTTGTCTGATTGACCAGCTATTACCGTTTTCCTGGCAAGCGACACCCTAATTTCGCCCTGTTCCTTACCGACAGCCTCCGATGCATTGATAATCAGATTCATGACGATCTGTCTGAGCTGGCTGGCATCACCACTTATGGTCGGTATTCTGGCTGAAAGGTCGGGTTTGATCACCGCATTCTGAGGAAGGGTTGATTTCAGCATAGTGACCATTTCGTCCACCAGCGTCCACATATTGACCTGAGTCTTGTTTAGTTGGGCTTTGCCGGCGTAGGCCAGCATCTGGCGGCACAACCCGGCAGCACGTTCAGCAGCTTTTTCTATCTCGGTAATATTGTTTTCAGCTGTATCATAATCCATTCTTGTCAGAGCGCAATACCCCATGATGATCGCCATGATGTTGTTAAAGTCGTGGGCGATGCCGCCGGACAGCACGCCAAGGCTCTCCATTTTCTGAGCATGGATAAGTTGCATCTCGAGTTGGTGGCGCTCCTCCTCGGCCCTTTTGAGATTGGTGATGTCGAGAATGGAGCCTTCCAGGATATTCTGCTCCCGATAGAGCACCAGAGACGTAATGCAGTTCTTGATGCCGCCGTGCTGATCCAGCATTTTATATTCATATCCCGACACACGACCATCCGTTAAAAGCCTTCGAACCATCTCCTCACGTTCTTTCGGGTCCGCCCAAAGAATTGCGGATGGTTTTCCAATCGTCTCTTCCCTCGTTCTTCCCAGCATTTCGAGAAATTTCTGGTTCACATCCATGAGATCTGATCCGTCAAGATTTGATCTAAACATTGCGGCTTCAGAGTTGTTGAAGAGGTTGCGATACTTCCCTTCACTTTCCCGTAGCGATTTATCGGCCCGCTTGAATTCGGAAATATCCAGAATGGAAGCGGTAGTTCCTTCGAATTCGCCATTAAGATCGTATTGGCCTTTGACATAAATCAACCCGTCTATTGTTTCTCCGGTCTTTGTTATATACTGTTTTTCAAGTGTAAAATGGTCTATTTCATGTGTCATGAGTTTTCTGACCATTTCAATGCTTTTATCAACATCTTCCGGATGGCTGATTTCAGCGAAGCTTAATTTGCCGATAAGTTCATCTTTTGAATATTTCAACATCTTGCAGAAAGCATCATTAGCATCGGTTATTATGAACTCCCTGTTTGTGACCGTTATTCCAATGAGCGAACTATCAAACAGTGAGCGATAGTGAGCTTCGCTTTTTAGGAGAGACGCCTCTGTCCGTTTACGCTCGGTAATGTCGATAAAACTGGCACGCACCAGTTGTTGATCAAGGTAAGGCAACGGCACAAGACGTACCTCGCATGACAGGTCCCTGCCGTCATCACTGTGGACGGCTCGCTCAAATATAACTTCTTCGCCCGCCATGATACGCCTTTTGTAATCGTTCATGCTTTTTGTGATGCTCATTCCGTCTGGCTGTCGAGACGAATAAAACCGTTCCGGCCCCCCTTGCAGCAACTTATCTTTGTCGCACCCGAACAGTTGCTCTGCCTTGGCATTGGCGTCGACGATCCGCTTGAAGTCGTAATTGTAGACAATTATGGCCTCGGGCGCTCGTTCTATCATTATCCTGAACCGAGCTTCGCTGTCGCTTGCGGCAACAGACATTCGCCTCAAACGGCGATTCAGGACTGCCAGGGCGGCAACCAGGAAGGCCATGACCAGAATAACAACCACCGTTGTAATGACTGCAACCTTGTATTGACTCCACAGGGTTAAGTCGCGATTGATGAAAATACTTTCTTTCGGTAGACGCGAGATGTCAGCATTCCAGCGTTTGAGTTCGCGCCAATCGAACTCAAACAGTGGTGCGCTCCCAAAGGTTGTTACCGGTTCGACCAGCTTGAGACGGCCATTCAAATAGTCGAGGGCGACCTTGCCGGCCTGTTTACCGAAATCCTCTGTTCTCAACAGTGAGCCGCCAACAATGCCGCTCCCCAGAAACTGCTCCAGAGTTGCAAAGACAGGAGCTGTGGTGGCCTGGCAAACCTTGGCGACAACTTCGGCCGGTACGAATGCACGTCCGGTAGAGTCGGAGAAGTATGGTGAATAGATGACGAGGGCGTCAGGGGGGAGCGTGGTTATCCGTTGCAGCATCTCTTCATAGGTCATCTCATTGCTGTATTCGAATTCAAGCTTGCCCTTCCATGGAGCAAAGGCCTTCCTGGCTTGGTCAAGAAATGGTAAGAGGTTGTCGTGCGCCCCCGAGACTACAAAAACACGCCGTGTTTTGGGAAACAGGTCGAGGGCAACACGCAGGGTACCAGCGACATCAACCACCCATGGAAAATTTATCACTTTGCCATAGGCATTGCTCAACGATTGAAAATTCGGAGAGATTAATGCGAGAACGGTCGCGTCTGGAAAGAGTTCTTTACCTTCCAGCACCATGAAATTTGTGGCAGGCGCACCTATAGAGATGACAACACCGATACGCTTGTTTGCCAGTTTATGACGCAACAGATTGACCATGTCGGTCCGATGTTCGCTGGAGGGTGCGCGGGCAAAATCGAGGTGCTCCATGAATACGTTGCCAACGCTGAAGCCCCCCTCTCTCAGCGCAGCAAAAATGCCTCTGTTGATACTGTCCGGTATCGGCAGACCGGATTGATATGTGTCAAGTATCAGAATCTGCTGCCGCTCAACAGCGACTGACTGCACAGAACCGCCCACATTGTTGATAGTTTGGCTTTGTCCCGTTGTTGCCAGCAACAGCAGCAGGAGGAAAATGCATATGGTTTGCGTCATTTTTAATATTGGAAAGATGGCCATGTTGTCCCAATGAGTCAGGGATTTGCTCCAGGGTAAAAAACTGGGTCAATAGAGAATCTAGTTGTGTTTCTTGATTTGTGGAAGGAAGACGCGCTGGCAAGGCAAACTTTGAAAGTCGCCAAATGGTCGGTCGCTAGCAATCTGACTCTGTGGGGCCAATAGATAAAATAGGGGGCGTACACGACTCTACATTCATTTTGGCGGCCCCTCTATCCTACAATTTAGGACAGGAAGCTTTGCGTCACCAAGTCTCCCAGGTTTTGCCTTTTCTATGAAATTTTGAAAGAATAATTTCATTAAAACAAAGTTTTATTTATTAGTCAACAGTTATAAAAATGCTGCTCTCCTCACTTACACCATTCGCCGCGACGGCGAGCCGGAATCCGGGGGTGAAATCACAGCATTCGACATCGCCCCCATATCCATCAAAGAAAATCAATTAGAAGTAGTCGTTATTGATCTAAATTATAATGAGATATATTTTGTCTTGTTTATTGACTGCCCGCCAATTGATTGTCCTGCAGGATCGCATCGCCGCATAAGGTATCATGTCCGTATACAACAACGTTATGAAGAGCGGGGGTTGATATGTAAAGCACATGAAATCGAGTACGGCCCTGCGAATTATACCACACGCGCCCGGTGTGTCGACAGGCGCGCCGACAAGCCGGTGACGATAAACGCAGCCGTGAGCAACAGGCCGATCAACCCCGCCACCCCCGCCCACCCCGCACGGGTCCAGCAGAATCCTCCTGCGGTCCCGGAAATGCTCGATCCCAGGTAATAGAAGAACAGGTACAGTGATGAGGCCTGAGCCCTTCCCGTTTTGGCATGCCGCCCCACCCAGCTTGAGGCAACGGAGTGGGCGCCGAAAAAACCGCAGGTGATGACGGCCAACCCCACGATGATCCAGGGGAGCGGAGCGGCCAGGGTGATTGCCGTGCCGAGCGCCATGGCGCCGAGACCGGCGCGGATCATGGGCAGGCGGCCGAAACGGTTCACCATCCACCCCATGGAACTGGAGCTGAACGACCCGAAAAAGTAGACCAGGAAGATGAGGCTGACCAGGGTTTGGGTCAGGTCATAGGGATGTCCCAGGAGCCTGAAGGTGATGTAGTTGTACAGGGTGACGAAGCTCCCCATGATCAGGAAGCCGAGGGCGTAGAGACAGAGGAGCGCAGGGTCGCGCAGTTGCCGGTTGAGCGAGGTGAAGAGGTAGCGCAGTTCGAAGGGGCGCCGCCGGAAATGGGCGGAAGGGGGGAGATAGCGGGCAAAATAGACGCTCAGGCCCATGCAGGCGACCCCGATGAGCGCCAGGGCAGTACGCCATGAAGAGAGGTCGGTGACGGTGGCCGTGAAGATCCGCCCCGTCATGCCGCCGATGGCGCTACCGCTGATGTACAGCCCCATGGCGGCGCCGATGGACGGCGGATCGATCTCCTCGCTCAGATAGGCCATGGCCACCGACGGCAGGCCCGCCAGCACCACCCCCTGTAACAGCCTGACAACGATCAGCAAGGAAAGGGTATGGCTGAAAGCGGTCATGAATGCCAGAAACGAGGTCATAAAGAGCGAAAACACCATCACCGGCTTGCGGCCGAGGGTCTCTGACACGGTCCCCGCAATCAGCATGGCGACGGACAGGGTGGCGGTGGTGACCGAAAGGGGGAGGCTTGCAAGCGCGGCCGGAACGCCGAATTCCCGGGCGAATTCCGGCAGGAGCGGCTGGACGTCGTACAGGGTGATGAAGATGACAAAGCCGGCGGCAAAAAAGGCCAGGTTGGTCTGGCGGAAGGTGCTGCTGCCGCTGCGGATGAATTCTGCTTCCCTCATGGTCATTTGCTCATGGCATCCCAAAGAGATGCGCCATGATCTCGTCATGATGTACGATGCGGGGTTGGCCGGGCAGGTGGGTCTTGTAGGCCACAAACGGAACCCCTGCGCCGCGGGCCGACAGCATGTCCACCTCCCCATCCCCCACGAACAGCGCCTCATGCGGTTCAATGCCGAAGTGTGCCAGCACCTTCATGAGCGGCTCGGGATGCGGCTTGGGATTCGCCACCTGGGATGCGGTCATGACACACTCGAAGTAGCCCTCCAGCCCAAAATCCTCGATGATCATTTCCATGGAAACCGCCCGATTGGTGCAGACGGCCAGGGACACATGCCTTTTGAGCCGGTCAAGGGTTTCGATCAGCCCCTCCTCCATGCGCATGTAGGGGGCCAGGTCGCGGTAATGGATGGTCTTGGCGAATCGCAGGGCCTCATCACGGCAAGGATCGCCGGCAAAGAAATAATCCATTACATCGTTGAACGAATAGGTGTGCAGCACCTTTCTTGCATGCTCGTCCTCTCTGTCCAACTGCGGCCGGTTCAGGTGATCCAGGACACGATTATAGAAGATGTAGTTGGATTCGAGGGAGTCGAACATGACCCCGTCGCAATCGTAGATGACCACCTTGTAGCGGCTCTTAACGGTATTCATCGCTCACTGCTCCAGCTTTTCGAACTGATTGACATAATCCTCCCATTCCATGGGAAGCAGGTACTTCTTCCGGCTGTTGCACTCCTTGCAGGCCGGTACCACATTGTTGCGGGACCCCTTGCCGCCCCGCGCCAGGGGGATGATATGATCCATGGTCAGTTCACTGGGGGGGAACGTGCCGCCGCACCAGTGACAGCGCCCCAGGGCGAGACGGTTCTGCCACCAACGGCTTCTGCGCAGCTCCCGGGACTTGTCCCGCTCCCGTTTGATATCCTGCTCGCTAACCTCGACTATGAAGTTGTCCAGGGTAAACCTCCCTACTAACCGCCTCGCAGTTAGGGACTGTCATGAAATAAGTGTGGCAGTCCCTCGTGCCGTCACTGCCGTAAAAGCGCCACCGTGGCGCCGTCTCTCCCCTCGTGGGGTCCGCCGGAGCGGAACTCCTCCACCAACAGATGGCGTGCCAGGTGTTCGCGCACCGCATCCCGCAGCCGCCCCGTGCCGACACCATGGATGATGCGGACCTCGGTGAGACCGTTCAGAGATGCGTGGTTGAGGAACGGTTCCAGCAGGTCCAGGGCCTCGTCAACCCGCAGGCCGATCAGCTTCAGCTCTCGCTCCTCGCTCCCGGCCTGCTCTGCCTTCCAGGCTCCCTGGGGTGGACGCCGCGCCTTCCCCCCCCCCTGCCGGAGAGGAACCGCCAGATCGTCGACACCGACGTCCACCTCCATGCTGCCGGTCCTGACCCGCACCTTTCCCTGCCGCGGGTCAACAGAGACCACAACGCCGTCATGCCCCAAGGAATTCACATGCACCGCATCCCCCGACTTGACCTCCTTCAGGGGAAGCCGGTCATGCCCCTCCGAGGTGCGCGGCTTGAGTTGTCCGGTCAGTTCCGCCTCGCTTCGGCGCAGCTTTTCTATGATCTCACTCCGTTTTTCCCGTTTGTACTCATCCAGCAGCTCGTTCATCTGCCGCCGGGTTGCGGAGATCAGGTCACGGGCCTCGGCCCAGGCCTTGTCGGATGCCTCACGCCGCGCCACCTCGATAGCGCCGGCTCGCGCCTCCACTTCCTGCTGCTTTCTGCACATCGACTCCTTCTGGCGATCCAGTTCTTGCTGCGCTCCGGTCAATTCGTCCCGCTTGCGGTGCAGGTCGGCCAACAGCGACGTGAATTCGGCTCCCGCGTTGCCCACCATCTCGCGGGCAAAAGCGATCACCCGTTCGGGCATACCATAGCGCCGGGCGATCTCAACGGCATGAGAATGGCCCGGCTCGCCGCTGATCAGGCGGTAGAGCGGGGTATAGGTCTCGGCGTCGTACTCCATGCCGGCATTGATCATGCCCGCTGTGCGGTGGACAAAACCGATGATCTCCGAGAGGTGGGTAGTTGCGATCACTGTGGCGCCCCGTTCCTGCAACTCCCGAAGCACCCCGCAGGCGATGGCCGCCCCTTGCTGCGGTTCGGTGCCGGCCCCCAGTTCGTCCAGCAGTACCAGGGAACGCGGGCCGGCCTGTCCCAGGATGGCGGCAATACGGGCCACATGGGCCGAGAAGGTGGACAAACTCTGTTCGATGGATTGCTCGTCGCCGATGTCCACCAGCAGGGTATCCAGGATCGGAAAGGTGGAGCGCGCGCCGTTGCACGGTACCGGTATGGCGCACAGGGCCATCAGGGTCAGCACCCCTGCGGTTTTGAGGGCGATGGTCTTGCCGCCGGCATTGGGGCCGGTGATGACCATGACGCGTCCCTCGTCCCCCATCTCCAGGTCCAGCGGCTGCACACGGGAGATTGCCCCCTGGCGCTGGAGCATCATCAAAAGCGGGTGACGGGCCTGGGCCAGCCGCAAGACGCCATCGCTGTTCAAGCCGGGCGTTTCCAGGCCGTGACGTTCGGCAAAGCGGGCCATGCAGTTGAGTCCGTCCAGGGCGACCAGCGTGGTGAAGCAGCCATCCAGGACAGGGGCATCCTCTCGGAGCCATGCCGAGAGCTGCCGCAGGATGCGGATCTCCTCGGCCTTTTCCTCGGCGCTCACGTTTTCCAGTTCGTTGACAAAGGGGATGATCTCCAGCGGCTCCATGAAGGCGGTCTCTCCCGAGGCCGAGACGTCGTGCACCACGCCGCGCACCATCCCCTTGGAGTCCATGCGCACCGGGATCACCCAGCGTCCCGAACGCTGGGTGATGAAGTCGTCCTGAAGAAAAATCCCGATGTCGTTGTCGCGGACGATCTCCTCGATCTTCTTGCGGATGCGGGCCGCCAGGGAGCGTTTGGCCCGGCGGATCTCCCTGAGTTGCACGGAGGCGCTGTCCATGATGCTGCCGTCATGGTCGATGGATGCCGACAGCGGTTCGAGGATGTCGGGAAAGGGGCGCAACGGGGGGGTAAGCGACGCAACACAGGGGATATCGCTCCGCGGGGCGAGTTGGCGCGAGATGTCGCTGAATGCGCCCAATACGGGGATGAACAGCAACAAATCCTGCGGCGCCAGGAAGGCCCCCGCCGGCCGGACGATCTCCAGAAGGGGGCGAATGTCCTCGAAGGGAGCAAGCCGCAGGGCGATGCCGAGGCTGATCAGGCGGCGGACCTCGTCGATCCGGCAGGCGATAAGCCGGATAAGTTCCGGGTCGCTGTGCGGTGTCGTAGCCATGACCTGCTCGCGGGTCACGTCGCTGTGCGCTTGGCCGGCGATCTCGGCCAGGATCTTGTCGAATTCCAGCCGCTGCAGGGTTTCAGGGGCGATCATGCTTCGACCTTCGTGGCGGTCCGTCTTCTTCGCCGGTCTTTCTGTTTGCGCAACTTCTCGACCCGTTTCATCTCGGCCGTCATCCCACCGGTCTGTGCCTCAAGCCGCTCCAAAAGCTCCCGCCGAGCCAGGAAACGGTTTACCGACTGGCTGCGCTCCCGGGAAGCGGTTACCATGATGCCGCTCGGTTTGTGGCGCAACTGGACGCAGGTCGAGGTCTTGTTGACATGCTGGCCGCCGTTGCCCGACGAACGGACAAAGGTCTCCTCAAGATCATCCTCCTTTACTCCCAACTCGGCCATTTTGCGGATGAGCCAGCGGTTCTTCTCCTCGCTGACGGCAAAGACGGTCATAAAGTGTCCTGTGCGGTTAATTCATTCCTTGTCATTCCGGTTCTATTAGCCCCTGGCTGCGTTACGGCTCCTTGGAATAGTCCCTGCTATGCCCGCGTCGCCGCGCCTTGCCAGGAGCTAAAACTACTCGGAATTACTGCGGCGAACCAACCGCACAGGACACTAAAGCATCCCATCCCGCCAGCCGTAGGCCTTCACCTGCGCCTGCAGCACGTCTTCCAGGGAGAGGCCGATTTCCACGAGCCACTCGGTCTCCAGCCTGGAATCCAGTTGTTCTATCTGCTCCGAAAGTTTCAGAAGGTCGCCCAACGCTCCGCTGCGGGTCGTCAAGGCATCCTTGACGTCCTCGGAAAGGCTGAGATTGGCAAGGATCTCGTCAAGGGGGATATCGTAGATACTCCCCAGGAGTGAAAGAATACCGGCCAGAAATGCCTGATCGCCGGCATCCCGGTTATCCTTCAGGCCGGGGTGACGGTAGGCCAACTGCTCCATGAATGCAGCCCGTACCGCCGCAAACTCCACCAGCGGATTTTCCTGCCCGCTGTGGGAATCCGAAACGAACAGGGCCAGTTGCACCCAGCGCTTTATCTGCTGGCGCCCCAGGATGGCTACGGCATGGCGGATGTTCTGAATCTTGCCGCGCAGTCCCAGAGAAACGGAGTTGACCAGTAGGAGCAGCTTGTAGATCAGGCCGGGGCTTTCACGGAAGGCCCGTTCGATTATCTCCAGGTCGGCATCCTTTATCAGCAGGTTCATCAGCTTCAAAAGAGCCGCACCGGATTCGTCGATACGCTTCTTTTCCATTACCGACGGCATAGCGAAGTAGAACCCCTGGAAATACTCGAACCCCAGATCCCGGCACAGGCGGTATTCTTCCCGCGTCTCAACCTTTTCAGCCAGCAGCTTGACGGGATACGGGCGAAACTTCTCGACCATCCCGGCCAGTTGCGAGGGGGGCGTCTGAAGGAGGTCAACCTTGACGATGTCCACGATGCCGTACAACTCTATATAGGACGGGTCGTATTCGTGGTCGTCCAGGGCAAGCTGGAACCCTTCCTCTTTCAGCGCCCGGCAGCGCTCCACCAATTCAGGGGTAACCGCGAGGGTTTCCAGAAGTTCCAGCACCACCCGGTCCTTGGGCAGGAGGCCCATGGAGTCGCTCAGGAGCAGGTCCAGTTCCATATTGATGAAGCCCTTGTGGCCCCCCAGAATCCTTTCCAGTCCAAAGCCGGACAGGGTATTGATGATCACGCTGGCGGTGGCCTGGGTAGGGTTGGCAACCTCTGCCATATTGCGTGACCCGGCCGAACGGAAGAGCAGTTCGTAGGCGACGACCTCCTCATTCCGGTCAAGGATGGGCTGTCTGCCGATCAGGTAGTTCACTTCCTGCATATCTGATCCCATCTGAAGAGAGCGGCTATGGTTTTGGCATCGCTGATGCCCCCATCGGCAGCCATGGCAAGGGCTTCGGCAAACGGCATGCGGACCACCTCGATATCCTCGTCATCCTCCGGTGCCGCCTCCCCCTGGGAGATGCCGGTCGCGGCAAAGAGATGGATGATCTCGTCAAAAACGCCGGGCGAAAAATGGATCGTGCCTAGCGAAAGGAGTTGTTCGGCAAAGAGGCCGGTCTCTTCCCGCAACTCCCG
>JBEKFJ010000005.1:0-32114 GCA_050013355.1 Oryzomonas sp.
GGTCGTTGTTCAGGATGGTTCCCGCCAGTTTCTGCATCACCGCCAGTGCGGCCCTTGGGGTGAGGGAGCGCTGGTAGGCCCGCAGGGTGGTGCTGGCATCGTAGGTGTCGGCGATGGCAATGATGTCGATCATCCTGTCATAGTCCAATTCGCGGGCCCATTCGGGATAACCATTGCGGTTGTAATGGAGGTGATGCCCCAGAACGGCCTGAGCGATCCGGGGGTTGAGCCCTTCCATTTCCCGGATGATCTTGGCGCCCAGTTCCGAATGGCGTTTCATCTCATAGAACTCCGCGCTGGACAACTTGCCAGGTTTGTTGAGGATATTCTTCGGAATCAGGGTCTTGCCGATGTCGTGCAACTGCCCGGCAATGCCGACCTCCCTGACGTCTTTGGCGTCCATGCCGAGCGCGGCACCCAGGGAGATGGTCAGGACCCCCACGTTGACGCAGTGATTGAAGGTGTAGTTGTCATAGTCCTTGATCATGGACAGCCCCAAGAGGGTGGAAGGCTCACGCATGGTGATGCCGACCAGCCGGTCCACCGCGCCGGTCACCTCGGCGCTGCTGGGGATCCGTCCCTGCTCGATATCGCGGCAGACACCACGGATTGCTCCCAAGGCCTGGCCGTAGGTAGCAAGGGCAGAGCCCTCCTCATCCTCACCACCGCTGTCTTCCGGCTGCTCCGGCAAGGGCGCATCCTTCTGGCGAACCACCAGGATATGGCGTATCTCTTTCTGCCGCATCCGGGCGCGGAGGTCGTCAACGCCGGCGGATTTGCCGGAGAGCAGACGCACGAAACCCTGCAACTCGTCAAAGGTCAGCCCGCTGCTCATGACGATCCGGTCGATCTCTTTTTCCGTCAGCCGGTTGGTCAGATCGGCAATAGCGGTTGTGGGGGTGATGAAGAGGTGCTTCCCGAAGAACATGATGCCGTCGATGATGCCCCAGGTAATGTCGGCACCCCGGGCCAGGGCGGAGCCGAAGAGTCGGTCCAGCTCAAGCAGAGGCTGGCGGATGGCGGGATGGGATTCGGGGTAGAAGGCCATTCCCTTGACCGCCCCCGAAAAAAGGGTGATCATCCGTAAGGCAAGCTGCTTATCCACCTCCTCCATGGCTTAGTCCTTTGTCCGTTCGATGGCGACAAGCGCTTCGGTGCAGGCGCGGGCCAACTCTCCCGAGCCGCGGGCCTTCTTTCTCAGGGCCGGCAGGGCGCGGTTGTCGTCCAGTTTGGCCAGGCAGGCGGCAATCGCGATCTTGAACAGAGCCCAGCGTCTGAGCGAGATCAAGTGCCTGCTTTCGAGGAGCCGTATCAGGGGGGGGGTCGCCTGATGGTCGCCGATCATGGCGATTGCCGTCAGGGCATCGCATTTCAGGGTGAGGTTCTGGAGGAACCTGTCGTCGTCGCTGACGATCTGCAGCAGCACGTCCAGGCCCTTGCCGCTCTTCATGCCGCCGAGCGAGGCGATCGCCTGGGGCCACAAGGCCGGATTCGTGCCGGCCAGCACGGCAATGATGGCCGCCTCCGCCTGTTGTCCGCCGATCTTTGCCAGGCTGCGGATGGCCTCCTTGGCAACCCTGCTATCGGAATGCAGCAGGCATCTCTCCAACTCGGGGACCGCTTCCCTGCTGCCGATATCACCCAGGATGGCGGTCAGGTTTCTGACGATATACCAGCGGCTGTCGTCCAGTATCGACAGGATCGGTGCGATAGCGGACTCGCCCAGGCGTACCAGAAGCAGGGTGAGCTTTTTGCGTACGGCCGGATTTTCGGTTGCAGCCATCTTGTCAACGGCTTGTCCGACGGCTTTCTGGCCGCCGGCAGCCAAAACTGCCAGGGCGCCTTGGGAAGAAATCCCGTCTGCGGCGCCCAGGCTCTCCACGATGAATGCGAGGAATTCGTTCCGCGCCGCAAGCTTCTCAAGGCTAAGGCGTGCCGCCGCCGCGATCCTCTTCCCGTGTCCCGGGTCTGCGGCATGCCGTGCGAACAGCTCCGCCAAGGGGAGCACAAGCGCCGGCTCATGGCGTGTGATGAGGGTTTCGCAACAGCCAACCCCCTGGCGGGCGAGCATCGGGTAGATGTCCTCGTCAACGGTGGTGCGCAGGCGGTTCAAGAGGGCGTGCAGCGCCTGTTCCGGGTCAGTATCGTCGGGAGGGGGCGCGACGGGTTCCTGGGGTGCAGGGAGGTCCGGACCATCCCCTTCGATCTCGTCAAGTCCCGCTGGAACCACCCCCCGTGATTCGATCTCGTAGCGTTTCCCCAGAATGACCGTAAGATCGAATTCATTGGCCCAGATGGTGCGGATGCCGCGCTCCTGCATGACCTTTTCCAAGCCGCCTGCATTCTGGATGTCGTCGGGGGACAGGGAGATGATCCTGATGAAGTCCAGCAGGTCTTCCTGGAACAGGTCGCCGAGAAAGGTGACCTTTTGCGCGCGTCGGGCAAAAAGCTCAAAGGAGAGGGAAGTTGCTATGCGCATGCTGTCCGGGAGGGCCTCCCCGTTCGGCAGGCTGAACCCGGTACGTCCGCAGAGCAGAGAAAGGTCGTTGCCGTCCAGCGCCCGCAGGAGGGAGAGGTGCGCCTGGATGATGCTCATTTTGCGGCTGGGGTGCCTTGTGGGATAGAATTGCCACGCACGCAACGCCCGGCTGACGTTGCCCAGGGCCTCCAGGAGAGCTGGAGGCGATTTGGATGTGGTGACTTGCATGTGCGGTTCCTATCGAAAACTGCTCGTTTCTCATCAGGAGGTTCCTGATGGAAACTACCGGGGTAATGTGCAATACTATACGGATTATTGCGGGATTTTGTCAAACCTGAATCCACGACGCCTTCACATCCATCATATCAAGCATCGAGGGATGATCCGTGAAACACAAAACTGTTTTTACCTGCCAGAAGTGCGGCTGCCAGTCTCCGAAATGGCTGGGGAAATGCCCCGATTGCGGTGCCTGGAACAGCATGGCCGAAGAGGCGGTCACCAAACCCGTGCATGGCCTGCCGCCGGGCTTGGCCTCCCATCCGGTGCCGATCTGCGATGTGCCGGCCCAGTCGGAGACGCGCATACGCTGCGGCATTGCCGAGCTTGACCGGGTGCTGGGGGGTGGCATCGTCCCCGGCTCCGTGGTGCTGATCGGAGGTGATCCCGGCATCGGCAAGTCAACCCTGCTGCTTCAGGCCATGCACAGCCTGGCGGCCGGCGGCGGCCCGGTGCTGTATGTGTCCGGCGAGGAGTCCGCCTCGCAGACCCGCCTGCGGGGAGAACGGCTGGGGGTCTCCCACAAGGGGCTCCTGGTCCTGGCGGAAAACTCGCTGGAGAACATCATTGCCCATGCCGCAGCCATCAAGCCGCAGGCGCTGGTAGTGGATTCCATCCAGACGGTCTGGACATCCTCCCTGGAATCCGCCCCCGGCAGCGTCAGCCAGGTCAGGGAGTCGGCCGGCAAATTGATGCTGCTGGCCAAGGGACACAACATCCCGGTTTTTCTTGTGGGACACGTCACCAAGGACGGCGCCATTGCAGGGCCGCGGGTACTTGAACACATGGTCGATACGGTGCTGTACTTCGAGGGGGACGGCAGCCATCCCTTCCGCATCCTGCGGGCGGTCAAGAACCGCTTCGGCTCCACCAACGAGATCGGCGTGTTCGAGATGAAGCAGGAGGGGTTGTGCTGCGTGGACAACCCGTCGGAGCTCTTTCTTGCCGAGCGTCCTCTGGGGGTCCCCGGCTCCGTGGTCACAACCTCGCTAGAGGGGAGCCGGCCGTTGTTGGTGGAACTCCAGGCGCTGGTGAGCCAATCATCCTATGGCGTTCCCCGCCGCACCACCATCGGTGTGGATCATAACCGCCTGGCGTTGCTGGTGGCGGTGCTGGAAAAGAAGGTCGGGCTGCATCTGGGCGGGCAGGATATCTTTCTAAACGCCGCCGGGGGGGTGCGTCTCAACGAACCGGCAGCCGACCTGGCCATGATCATGGCAGTGGCTTCCAGTCACCTGGACAAGGTGATCGCCCCCCAGACCGTTGTCCTTGGCGAGGTGGGACTGGCCGGGGAGGTGAGGGCCGTAACCCAGCCGGAGCAGCGCATAGCCGAGGCGGAGAAACTCGGTTTCGGGATCGCCATCCTGCCTGCCGGCAACCTTCGCAGGCTCAAGAAAGGAAAGATCAAGCTGGTAGGGGTCTCTTCGGTTGAGGAGGCAATGAACCATGTTCTGGAATAACGGCCGGTCCGGGCCGCGGCCATTTTTTTCTGGACTTGCACCATTGCAACCTATAAAATCTGAACATTTATATGAATTCAGGAGCAGGCCATGGAAGCGGAAAAAATTGAATTTTTCAGAACTGTTCTGATAGAAGAGATGAAATCGTTGCTCGGCGAGGCAGACAAGACGGTTACGGAAATGACATCCGATGCAGCCAACTTCCCTGATCCCACCGACCGCGCCACCCAGGAATCGGACCGTAACTTCGAACTGCGCATCCGTGACCGCGAGCGCAGGCTGATCAACAAGATCAAGGATGCCCTGGAGCGTATCGATGCCGGCGAATTCGGCGTCTGCGAGGAGTGCGGCGAGGAGATCAGCGAAGCGCGCCTCAAGGCGCGACCGGTGACTACACTCTGCATCAACTGCAAGATGGAAGAAGAAGAGAAAGAACGCCGCAAATAGGCATTCGAGCAATTCCCGCATACCCTGCGGCAGGTGTCGACATGGAAGCCCGCACCCATCCCAATCAGGCCGCAAAGCAACTGATTGAACTGACGATCCTCTACCAGTTCAGTAATACCATGTTGTCCACCATCCGTCTCAACAAGCTGACCCATCTCATTCTCACCGCCCTCACCTCCGGCAGTACCAGGCTCTTTGAACGGGCCATGCTGTTTTTGCGCAACGAAAGAACAGGCATGTTGCTGGGCATGCTCGGCGTTACGCAGGACACCGCCGGAGGGCTGAAGGTGGTGGGGGGAGAGGACGCCCTCAGCTGCCGCTGGGATATCGATGATGATGTCATCGCCCACCAGCGGGAGTCGGCCTTTTCGAAACACATCCGCTCAACCCGCATCGAGGCCAGCGTGGATTGCGCCATTATTCGGCGCGTCATCCACGAGCAACGCCTTTACACCCCGGGCGAAGACGGCTGCCAGGCCTGCGAGGCCTGCGATTTTAGCCATCGCCTCGGAGTCAACGCCTTTGCCGTTGTCCCCCTCGTTGCCCGGAACAGGGTCCTGGGGATCATTGTCGTGGATAACTCCCCATTCAAGAAGGCGATCAATCACGACGACCTGCATTTTCTCCAGCTCATTGCCAATCAGGCCGGCATGGCGGTCGAAAACTCCATGCTCTACAACCGGCTCGAAGAGGCCCACACCAGCCTGCGCGACGCCCGCGAACGCCTTGTCCATGGCGAACGCCTGGCTGCAATCGGCGAGATGGCGGCAAACCTGGCCCACGAACTTAAAAACCCGATCGTCACCATCGGCGGTTTTGCCGGGCGTCTGGTCAAGGGGCTCTCCAGTGATTCCCGCGAATATCAATACGCCGACACCATCGTGAAGGAGATCGTACGGCTGGAGCGGATGCTGGCCGATATCCTAGCATTCTCGCGCAAGCCGACCATCTGCTACAACATCTGCGACGTGGGCGAGATCCTGAATGATTGTTTTGCAACCTGTGCCACGAATCTTGAGGACCAGGGTGTTACGCTCGCCAGATCGTTTGAAGGTGGTCCTTGGACGACCCTGGGCGACGCGCATCAACTCAAGCAGGTCTTCCTGAACCTCGTGCTGAATGCCTGCGAAGCGATGCCCGACGGTGGCTCACTGCACGTTTCACTCAGAAAAGTATCCCTTGACAAAAAATGCATATTGGTTAGCATACGGGACTCGGGCGGCGGCATACCGGCCGACATGCTGCCGAAGATCTTCAACCCCTTTTACACTACCAAACCGCATGGCACCGGCTTGGGGCTTGCCATCGTCAACCGCATCCTGCAGAACCATGGCGGCAGTATCGAAGCGAGGAACGAGGGCAACGGAGCAATGTTCACCGTAACCTTGCAGCAGGCGGAAGCACACTAAGAATCACGTAATCTGGGGCTGTAGCTCAGTTGGGAGAGCGATGCGTTCGCAACGCATAGGCCGTCGGTTCGATCCCGATCAGCTCCACCAGATAAATAAATGGCTTACGGACTATCCCGTAGGCCATTTTCTTTGGGAAATTATCCACTTGGACTCTGGCGTGGCCTTATGTGCTTTGCTATAGCGCAAAAAAACGCCATCTAACTTGAAACAAGCACAAGGCGTTTCATTTTCAATAGCTCGGATCTCGAATGATTTTTCTTCGGCTTTATGAAAATGAATCGTGAGACCGAACAAGGCGGAACCTATCGCGATGCTTCATCTTTACGTTTATAAACGCTCAGATATGCATTGGAGATAGGTTTGTACCCTTTCGCTTCTGTCTCCCACATATAGCGAGTTGTAGTGAAGTCAATCAAATCAATTACCCCGACCAAATCATAATCCCGAGAAAATTTCAAAACCCAGTTCCAAAAAAAGTTTCCCTGAGAATTCGACTCCAACCAAGTCATTGCCTCGCTGGCTACTACGATATATTTGGGTACTGACGATTCGATTTCCTGGAACATTTCCTTTTGCATTCGATTAGCATAAGGGTGATTCTCTTTAAGGCCATACATGTAGATATATCCTGTTGCTGAAAGCCGATCTGCATAAAAATAAATTTCCGGCTCGGATCCTATTACAGCGATCAGGTCGTCTGGAGATGAATGCGTCTTAATATATTGGGCTATTTTTACCGATTCAATGAAAGGGTCGGCAGCGTATAGGTAACGACTTACTTCTAAAGAATTAAATTTGAATAAAAAATCTCTTTCATGAACAACACCAAACATTATGGTTATAAATACGAGTAAAAGCGGAATGAATTGCAGATGAACCCCATATCGTAATGACACAAGTAAGTGTCGCGCCAAGAAGACAGCAGATCCAATCATCAAAGAGACTGCAGGTAGGATAAGCACAAAATAATGGTCCCGAAAATAAAACCCAGGGCACATAGAGAGTAAAGAAGAAAGCAGCAGGCCAAAGATGAGTGGTCGATCGGTGTCGATACCACCTTTTTTTATGAGCAATACACTGCCTGACACTATTCCAATAATGGCAAGACACCAGAGATAAGGCTGTTCAGAAAATCGCAAAGATAGTTGATCATAAAATAACCGTACTCCCTTCGAGATCGAGGGAGTCGATCCATATTCACGGGCATATTGCACCGTCCAAAACCAGAACTTATCAAATACACCGGCTTCCCGCATCCAGAGGACAATAAGCAAATAAGGGATAATCACTGCAAATATGAATATTGCGTAATCACCTATTGCGCGCGTTTTATGCCGGTTAAAATTCAACCGATTGCGCCACAAAAGATAAATGAATGCAAAAATAATAAATAAAGCGGCATGTTGCTTCATTATGAAAGCCATGCCAAAACTAAGACCACTTATAAACAGAAATGGCATTTGTCGTTTTTCAAGTGCTAGAAGCAATAGAATAAGCCCTGCCAGGGTAAATAGAACGACAAAATGGGTCGCATGCGCAACAAAACCGAGCACCGACCAACTGAGTGATAAAGTGGTATAACATGCGCAACAAATCATTGCCGTGTTTCGGTCAAAGAGCCGTAAAGACAGTAAATAAACCAGGAGGATACAGAAACCGTTGACGAGCAAAAGACCCAAGTGAATTGCTGAAGGAGTCTGGCCGAACATTAACATGAAAATGGCATACATGATGCCGACACCAGGAAGTTTCATATTATATGCATAGGCAAAAGGGGGGATGCCTTTGAGCAGGAGTTGCCCAATGTAGGCATATTCTCCCTCATCCCTCTCTAACGGTAAGTCAAGAAGGCGAATGCGGACATATCCCGCTACCACAACCACAAAAAGAATAAATACATAAACTAATATGTTATAGCGTTTGGATGCGCCACTGCCATTGTTTGCCAATTTGATCATCCTCTTACTAAGAACTCCTTAGTAACATAGGGGCTTAGGAATTATCTTAGTGCGGTTAAATCTTGGTACAAAACAGCTTGCCGAATTACTTGAATTGCAAAACCGCATATTTTTCATCGGTTACATTACCTAATGCGAATGGGAGTTCCCCCCATACACTTGAGTAAAAACCTGCTCGATTATCCTCATTCATGGTGGTCAGAAAAGGCGAAGGTGCCATTTCAAGGATTTGCAAGAGAGTGCCTTGCTTTATGATTTCCGGAAATATGTTGACGTTATTTTCGGGCACGGCCATGATTGATGACTTAGTATAAAATTCATTTGTATCAAATGCCATAGCCCCTTTCTGCTCCATATAATACTGGAATCCCCAATGCCCCTGGAATATGAGCGGCTTACCATCACCGTAATTCCGTACGATTTCATTTGCGGCATTTCGCGCCGAGCCAGCCAAGCTGTAGTCTGCCCACGCAACCGTCATGGAAAACAACCAGGCACATGTCAACGGCACTGCAAAAGACTTTGAGCGCAAAAATCTCATTTCATCCACGCAAAATCCCTGTCTGTCCAAGGCGCGCACGATGAGAATACCTAACGCCGGGGTCAGGGGCAGTAGGCTTCTTCCGTTTACGGACCAGTTTACAAAAGAAGCGAACGCAAATGTCCCCATAACCCACAGGAAGAGCAGCAGAGATTCAGAATTCCTCTGTTCAAACAGGTCACGAACTGCAAGAGCCAATAGGTGAATGCCTGCAATCATATATAGCGACAACTGCAGGTAATAGTCCCATGAAACGCTCTTCGTAAACTCCTGAAAGGCAAGAATATAAAGTCCAAGGGCAAGAAAAGGAAACAAGCTTATAACTATGAGAACAACCCTCTTTCCCCACAGAAGCGGCATAAATAACAAAGTCGGAATTAGACATCCGCCCAAAAAGGAGAGGCCCGTGACGATACTTGTAAATATATCTTTCAACCCATGCTCTTTAAACGAAGTTGCATAGGAGGCGGCATCCAATAGCAGCCCCCTGCCATACATAATCCTGGTTCCCCATTGGTAGCAGCAGAGGGCGACTATCGGGATCAGCAAAAATAATATTTGTTGTTTTCTCCCCTGTTTTGAACAAATCGTATATAAAAAAAGAAGGGGAACGAGGCTGATGCCGAAATATTTCGTCATACTGCAGAGTGCAATTAATAGAGACGCACAGAGCAGATCTCTTGAGCTGTCGCGCCTCATCCCTCTGATCCACAAAAATATTGCCCAGACATACATGGCTAACATCATCGTGTCGCACATCACCATACTGCTTGACAGGATGTAAACCGGGGTTAACAGGCTCATGAGAGCCGCAGTCAGAGGAAATTGGGACAATTCGCGAGCAAGAAGGTACGTTCCGAGTACTCCCGCCACTGCAGGTAGCAGGAAAGCGAGATGGAGGGAAATCTCACCCCATCCACCTATGAATCCAGCCAAAGCTATGTAGTATGAGGCAAAAGGAGGGTTCTTAATTATATCTGCCGCACTCTCTTTAGTTCCGTACCAGTTGACATCAAATCCGTAGAAATTAAACGGGTGTGCATGTATATGCCGAGCTGACCAGATGAAGAGGGGGTCGTCGATATTGAATGCCTTGCCTAGAAAGGGAACGAGGCAAAGCAGGGTTACTATGACGAGCAGAAGGAATGGCATACAGTTGTTGATGGAATTAATATATTTACTGTTCAAGATCCTTATATCCTTTATTTATTGAATCTTTGGTTAATATTGGACAATCTCGGCAGGTTACGGAGTCTTACAAAAGTTTTTTACTATCACAATATTCTTTTTTTGTCACTATGGCTGACAAATTCAGGCATGATTGAAAATAATAAAATTAAAATTAAAAAATTTCGTAATCATCATCGCCTACAATGCGGGCTTGGCCTGTCAAACTTGGCCGGCTCTTCCGGAGTTCCCGGTTTATTGGCATTGGCAGTGGCCCCAACAACTATGAGTATTTCGATAATGTCGTCTTGACCGGAGCTGGAACGACCGTTACGCAGAACTTCGCTTATTGACCGCATAACTACGACTAGCCCGGAATCACTTATCCTGTCGGCCATAACAAGAAAGCCCCTATCGGAATGAACATCCCGGTAGGGGCTTTCTTGCGAGATGAAAGCCTTGTTTGCGAATAAACGCATATTTTCGGTCACCTTGACAGTCTTGAAATGAGAGGGATAATAATTTGATGAATGGTTCCTTTACCGTGTATCTGAAAGTTCGTCCGAAGGCAGGAGACGTTAGATTCCCGCTATCCGGCTGTCGATGATAGCGAGTGTAGCGAGACTTGGGTGAACAGCTTCAAGGTGAATGCGCTGGATAGATAACAGACTTCACGCCGTTAGCTGTACATATCCAGGCCTGAAAGGAAAGGAGAGCAGAGATGAGTGAAGACTGCACGTGTCCGGTAACAGGCGGAGTTGACAAACCAACTGCCAGCAGCGGCACCTCGAACCGGGACTGGTGGCCGAACCAGTTGAACCTGAAGATACTTCATCAGAATCCTCCCATGTGCAACCCGCTGGGCGAGGAGTTCAGCTACGCTGAGGAATTCAAGAAACTCGACCTGGGGGCAGTGAAGAAGGACCTCTACGCGCTGATGACCGACTCGCAGGACTGGTGGCCGGCTGATTACGGTCACTACGGGCCGCTCTTCATCCGGATGGCGTGGCACAGTGCAGGCACATACCGCACCGGCGACGGCCGCGGCGGCGCAGGGTCCGGCACCCAGCGCTTTGCGCCCCTCAATAGCTGGCCGGACAACGTCAACCTCGACAAAGCGCGCCGCTTGCTTTGGCCGGTCAAGCAGAAATACGGCAGGAAAATCTCCTGGGCCGACCTGATGATCCTCGCCGGCAACTGCGCCCTGGAGTCGATGGGGTTTAAGACGTTCGGCTTCGGCGGCGGGCGCGAAGACGTGTGGGAGCCGGAAGAGGATATTTACTGGGGGGGTGAAAAAGAATGGCTGGCCACCAGCGACAAGCCCAACAGCCGCTACTCCGGTGACCGGGACCTCGAAAACCCCCTCGCCGCCGTGCAGATGGGGCTGATCTACGTGAACCCGGAAGGCCCGGACGGCAACCCGGATCCGGTTGCCTCCGGCCGTGACGTCCGGGAAACCTTCGCACGCATGGCGATGAACGACGAGGAGACCGTCGCGCTCATCGCAGGCGGGCACACCTTCGGCAAGTGCCATGGCGCGGGCGATCCGGTGCATGTCGGCCCGGAACCTGAGGCCGCCGGCATCGAGGAGCAGGGCCTCGGCTGGAAGAGCAGCTTCGGCAGCGGCAAAGGCGGCGATACGATCGGCAGCGGCATCGAGGGCGCCTGGAAAGCGAACCCGACCACATGGGACATGGGCTATCTGAACACTCTGTTCAAATACGAGTGGGAGCTGGTTAAGAGCCCGGCCGGTGCGCAGCAATGGCTGGCCAAGGACGTGGCCGAAGAGGACATGGTTGTTGACGCGCACGACCCGTCGAAGAAGCACCGGCCGATGATGACCACGGCGGACCTCTCCCTTCGCAACGATCCGATCTATGAACCGATCGCGCGGCGCTACCGGCAGAACCCCGAAAAATTCGCGGACGCCTTCGCCAGGGCGTGGTTCAAGCTGACCCACCGCGACATGGGACCGCGCTCGCGCTATCTCGGCGCGGAAGTACCTGAAGAAGATCTCCTGTGGCAAGACCCCGTTCCCGCGGTCACTCATAAATTAATTGACAAGCAGGACATCGCCGACCTCAAGGGCAGGATCCTCGCTTCGGGCCTGTCCGTCTCCCAACTTGTCTCGACGGCTTGGGCGTCGGCGTCCACGTTCCGCGGCTCCGACAAGCGTGGCGGGGCGAACGGCGCGCGCATCCGTCTCGCGCCGCAGAAGGATTGGGAAGTTAACCAGCCTGCCCGACTGGAGACGGTGCTGCAGGCCCTTGAGGGAATCCGGAAGGAGTTCAACAGCGCGCAGTCAGGCGGGAAGATGGTTTCGCTCGCCGACTTGATTGTTCTGGGCGGATGCGCAGGTGTCGAGCAGGCTGCAAGGAATGCAGGCCACAATGTGACCGTTCCCTTCACGCCGGGGCGCACGGATGCGCCTCAGGAGCAAACCGACGTGGAGTCGTTCGCCGTACTCGAGCCGGCTGCGGACGGGTTCCGTAACTACCTCAAAACCAAATACACCGTATCGCCAGAGGAGCTGCTGGTTGATCGGGCGCAATTGCTGACGCTGACCGCCCCTGAGATGACGGTTCTCTTTGGCGGTATGCGCGTCTTGAATGCCAACTACGGACAGTCCCGGCACGGCGTCTTCACCGAGCGGCCCGAGACGCTCACCAATGACTTCTTCGTGAATCTGCTCGACATGCGCACCACGTGGAAGGCGGCCCCGGAAGCCGACGACGTGTTCGAGGGCCGTGATCGCAAGAGCGGCGAACTCAAGTGGACCGGCACCCGTGTCGACCTCATCTTCGGTTCGAACTCCCAACTCCGGGCCTTGGCGGAAGTCTATGGATGTAAAGACTGCCAGGAGAAGTTCCTGCACGACTTTGTAGAGGGGTGGAACAAAGTAATGAACCTTGACCGTTTCGAACTCGCCTGATCGTAGCATAATAAAGACGGCCAATCGGCCGCCTTATGTTTCCGGGGGCAGGAACAAATCAAATCTCGGTTGCCACGACTCTGTTTCTACCTTCATTTTTAGCGGTGTAAAGGCAACTGTCTGCCAAGGTAAGGACATCGTTCTTAGTAACCGGCTTGGTGAAATCCCCCGGTAAAACCGTAACCGCGCCAAAACTGATGGTTAGACTGAAAGCCTTTCCGTTACACTCAACCAGTTGGGATTCGATCTGCCGACGGATGCGTTCAGCCACTACCATACATCCCTGCCTGTCGGTTTCCGGCAGAACAATGACAAATTCTTCACCGCCATAGCGAGCAAGCCAATCGATACCGCGCCGAACTGAATTGCTGATGGCAGAGGCGCATTTCAGCAATGCCTCATCGCCTGCCAGATGGCCGAATGTGTCATTTACCCGTTTGAAGTTGTCTATATCTCCAAGTATGACAGAGAGCGGGTGGTCATAGCGGTACACACGATTAATCTCGTTTACGAGTTGCTCATCCATGTAACCACGATTGAAACTGCCTGTCAGTGGGTCACGGATTGACAGTTCTCTAATCTCGGCAATGTTTCGTTTCAGGGTGTTTTCCAACTCGAGAATGCGGCGAGCACCTTTGAGGCGTAAGCGAAGCTCAGCCTGGTGAACCGGCTTGACAATGTACTCATCGGCGCCCGATTCAAGACCTTTTTCCAGTTCATTTTGCGAATCCCGTGCCGTAAGCAGAATTATGTAGGGATAACGATCTGAAGGCATGTTACGAATAGCACGACACAAATCGGTACCATCCATTTTGGGCATAAGCCAATCAGTGATGATGATTGAAAAAAAACTGTGCTGATAAAGTTCTAAAGCATCCTGACCATTGGTTGCAGAAATGGAGGTGTAGCCTTCTTCCTCAAGGTATTTTCTCAGAACATCACTGGAAATTGGGTCGTCTTCCACTACCAGAATAGTCAATGTCTCACTATCTTTGCCTGGCATTGTCATAATAATTCCCCCCACAAAAAAGAGCATTCGGGATAGTGAAGATCTTTTTTTTCAGAGCAAAACCGGTGACATGATACGTGTCACCTGTCAGGGATACACTAAATAAGGAATATACCTGTGAAATTAATAACATTCAATTAAATGTTTGTTATCATTTCTTCGCTGTTTCAAGCGGGTAACCAAGATAAAAAAGACGCTCGGGGTTTTCAACCATACCCCTGAGCGCCAATTGAGGCTTATCAGCCGAGCAATTTCTGACTTTATTAACGTTACGTTCAATCAGCCAGTTAAACGAAACAATATTTTCAGGGCCAGAATGATTATTGGAGATGCGCCCTGTGGGGGCAACGATTGCGTTGCGGAGAATGATCCGAGGAGAAAAGCGAACATGAGCCATGTCATGATTGTTGTTATTGCGCTTGTTGCGGCGGTGTTCCTGGCAGGAATTTGTATCAAACTGCTCGCGGGAATCGTATCGCTGGCTTTCTGGGTTACGATTGCCGTCGTTAAATTAGGGCTTTTCGTGGTGATTGCCGGTTTGCTTTTCGTCTTCATTTATGGGAAGTTGAAGCGAAAAATGAATAAATAATTCCTGAATCCGTGACGCCTTCGCGGCGGAACGAGCGACATGCCGGGGTCCAACGCCGCCCAGAAGGACCATACCGGCTATGTCGCGGATACTCCGCCGGGACAGAGCCCCAGTCCACAACGCCGGGACTTAGGCATGCTAAGCGAGAGGAGCCGAGAAGGCGTCACGGATTCAGGCAATTATCAATGCATTCCACTGAGAGCTTCGATGCGCTTCACCATCCGCTCAATCAGATCCTGGCGGGCCAATTCATCTGAATATTCTTTGCGGCAGGTCTCATCGCCGCACCCTTTACCACTATCCTCCAGGAGCCTTCTCGCCTCGGCGAATTTAGCCTCTCTTCCCAGCACGCGACTCAGATTGATTACGAGTGTGCGCTCGCTGGGTCTGGCCTTGACCGCCTCAAGGGATAATTCCTCGGCACGGGGCAAATCGCCGCTATTCTCGGCCTGTTGTGCCTCGGCGTCATAAAGGTAGGACAAGAGGGCATCATAGGGTTCCTTGCCGGCCCTCTTTATGAAGCTCTGTTCGTGATCTTTCAGGTATTTTCGCCCTTCGGCCGGGTCCTCCTTGTCTATAAAGGACATGACGACCCCGGTAACACTCTCCGGATTGTCGGGATTCAGCGTGAACGCTTTCCGGAAAAACTCTATGGCCGAATCAGGATCGTCCTGCTCCTTGCGCTCTTTGCCCATTTCAAAGTAGCATGCTGCAAGGGGAACAGCCACGCCGTCGAGCCTGCCGAACTCCCGGGCCACCATGTCCATGAGCTGGATCGTTGCTTTCTGTCCCGCATCACTTTCAAAGTACTGTTCGTCGTTACAGAGGCTGACGCTCACCGCCATGCGCTGTTTGATCCTGGCATCTTCGGTCTCATCTTTTTCTCCGAACAGCTCGCGCACCAGTGCCGGCGCTTCCGTCTCCCGGCCGGCCATGATATGGGCAAGGGCAAGGGAAACGGTTGGATATGCCTTGTCCGGATCGCTCGGGTTCACCTTGTTACGCAGCTTCAGGCTCTTGGTGAGTTCGCGGATCGCCTCCTCCGGTTTATTCTCTTTCAAAAGCGACTGTCCGCTTATGTAGTAAGCCTCGGCGCTGAACAGCCGGCTCTGCCGATCGTACCCGGATCTGGCCTCGCTGCCGGTTGCCTCTCGTTTAAGATTGAGGGCCGCCTTTTCGAAGTAACAATTTGTTGAATCTGCTTGTGGTTTTTCGTGAAGCTCGCCGCTGGCACCCTCGGGGGCGGTTGCAAGCACAAGGGTGTGACCTCGGGCAGCGTCGGGTTCGTCGGGATAGACGACCTGCAGCCGGCCGAGGTCATTGCCGAAAAAATGCCCGCTCTGAATGTCCGGTCCGCTGAAATAGCCGTCTATCCGTTGACCATCTGAGGAGTTGCCCTGCTCCAGAGACAGATCAACCGGCACCCGTTTTCCGGCCATGTCTTCCTGCAGGCATCCGCTGCCGGAAACGGAGATCAGTTCCATTTCGCCGCTGTAGAGGGACATGGTGGTGGAGGTACAGGAAGCCTGCAACAGGGCGAGCAGAGGTAATAAAATGATGGTGGTGACACGTCTCATATGGTATGTCCGATTAGTAATGGGATATCTTCGAAGCCGCCGCCACAGGCAACCGCAAGTAAAAATAGTATAGCATACATTCGGCCTCAAAAATATTTCTGTCGTTTCGCTTCGCGTCCCGTACGAGGCAATTAATCAAAAATAATATCCCTGAAAATTGACTGCCCACATATTAATGATACGCTCCATTTTGACTACAAACCGTAGACATACTTTCCGATAAAGCCTAACCCTCTGCGAGGAGGGGGCGGAAAGCCACGGATCTTCACCAGGGAGATGGCCGGGTTGCCGAAGGATGTACTCTTTGCGCAGACCGGTCTTTTCCATGCCGGGGAAGGACGGAAGCGGCGCAGTTCTCGGCGGACGACGGGGAAAAGACCTGCCGTGTCCCGCAGATGGGTGGTAAAGCAGCCGACAACGGCTGACCTGACACGAAGGGAGACCCCATGAAAAAGATAGCGTTTACCGTCAACGGCACTGCTCACTCGTTCGGCGGCAACCCCGAAATGCCGCTGTTGTGGTATCTGCGGGACGAACTGGGGCTGTTCGGCACGAAATTCGGCTGCGGCAAGGGGCTCTGCGGGGCCTGTACGGTACACATCGACGGCGCGGCGGTGCGCAGTTGCATAACGCCCATGAAGAGCGTGGCAGGGAAGAAGGTCGTAACCATCGAGGGCTTGAGCGCCAAGGGGGACCACCCGCTGCAAAGGGCCTGGCAGGAATGCAACGTGCCCCAGTGCGGCTACTGCCAAGCGGGGCAGATCATGCAGGCCGCGGTGCTGCTCACGGAAAAGCCGAAACCGACGGACCCGGAGATCGACGAGGCCATGGCGGGGAATATCTGCCGCTGCGGGACGTACCAGCGCATCCGCCAGGGGATCAAACTGGCAGCGGGGGTGAAATCATGAACAGCGTGTTGCGTGTCAGCCGTCGCGGTTTTCTCAAGACGACCTTTTCGGCGGGGGCGCTGATCCTCTGTAGCCGGGTCTTCCCCGGCGAGGCGCTGGCGGCCCTGGTTGCTGCGGACGAGTGGCGCCCCGGCGTCTACCTGGGGATCGAGCCGGACGGCACAGTGGTCATCGTTGCCCACCGCTCGGAGATGGGGACCGGCATCCGCACCGCGCTCCCCATGGTGGCGGCCGACGAGTTGGAGGCCGATTGGGAGCGGGTGCGCATCGCCCAGGCGGTGGGCGACCCCCGGTATGGCGATCAGAATACCGACGGTTCCAAGTCGATCCGCGATTTTTACGACGCCCTGCGCCAGGCGGGCGCAACGGCACGGCTCATGCTCGAACGCGCGGCCGCGGCCGACTGGGGCGTGCCGGTTGCGGAGTGCCGGGCGCTCCATCACCGGGTGGTGCACAAGGACGGCCGGGCCATGGGTTTCGGCGAACTGGCGCGTCTTGCCGCGAAGCAGCCGGTGCCGGGCGCGGATGAGCTGCGCTTCAAGAGCGCAGCGGAACTCCGGTACGTGGGTAAAGGGGTGCCGATCGTGGACCTGGCCGGTATCTGCACCGGCAGCGCGGTCTACGGCATCGACGCCCGGATGCCGGGAATGGTGCATGCCTCCATCGAGCGCTCGCCGGTCCTGGGCGGCAGGCTGAAGTCGTATGACGACCGGGAGGCGCGCAAGGTCAAGGGGGTGCTGCGGACGGTGGTAATGGATACAGCCTCGCCCCCTTACGGCTTCCAGGCCCTGGGGGGGATCGCGGTGATCGCCGACAGCACCTGGGCGGCGCTTCAGGGGCGGCAGAAACTGAAGATCGCCTGGGAGCCGGGCGACAACGCAGGCTACGATTCCGAGGCATTCCGGGAGTCGCTCCTGGAGACCGTGCGCAAGCCCCAGAAGGCGGTGCGGACAATCGGCGACGTGGAGGCCGCCTTTGCCAAGGGCGGCACGGTCCATGAGGCCGAGTATTACGTCCCCCACCTGGCCCATGCCACCATGGAGCCGCCGGCGGCGGTGGCCTCCTACAGGAACGGCACGGTCACGGCCTGGGCTGCGACCCAGAACCCGCAGGCGGTGCAGGATACGGTGGCCAAGGCGATGGGGATCGCCAAGGAGGCGGTGACCTGCCACGTGACCCTCCTGGGGGGCGGGTTCGGACGGAAATCGAAGCCTGACTACGTAGCCGAGGCGGCGATCCTGTCCAAGAAGGTGGGGAGGCCGGTCAAGGTCGCCTGGAGCCGCGAGGACGACATCGGCCACGATTACTACCACACCGTGGCCGCGATGTACCTGAAGGCGGCCACGGACGATCACGGGCGGCCGACGGCCTGGCTGCAGCGCTGCGCCTTCCCCCCCATTGCCTCGACCTTCGACGCCTCGGCGCGCTACGGCGGGGACGGCGAGCTGGCCCAGGGATGGCTGGACGTGCCGTTCCCCATCCCCAACCTGCGCGCCGAGAACGGGCCGGCAAAGAACCACGTGCGCATCGGCTGGTTCCGCTCGGTGGCCAACATCTACCACGCCTTCGCGGTCCAGTCGTTCATCGACGAACTGGCTGCAGCCGCGGGGCGTGACCGGATCGAGTATTTTCTCGACCTGCTCGGCCCGGCGCGCAGCATCGACTTCAAGACCGAGGGGACGAACTACGCCAACTACGGGAAACCCATCGACCGGTATCCGTGGGAAACGGGCCGCCTGCGGCGCGTCGTGGAGTTGGTGGCAGAACAATCGGGGTGGGCGCACCGGAAACCGGAAAAGGGGCGCGCCCTGGGCTTTGCGGCCCACCGGAGCTTTCTCAGCTACATCGCAACGGTTGTGGACGTGCGGGTGGACGACCAGGGGCGCATCACCATCCCCCGGGTTGATGTGGCGGTGGATGTGGGGCAGGTGATCCACCCGGAGCGGGTGCGGGCCCAGCTCGAAGGCGCCGCGGTCTTTGGCGCCAGCCTGGCCCTGATGGGCGAGATCACGGCTGCCAAGGGACGCATCCGGCAGTCCAACTACGACGACTACCCGGTGGCGCGCATCAACGAGGCCCCCGTTGAGACCCATGTGCACATCGTGCCGGGCGACGGCCTGCCGACCGGGGTGGGCGAGCCGGGGGTGCCGCCCATGGCGCCGGCCATCTGCAACGCCCTGTTCGCCATCACCGGCAAGCGCATCCGCCGGTTGCCGATCAACAAGACCAAGCTGACGTAACAAGGGTCAGGGTGGGTGGGAGATTGCCATGGAATGAGCATGTTGCAGCTTCACCCACCCCATGGGATAAGGCACGGGAGGAGAAAGGACCATGCACAACGGGTTGAACGGCAGGATCGCCCTGGTCACCGGGGCAAGTCGCGGCATTGGGCGGGCCATTGCCGTCGAACTCGGCCGCCGGGGAGCCGACGTGGCCGTGAACTACCAGAAAAACGAGGGGGCCGCCCGGGAGGTGTGCGCCCAAATTCGGGACGAGGGGGTGCGCGCGCTCCCGGTGCAGGGGAACGTGGCCCAAAGCGCCGACGTGACCCGCATGATGACCGAGATCCACCGGGAACTGGGGCCGGTTACGATCCTGGTGAACAACGCCGGCATCGGCACATTGCGGACCATCGAGGAGATGAGCCGGCAGGATTGGGAGGAAACCGTGGCGGTCAATCTCACGGCCCCCTTCCTGGTCACCCAGGCGGTACTGCCGGACATGCGGGCTGCAGGGTGGGGCCGGATCATCGACCTCTCTTCCGTCGCCGCCCAGGTGGGAGGGGTCGTGGGCCCCCACTATGCCGCCACTAAGGCGGGGATCATCGGGCTGATGCACTACTATGCGGCCCACTTGGCCAGGGAGGGGATCACCGCCAACGCCATCGCCCCGGGCCCGGTAACCACGGACATGTCTGCCGGCCTGCCGCAGCTGCGGCCGGACCGGCTCCCGGTGGGGCGCTTCGGCACCGTGGAGGAGATCGCCGAGGTGGCGGCCATGCTCGCATGCAACGGTTTTATCACCGGACAGACCATTAATATCAACGGCGGGCTCTACCTCGGTTGAGGGTTGCTATAAGTCTCATGGGTCACGCTCCTATGCCGCCCAAAAATCGGCAACCTCTTTGAGGATGCTGCGGGAAACCAGCGTTGCCACATCCGATTCGAACCAGTCAGCCGGCATCGACCGGCTGTAAGCCGGTTCCATGAACCTTTTGTCCATCAGGACGATAAGGCCGCGGTCCGTCTCCGAGCGGATGACCCTCCCGGCGGCCTGAATAGCCTTGGCCATTGCAGGTATGGTGTAGGCGTACTCGAAACCGGCACGGTACTTCTGTTGGTAGTAGCGCCTCATCTGCTCGCGTTCCAGGTCATATTGCGGCAACGGCGGACCGACCACGAAGGCCCCGATCACCGTTTCACCGGCATAGTCTATACCCTCTGCCAGGGAACCTCCCTGTACGGCAAACACAATCGTCGCAACACTCAGGCCTCGCAGACAGTCCACGATTGCCGCAACGCTGGAAGCCTTCATTCCCCGTTCCTGCTTCATCACGAAGAAGCCTTCAGGAGGCCGGAAGAGAGCGGCAACCTTTTCAAGGAACTCGAAACTCGGCAGGAAAACAAGATAATTGCCACGGCGCAATGGCGTTATCCGCCGGATTGCATCGGCGATCCTGGCGTAATTGTCCTCGCGACGGCTGTAGGTGGTGGAGACCTGGGGGATGATCAGGATCTTGCGCCGCTCCTTCGGAAACGGGCTTTCAAATTCCGCCGTCCTCACTTTCCTTGCATCCAGCCCGGAAAGCCGCACGTAATAGTCGAAGGGTTTCAGCGTTGCCGAGAACCCCACCACCTGCCCATAGTCATCATAGCAACCCTTCAGCATCGGCGAGGCATCGCAGCAGGTTATCTTCACAATGCCGCCGGTCGGATGGGGATGATACGTGGTGAAGAACTCCTCCCGGCCGGGATCGCCCATGAACACCAGGGCCTCCGAAAAATCGGACCAGTAGGAGAAGAGGCGCAGGACCACGTCCTGATGCCCGATCTCCAGATCAGAGTCAAGATAACGGGACAGGAAGGCCCGCTGCCGCCCGTACTGGTCAAGGAAGAGGTCAACGGGAGGATCGATCCGCATCGGCCCGGTGCACCCGGCATCCCGGCAGGCTGCCAGGGCCTGAAGGGAGCCGTCGAGAAGCTCCCCGGCCTCGCGGCGGAAGGGAGAAGGCACCATTCGGATCTCGTCACGCATCTGTTCGAGCAGGATGGACGAGAGCGACGGCGAATAGTACTCCATGGCCCGGGAGGGAAGGTTGTGGGCTTCATCGATCACCAGGTCGGGCTTTCCGGTCTGGTCGATGCCTATGTCCGTCATGCGGCCGAAGGCCGAGCGCGGGGCAAAGACATAATTGTAATCGCAGATGACTAGGTCCGCCTCCCGGGCGCTGTCGAGCTGCAATTCAAACGGGCAGACCCGGTAGCGTTCGCCCAGGTCGCGAAACGTGCGGGCCTTCAGGCTCCTCTTCCTGGCCAGGATCGGGAGTACGCCGTGGCTGTGCACCTTTGCGTAATAATCGCGGGCATATTCGCAATAGTCGGGATTGCACAGCGGCTCGTTCTGGAAGCAGATCTTTGCTTTGGCCGTGATCGAGAGGGATTTGAGCCGCGCACCCTTCTCCTGGAACCGCGCGACCGCATCTTCGGCTACCGAATGCTGGCTGTTCTTCGGCGTCACGTAGACGACCTTCTGACCCCGGCCCAAGGCCTCCTTCAGCACGGGGTAGAGAACCCCGACGGTCTTCCCGAGCCCGGTGGGGGCCTGGATGAGCATCGGGCTTCCCTCAGCCATGAACCGCTCGATGGTATGCATGAACTCGATCTGGCCGGGACGCGGGTCGGCAAAAGGAAAGGCGAAGCCGGATGCGACCTTCCGCCGCCTCGCTGCGCGTTTTTCGGCCTGCCCCGCTTCTGCAGCAAGCTCGTCCAGGCGGAGTTCCAGCCAATGTTCGTACCGGGTGGGATCGAACGGGAGATCGAGGTCAGCGAAGTCGCTGCTCCGGGAAGAGGCGAGATGGAAGCGAAGCAAGGGAAGAACGCCGTTTTCGCGCCAGTAGAGGTAGCCGTAGGTCAGTAGCTGCAGGCAGTAGGGATGATCCAGCGGGTGAGCGGCGAGCCGGTGCGCCATCTCCCGGATGTTGAAGCCGGTCTTGATCTCCTCGATTATTGGCGGATCGTGCCGGAAGATGCCATCCATCCGGCCATCGACCCGGAACCGGTAGCCACCCCGGTCAAACAGGCCGCTCACCGGCACCTCGGGTTGGTATGAAGGGTCGGACTTCGCCCTTTTTTTCTGCACCCGTACGTGGATTTCCTGCCCCTCCGCCGCTGGGCGGCCATACCCTGAATGCGCTTCTATGCTCCCGGTGCGTGGCGCCGGCAGGGCAAAATCCCGGACCGGTATGGTAACGAGTTTAATCCTTCACCCCGCAACATCATTGTAGTCGCCGGTCGGCAGCAACGCCCCCTGCGGATCGCGAACATACATCCAGGCGATATGCTCCTCGCCCCCCACATTCACCACGACCTCCCTGCGTACATAATAATGGGGATGCCCTTCCACCTTATCCAGTTTCTCCAGCAACTCGTTATCCACGGCATACAACTCGCCCACGATCGGATAGCGCTCCTCAGCGCCGGTGACGTACGGGTAGCCGCTGACGATATACATGGCATACCTGTCGCGCGTGCTGCCTATGCCATAACAATGTGCCGCACCCATCAATTGATGGTTACTGCGGCCTTGGCGAAGTGTGCCGTAGACAAATACCAAGTGCTGTTTTTCCATTTAGTTTTACCCCAGAAAAAGCATTTGCCACAGAGACCCAGAGACACGGAGAAAACATTTCAAAGGGTCAGACAACATTTCGGTCTCATTTCTCTCCACCATTCCGGATTAGAGAATATTTGAAAGCTCTGTGATTTCCTCTGTGTCTCTGGGGCTCTGTGGCAAATGCCCTTATTAGTTTTATGGCCTCATTTTCGATAATTGCGGCCGCTTCTGCGGAAGGTCGATGCAAACCGCTCGTATGGTGTTGATTATCGTATGATTTGCATCATTTTACCATGAAAAGCTGAATATCTCCTTTGCATGACGATAAAAGGTCGGGCGCATCACGGGAAAGGCATCGACTTTATTACCAATGCAGCCAGAAAAAACATTTCTGTAACCTTTTTATGTGTGATACGTTCTTATCAAGTAGGTGTTCATCAGTCCGCGGCACTCTCTATACCCAGCCGAGGGAAGGATGAGGGGTGTTTCGTTCGTGCCAATACCATCATAAGGAGATGAGAAAACCATGGGATTTATGAGAAAACACGCGCCATATCTTTTGCTGCTGGTGTTGTGTGGCTGTGCGACTCTTCCGACGGGTCCGAGCGTAAACGTTTTGCCGGCACAAGGAAAGCCCTTTGATACGTTCCGGGCTGAAGACGCTACGTGCAGGCAATGGGCGGAACAACAGATGGGGAAGTCGACCCAGGAGACCTATGACAGAAATGTCGCTACCGGGGCGGTTGCAGGCACGGCTGTGGGGGCCGGGCTTGGTGCGGCCGTGGGTTCCGCCTCCGGCCACGCAGGAGCGGGCGCCCTCATCGGCGCGGCAAGCGGGCTTCTCGTCGGAACGGCGGCAGGCTCCAACTCGGGTCAGGTCAGTGCCAGGGAAACGCAGCGCCGGTATGACAATGCCTATGTACAGTGCATGTATAGCTATGGGAATCAGGTGCCCGGATACCGCCCTCGGCCCCCCCGTCCCGTAGTCGTCGCACCGCCTCCGCCGCCGCCTCCACCTGACATGGCTCAGGCGGAGATACCGCCTCCACCTCCCGAGATGGCGCCGGAGTCGGCTCCAACTCCTCCTGAGGTCTATATTGATGAGGCGCCCCAGTTCATCTATTCGCCCGAACTCAACATGTATGTTGCCGTAGGGGTTCCTTACGACCTGGTCTATACGGGGAACGAGTACTTCTACTTCTACGGCGGGCGCTGGTATCATGGGCCCTATTACAACGGTCCGTGGCTGTTTGCCCCGCGGAGAATCTATCCGCCTATCTTCTTGAGATACCGGATCGGGGAGATCCGGCATTTCCGGGACTTGGAGTTCGGACGGTATCAACACAACAGGGAACATTACCAGGGGCGTTTTCACCGTCCGGCATTTCGTGGGCGGGCAGAGCACCGGGAAGAACATCACCACTGATAAATAGATGGCAAGAACATGTAACGCGGAAACAGGTCAAGCTGTCCGCGTTTTTGTTTTCACCATTCACCATTCACCATTCACCGTCTGCCGTTCATTGAAACAGGGGCCACGCAAAGAGGAGCACCCCCACCCCGCCGGCGAGCAGCGAACCGAACCAGACCAGCCTGGAGCGTGTCAGCGCCGCCACGGCGCCCAAGGCAATGGAAACCTGGAAGAGCGCGACCGCATTTGCGAAGCCATGGTGCATGTGGAGAAGGTGGTCGGATTCCTTTAGCCGCTCATCCCGCTCCCGCTCCTTCTCGTGCGCCTTGGCCGTAATCTCCTTTTGTTCCTCGCCATAGCGCTGCATCTTTTCCGCATAGACGGGGGGAGGGTTCTTGCCCGTGGCCAACCATGGCGTGCGAGACGCCTCCTGGACCGCCGCCTTGATCCCCTTGGCCTGGTAATAGGCCCATTGATCCGAGGCTTCGGATTGCAGCCGTGTGGCCTCCGTCTTCAGTACCAGTGCCTCGTTGACCGTGGCGCCGGCCTTAAGCGAGGCGATGGCGGCGAGAACGGCAAGGATTGCGGTGGTAAGGGAGATCTGCTTGAGGAACGATCCCCCCTCCCGCTCGAGTTCTTCCTTGATGGCTTCGTGCAAATTTTCGGTTTCGATTTCCGGGCCTTCGGGCATACTGTGCCTCCTTTCATCCGCTGGTACGAAACGACCGGGCGCGGATCGGCAGGTTGGTGAGCGCCACGATCCGGGCAGCCACTACGGTTTCGGGGCCCCCTGGACGAGCTTGCCGTGCATCTCCAAGGTCAGCGTCTCGATACGCTGGCTCAACTCCTTTACGAGTTCGGTCAACTGCGTGTTCTGCTGGAGCAACTCCATCAACTGGCAAGCCTGTTGCGCGGCCAGCGTCTCCCTCTGCTCGCTGGCCATGGCGAGGGCCTCCCGGTGTTGCGCATCGGCGTCCGCATGCGCCTTGTCGCGGTCCGCCTGTCGCGTCTGGGCGAGCAGGATAAGGGGAGCGGCATAGGCTGCCTGGAGACTGAAAGCGAGGTTGAGCAGGATAAACGGGTAGACATCGAACTTGGTAAATCCGAAGACGTTCAGCCCGATCCAGATGGCGACGATTACGGTCTGGGCAACGAGAAAAACAGGCGTCCCGAAAAAACGGGCGAATGACTCGGCTTTCAGTGCAAACCAATCGTTCCCGAAGACAGGGCTCAGGTGACGGTGGGGATGATGGAACCGAAAGTAGTTATCCGGGGCATCGGTGGCGGGATTCGCTTTCGTTGACTTTTTTCCCATACGGTCTCCTTTATGAATTCAAGTATACATGATTTTCAGCGGAGTTGTTTCTCGCGGCGCCGGCGCCTGCCCGGATCGGACGGTTTTTCACGCCGGGGAGCGGCCGTTGTGGCGGAAGGCTGGGCAGGCTCGCCGCGGCGCGCTGAAAGGAGGAGCGCCCGGCCGATGCCGGCAAGTGAGAGGAGCGCGCACACCCAGCCGATCCAGTCTCCCGACAGGGCGTAGACCGTGGGGCCCTGCTTCATGATCGCTACCCGGTCAACCAGCGTTTCCCTGGTCCAGATGCCGCTGCGCTTGACAATACGCCCAACCGGGTCCACGAAGGCGGAGATGCCGGTGTTGGTGGAGCGCACCAGGGAGCGGCGGTGTTCGATGGAGCGGAAGCTTGCCAGGGCAAGGTGCTCCAACGGTTCGGTCGATTTGCCGTACCAGGAGTCGTTGCTCAGGTTGATCATCACGTCGGGAATGCGCCTGCCGGGACCGCCCCGCATCAGGGAGCGGATCTGTCCGGGAAAAATGTCCTCGTAGCAGATGTTCACCGACAGCAGGTACTTTCCGAGCGGGAGCGGTTCCAGGCTCTCTCCCGGCCAGAACCTGCCCACTGACGGCGCCAGCGAGTACAGCGCCGGGAAGGTCGCGCCAAACGGGATGTACTCGCCGAGGGGGACGAGCACCATCTTGTCGTAGGTGCCGACAATCCGGCCGCTATCGTCCGCAAGCAGGGCTGAGTTATAGACGCGGTCCTCACTGTCCTGCCCGATGCGCAGGACAGCGCCGAACAGGGTGGGGGTGTGGGTGTCCCCCAGTTCACCACTCGGCAGGCTCCCGTCCCGCGACATCATCCGGACGTGGAGGACGCTTTCTGGCCACACGATCAGGTCCGGGTGGCGGGTGGCGGCAAGGGTCCAGGACATCTCCCGGTGATCGCTGAGTTGGCTTTCAGGGTACAGGCGCTTGTCCCCGGCGCCGCGGTTGGCCTGAACCAGCCCGATGGTCATTTTTTCGGCGGCCGCGGCCTGTTGGTCCACGGAGCGGATGCGGACATGGCCGTAGATGAGCACCGATGCGAGAACCGCCGCAAAGACCGCAACCAGGCGAACGGCGAGCCGCCGGTTCCCGGCCCGCTGTTCGAACACCGCAAAGAGTGTGGAATTGAGGTACACAACCAGGAAGGTGACGCCGAGGATGCCGGTCAGGTCCGCGATCTGGGTCACCTGGGAGAGCTGATACTGGCTGGCGCCGAGAAAGTTCGGGAAGAGTTCCGGCCAAAACTTCTCCAGAGCGGTCCAGACCACCGGGGAGACCCAGGCCACGCTCCAGCCGGTATCGCGGGTAATCAGCCGCGTGGCCCACGCCCAGGCGGCGAAAAGGACGCCGTTGGCCGCAGCCAGCAGCAGAAGGCCAATGGCTGCGAGCGGCCAGGGCGCCCCAGCGAACTGCCGAAACATCTGGATGGCCCAGTAGAAGCCGCCGCAGTTCATCGCGATGCCGGCAAGCAAGCCGATCCAAAAGGCCCGGCCAGGGCGCTGATCCCGGATTGCCCAGAGCACCGGCACGAGGCAGATCCATTCCAGGTAGAACCGGTCAAAGCCGGCGTAGCCGAGAAAGACGAGAATGCCGCCCGTTATGGCGGCAATCCAGGGCAGTGCGGATGTAAGGGCGATCTTTCTCAATGGGCGATCCTCAGGGTCAGCAGCGTATATTCTCCGGCATCCGCGGCATGGTTCCGGTTCATGTCAATGAAAACTATCAGATAGGGGTTGCCGCCGTCAAATGTTGTCTCTTCCCTCCTGCGACCTGACTTACAATAGTCTCCGGATCTTCCTACAGTTGATTACAGTGCACACATTGGGGTCAGGTCCAGCGCCTAGTTATGCCTTGACTCTTATTCAGTCACCGGAAATATCTGGTATCCCATTCAAATTCCGGCGGTTAATTCATTCTGCCTTGTACTGTAGCAATGTCAGCCTCCGTTATAAGGCCACCCGTGATAAGCCACGCCCGTATTCCCGGAAGATCCGTGCGTAATGTGGCAAGCAATTCTTGTGCTTTGTCGTTTGGAACTACTTCATACATTTCACCAGGAGAGCCGACCAGTTTCAGTATTGCATCTGTCATCAGCTTAACCTCTTCGATTGGTTTGCCGCTGGCTTCGCTGATGATCTGGGCAAAAATGTCGAAATTGGTCATTTTGGATTCTCCTCAAGTTAGTTTTTCTATTGTTCTGAGCAATCAGATAACAGGTGTAACGGGTAAGCATGATATCTTCGACTTCTCGTTGACTGCCGGAACCCAAATCGACCATTTTGTTGACATCAACAAAATGGTCTGAGATTGCATGATCGGAGACTTCACAAGCCGTCTTGGCTTTTGAAATAACAGAGGTAAAGTTCCGCCATTCCGAATATCCCAATAAGTGTTGTAGATCACGGGCAAGCCAGAACTCAACACCAGATTCCGTCTGTTGTGCATGAGCTTCAAATGTTTCGGTTAATGCATGAACGATGTCTGTTTTCATTTATCTGTCTCGTTATGTACCGTATTTCGCATACCCAAAACAAAAGGCCGCACGATCAACCTAAGTTGACCATCGCGGCCTTTGCCATTCAGATGGAAGACTCCGTCCCAGACGAAATAATTCTCACTCCCTACTACTGAAGGGGTACCCATAAAGTAAAATTGGGGGAATAGAAATTTTAACACTTTAGATTCAACATGGCCCCATAAATTAAATTGGATGGCCCCAATTATTGATATATTCCTACCCAATGCACCCATAAACCGAATTTTTACAATTTAACCACTACAGGGGCAAACACTTCTAAATCTGACATCAGACCGGATATTAAACCCGCCTAACCAGTAAATACAGCTATTTATCTTCTCATCGGTACATCAGGAAACCTTTAATAGGATAATTCCATATATTGAGACCATGGCCACCACATATACATAACTGTGTATTATTGAATAGATATAATCGATTGACCCCAAATATGCAACTATTTTGGCCCCAATTATTGATAATTCACTATTGATATGAACTATCCGCGATATGTGGTGATTTGTGATTTTTACTGCATATTGCCCACAGATTGCAAAACCACAAAAATGCTGTATATAATTCTACAGTTACCTGTTAGTAAATTACCATAACAAATAATTATTGGGCTACAACCTGGGGAGTGAGGAGACCTGACGCCCCCTTTTTATAGGTCAATTCTGAGAAGGCGACAAAAGAAGATATCATGAATATATTCGGCATTGGTCCAATGATAGCGGCAACAGGGATAATATCCTCCGTGGTAGTCATCCTCTTCAGGGTTGCACGCAGTCCTCTCTGTCAATGGCCATTCTCCAGAAATGTCGGGATCGGGGTAGGAGCAATTCTGGTGGCCGTAGGCCTATACTTCTTGCTCGATTCCGTGAGACTTATCGTAACAAGGTTCCAGAGAAATGTCTTGATAACGGAGGGGGTTTATCGCTTTGTCAGGAATCCGATGTATGCGTCCTTCATCGTATTCATCGTTCCCGGTCTCTCGCTTCTTCTGGATAATCCGCTGTTAATCCTCTCCTCCGCAGTCATGTTACTTGCATTCAAGTCTGGTATCCATCGAGAGGAGGAATATCTCCGTGAGCGATTTGGCAGTGCATACCTCGATTACTCGAAAAGGGTCCGGCAGATTCTGCCATTTCTTTGGTGAAGAGATGTCTGTGGAAAATGTGTGTTAGGTATTGAAAGAAAATTTCGGACCCCTTATCGCTGACAGGTGATTAGATCGAGAGGCGATAGCAGCGAGGCGTCCCAACTATGCAGTTAAGCCGTGCTGGTCATTCGCCGCCAAGCAGCGGTCGAATCAGCCTTTAGAACCGGTCCACTTCGGGGATGGCTCAACGGCCCTTCCGTTAGAGAAAGAGATGGGAAAAGCCTACAAAAAAGGGTAGCCGCATTGGGCTACCCTTTTTTGTAGGGCAAAATCACATTATGGGGCCAAAAAATCACTTTATGGGTACCCCTACACCTACACGAATCCTAGATATCCAGATTCACCACATTAAGCGCATTTTTCTCGATGAACTCACGGCGCGGCTCCACCTGGTCCCCCATCAGGATCGTGAAGATCTCATCCGATTCGACGACATCCTCGATCTTGACCTGGAGCAGCACGCGGTTTTCGGGGTTCATGGTCGTCTCCCAGAGCTGCTCCGGGTTCATCTCGCCAAGGCCTTTGTAGCGCTGGATGGTGAGTCCTTTCTTGGCGTACTCCATGAAAAAGGTCAGCAGGTCTTCGTGGTTGTTAGTCTCGAAAAGGGGTTTGCCGCCTTCCTGCTGCTCAAAAAAGGCCCGGCCGTCAGCCATGGTCTCGACCACCCGGCGGTGATTCTCCACCAACAACTCGTATTCGTGGGTCGAGAGCACGGACAACACCTGGTGGTCGATGATGGCCCGGATATTGCCGATGCGGAAGGTGATCCGGTCCTCATCCACCTGGTAGTCGGAACCGGGGGAGAGCGCCTTCATGGCCTCCATGTACGGCTCCATCGCGGTTAGTTCTTCCAGGCCGGCCGGAACGTTGCTGCGAATGGCGAGGGTGAGCAGGTCGCCGGCGATACCCTTCTTGACCACCTTGTCGAAGATGGCGCGGTTCTCGGTGAACTGCTTGATGACCGGGATGATCTGTTTCCCGATGTAGGTCCGGTCCCCCTTCTCCAGTCGCAGGGTCAGATCCTCGGACCCTTCCTCCAGGAGAAAGTTCTGCATCGCCGCCTCGTTCTTCAGGTACATCTCCTTCTTGCCGCGTTTCACCTTGTAGAGCGGCGGCTGGGCGATGTAGAGGTATCCGCGCTGGATCAGCTCCTGCATGTTGCGGTAGAAGAAGGTCAAGAGCAGGGTCAGGATGTGGGAGCCGTCCACGTCGGCGTCGGTCATGACGATGATGCGCTGGTAGCGGAGCTTGGCGATGTCGAAATCTTCCTTGCCGATGCTGGTCCCCAGGGCCGTGATCAGGGTGCGGATCTCCTGGGACGAGATCATCTTGTCGAAGCGCGCCTTCTCCACGTTGAGGATCTTCCCCTTGAGCGGTAAGATGGCCTGGAACTTCCGGTCACGCCCCTGCTTGGCCGAACCGCCGGCCGAATCGCCCTCGACCAGGTACAGTTCGCACAGGGCAGGGTCCTTTTCCTGGCAGTCGGCCAGTTTGCCCGGCAGACCGCCCATGTCCAGGGCGCCCTTGCGGCGGGTCAGGTCGCGGGCCTTGCGGGCCGCTTCCCGGGCTCGGGCCGCCTCGATGGACTTCTCCAGGATGCGCCTGGCGATCTGGGGGTTCTCCTCCAGGAACTGGGCCAGCTTGTCGTTCAGCAGGGTCTCCACGTACCCCTTGACCTCCGAGTTGCCCAGCTTGGTCTTGGTCTGCCCCTCGAACTGGGGCTGGGGGATCTTGACCGAGATGACGCAGGTCATCCCCTCGCGCAGATCTTCGCCCGAGATGGTCACCTTGGCGTTCTTGAGCAGGTTGTTGGCGGCGGCGTAGCTGTTCATGGTGCGGGTCAGGGCCGCCTTGAAGCCCGCCAGGTGGGTGCCCCCCTCGTGGGTGTTGATGTTGTTGGCAAAGGTGAAGATCTTCTCGTCGTAGGTGTCGTTGTACTGCATGGAGACTTCGGTCTCCACCCCTCCCTTTTCACCCTTGATGTAGATCGGCTTGGGGTGCAGCACTGTTTTGTTGCGGTTCAGGTATTCCACGAAGGAGTTGATGCCCCCCTCGTAAAAGAACTCGTGGGACTTGTTTTCCGCCCGTTCATCGGTGATCGTGATCCTGACCCCGGCGTTGAGGAAGGCCAGCTCGCGCAGCCGCTGGGAGAGGATATCGAAGGAAAATTCGGTGGTCTCGAAGATCTCCTCGTCCGGCATGAAGGTGATCTTGGTGCCCCGTTTCTTGGTCTCGCCGGTGGCCACCAGCGGCGCCTGGGGGTCGCCACGGCGGTAGGACTGGCGCCAGACCTTGCCGTCCCGGCGGATCTCCAGCTCCAGCCACTTGGAAAGGGCGTTGACGACAGAAACCCCGACGCCGTGAAGGCCCCCCGAGACCTTGTAGGATTCGTTGTCGAACTTCCCCCCGGCGTGCAGCACGGTCATGACGACCTCGGCAGCGGACCTCCCTTCGCTGGGCATCATATCGGTTGGGATGCCGCGGCCGTTGTCCACCACCGTCACCGAGCCGTCGGTGTTGATGGTCACGCTGGCGATGTCGCAGTACCCGGCCAGGGCCTCGTCGACGGCATTGTCCACGATCTCGTACACCAGGTGGTGCAGGCCCGAGCTGGAGGTGGAGCCGATGTACATGGCCGGGCGCTTGCGCACCGCAGCCAGGCCTTCCAATACCTTGATGCTGTCGGCGCCGTATTCTTCTGAAGCGGTTTGTGTCATGTCTGCCTGTTCACTCATGCGATTCATTTCCCTCAAACGTCAGATTGCCGTCTTCCACACGGAAAACGGCGCAGTGTGCGGCATCGCCCAACAGGGCGGGTGATCGTTCCGTTGTCGTGATAAATACCTGGATTGCCCGGGAGAGGAGAAAATCCATCAGGTTCCGGTTCCTGCGGGCATCGAGCTCGGAACTCATATCGTCCAGGAGCAGGAGCGGCGGCTCCCGGAAGACGGCCTGAAGATTGTCGACCTCGGCCATCTTCAGCGCCAGGACGAAACTCTTCTGTTGTCCCTGGGAGCCGAAGCTCTTCAGCGCCCGGCCGTCCAGGCAGAGCATTAGGTCGTCCCGATGGGGGCCGGCCGTTGTCGTGCCGTAA
>JBEKFJ010000006.1:0-31534 GCA_050013355.1 Oryzomonas sp.
AGAGACTGGTGGCGGAGACGATCTCGTCACCTGCATGGGCCAGGGTCAGGATGGCCAGGGTGATGGCCGATTGGCCGGAAGCGGCGGCAAGCGCCGCCACACCCCCTTCCAGAGCCGCTACCCGTTGTTCGAAGACGTCCGAGGTGGGGTTCATCAGGCGGGTGTAGATATTGCCGAACTCCTGCAGTCCGAACAGCCGGGCGGCATGGTCGGCGTCGTTGAAGACATAGGACGTGGTCTGGTAGATCGGCACCGCCCGGCTGTTGGTGGTGGGGTCCGGTTTCTGCCCGGCGTGCAGGGCCAGGGTTTCTGCGTGATACACGGGAGCGTCGCTCATGTTCGTAATCTCCGTTGGTTAAGTTAAACGCCGAAGCGTTGTGTTATTGGTCATGCCCCGCATCCGCCGTCTATCAGGCCGACCGCATCGGCCCGGCACTGGCGGCAGTGCCGGAACTGGCCGATGACCCTTTCATTGGCGGCCCGCACCGATTCCAGGTAATCGTCCGACGGCGGTGCGACGTGGGCCAGTTCCGCCTGGGGGATAAGCGGCATGATGTTCATCACGAATGCTCCCAGTTCCGCCACCATTTCCGCTATCACCGGGATCTGTTGATCGTTGACACCCGGGATCAGCACGCTGTTGACCTTGACGACCATCCCCGCCCGTGCCGCCAGCCGCAGCCCTTCCAATTGCCGGTCAATCAACAGAGCAGCGCCCTCAATGCCGACATGCCTTTTCCCGCCGCAGGTGACGTGGCGATAGATGTGTGCGCCCACGGCGGGTGAAAGCGCGTTGATCGTAATGGTCAGGCTATGCAGGTTGATATCCATCAACTCATCGACCTTGTCGGGCAGCAGCAGCCCGTTGGTGCTCAGGCAAAACATCAGTTCCGGAAACTCGCCTTTGACCAGCCGGAAGGTTTCGAAAGTCTCGTCGTTGGCCAGCGGGTCGCCCGGACCGGCGATGCCGACCACCCTGATGATGTGCCGCAGCTTTTCATCCGTCATGGTACGGCGGACTTCCGACAGGGCCTGCTGCGGCGTCAGGATTTGGCTGGCTACGCCTGGACGGGACTCGTTGGCGCAGTCGTGCCTGCGGTCACAGTAGGCGCATGCGATGTTGCAGCTGGGCGCCACCGCAAGATGGATGCGTCCGTTTTTGTGGCGGTTGCCGCCGAAACAGGGGTGGCCGTGCAGCACTTTTGTAGTGTCGGGTTTGCTCATGGCGATATCCCGCAAATCGTGTTTTCCGTTGTTGTCAGATGCTTGCGCCGGAGCTGCGGACCTCGCCGGTTTCTATGGCCAAAAGCTGGTCCGACCACTCTGCGGCCCATTTTCTCAACTCATGCACGTCCAGTGGTTCCGGCACCTTCGATTCAGTATGACCGGCGATGCTGGCCGCCAGCTTTTTATAGACCGCCGACTGATCCGAGTTGGGAAACGCCTCTATGGTCGTCTTGCCCTGCAGCTCTGACTGGGTTACGGTTATCGAACGAGGCACATATTCGATTACCTGCGTGTTTGTGCGCGCCACAAAGTCGTCGATGATGTGCCGTGCATAGGGTGCGTTGATGGAGTTGGCAATGACACCCCCCAGCAGTGCTCCCCCATTGTTGGAATATTTCTTGATGCCGGTGAAGAGGTTGTTGGCGGCATAAATGGCCATAAAATCCGATGAGGACACAGTAAAGACATGTTCGGCGATTCCCTCCCGGATCGGCACGGCAAACCCCCCGCAGACCACGTCCCCTAAAACGTCATAGATCACGAAGTCCAGGTCCAGCGCCTCAAAGACCCTTTGCTGTTTGAGCAACTCCACAGCGGTTATGATGCCGCGCCCGGCGCAGCCGACACCAGGTGCCGGACCGCCGGCCTCCACACAGTAGACGCCGTTGAAGCCGCTGAATACCAGGTCATCCGCCTTGACGTTCTTTTTCTCGCGCAGCGTGTCGAGAATGGTAGGTATATATTCCCCGCCGCGGAGTGTAACGGTGGAATCGCTCTTGGGATCGCAGCCGATTTGCATCACCCTGTAACCTGCTACAGACAGGGCGGCGCTGATGTTGGAGGTGGTCGTTGACTTGCCGATGCCGCCTTTGCCGTAGATTGCTATCTGTTTTGGTTTCTTTGCCATGATTCTCCTCTGTGTAATTTCAGATAGCCGAAATACTCGTTCACTGCCAGACCACCGCTGCTGGCGACGGCAATATTTACGTCCATGGTCCACGCCTTTGATGCGAAAACAAAAAGAGGCCAAGGGTAAGGGCATTTGATTAATGCCCTGCCTCGACCTCCAGCGTTTCTGGTCAGTCATACTCTCGCGTAATAGTGTAATGCGAGAGTATTTGTATTGTGTTTTATATCAAAATCCGATGCGGTCTGTCAAACAAAATCTATTCAATCTATAATTATTATATTGAATTGCGTGTATGACACAAATACCTGTAATTACACCAATTATATTGCCACGTTTCTTAAATCACATATTCTGCTGCTTCAAATGCTTGCCGGTGTACCAAGTGGAATTCCTCGAACAACTCCCGCCGGAATGCTGCAAATCTGCTGTCGGTTCGATCCCTTATCTATTCGATCCAGCCGCCGCCCAATACCCGTTCCCCATCGTAGAGTACGGCGGCCTGCCCCGGCGTAACGGAGGTCTGGGGAAGATCAAAATGCACCTCAAAGCAGTTTTCCGAAAGCGTGACCACGCTGCAGGGGGCTGGCTGGTGCCGATAGCGAATGCGGCATGTTGCGCGAAATTCGGCCGTTGTCGGAGCGGTGTTCCAGGTTGCGCGGGTCGCAGTCAGTGATGAGGCTTCCAACTCTTCGCGCCCGCCAACAACGATCCGGTTCAAGTCCGTATCAATGGCACGTACGTGCAGCGTTTGTTTCCAGGCAATCCCCAACCCCTTGCGCTGTCCGACCGTATAGCGATGCACCCCGGAGTGGCGACCAACAACGGCTCCATTGCTGGTCACGATGTCTCCTGATTTCAGGGTTACACCATGACTTTCCAGAAAGTTCACGTAGTCATTGTCAGGAATGAAGCAGATCTCCTGGCTCTCATGCTTTTGCGCCACAGGCAGGTTGAACTCAGACGCGAGCTTCCTGACGGCGGATTTTTCGAGCATGCCCACCGGAAACACGACCTGCTGCAATTGTTCCTGGGTCATGGTAAAGAGAAAGTAGGACTGATCCTTGGCGGGATCAAGACCGGTCAGCAGCCATTTATTCCCATCCCCGTCTTCGGCAATACGGGCATAATGACCGGTTGCCAGCAAATCTGCACCCATTTCCTTCGCCTTTTTCAGCAACAGGTCAAACTTGATCAACTCATTGCAGCGTATGCATGGATTGGGGGTGCGGCCGGCCGCATATTCTGCGATGAAGTACTCGATTACCCGCTCCTTGAACTCGGTCCGCATGTCAATTACTTCAAAGGGGATGTCGAGTTTTTTTGCCACCCTGGCGGCATCCATGACATCGTCGAGCGAGCAGCAGGTCTTTATCCGGCATCCCGGTTCCTTCTGGACTGGGTCATACAACTGCAACGAAACGCCGGACACATCGAAGCCCTGTTCCTTCAACAGGGCAGCGCTGACCGAAGAATCGACTCCGCCGCTCATGGCTACGACTACCCGCCTATTTTTCGTGCCGACACTTTTCATTTGTCTCCTGTGAAAACCGCATTCCTTTTGCTCCGGATTCTCCCACCACCACCTACCGGCGCGGGCAACTCTAGTGGCTGATAACCTGCTGGAGATCGGCAATCAGGTCGTCAACATCCTCCAGTCCGACCGAGAGGCGCACCAGTGTGTCCTTGATCCCCTTCTTTTCACGTTCTTCCCTGGGGACCGCTGCATGGGACATCCTGGCCGGGTAGGAGATGATGCTTTCCACGCCCCCCAGGCTGACTGCGAAGGCGGAAAACCGCACCCTCTCCAGCAGTTGCTTGGTTAATTCGTAGGATTCGAGTTCAAAGGAGAGGACGGCGCCGGGGCCAGAGGCCTGGGCGGCATTGACGGCATGGCCGGGATGGTTGGCCAAGCCGGGGTAATGCACCTTGAGGACTGATTTTCGGGTCAGGAGCCACGCTGCGATCTTTTCGGCACTCTGCTGGCTCTGGTCCATTCTGACTTTAAGTGTTTTAAGCCCCCGCAGGGTCAGAAACGAATCCTGGGGTCCCAGTATGGCGCCGAATGCATTCTGGATGAAGCGGATACGATTACCGAGTTCCGGGTTGCTGACAACGGCAAATCCGCAGATGACGTCGCTGTGCCCATTCAGGAACTTGGTGCCGCTGTGCAGGACGATGTCGCAACCGAGTTCCAGCGGCCGCTGCAGATATGGGGTCATGAAGGTATTGTCCACCAAGGTTATGATGCCCCGCGGCCGGGCCAGTTCGACGACCCCGCGCAGATCGGTGACCTTGAGCAGCGGATTGGAAGGGCTTTCAAGGTAGATTCCCTTGGTTTCCGGCCGGATGGCGGCCTCGATGGCATCAAGTCTGGTTGCATCCACGAAACTGGAACCAATGCCGAGGCGCTGGAAGATGCTGGTCAACACTCGGTAGGTGCCGCCGTAGACATCCTCGCACACCACTAGGTGATCGCCGGGCGAGAAGATCAACAGGGTGGACGAAATGGCGGCCATACCGGAGGCAAAGGCAAATGCGCGGTTGCCTTTTTCCAATCCGGCAATGGCCTCCTCCAGCGCCTCGCGGGTTGGGTTGTCGGAGCGGGCATAGTCGTATTTCCCGAAGTGGTCCACCGATTGCTGACGATAGGTGGATGTCTGGTAGATGGGCACGCCCAGCGCGCCGGTCAGGGGATCAACGGTCTGGCCGCCGTGGATGAGCCGGGTTGCAAATCTCATGATAGTCTCCTTACGCTTCCAATGCCTGGCGCAGATCTTCGATCAGGTCATTACCGTCTTCGATGCCTACCGACAGGCGCAGCAGGGTGTTGTTGATGCCCAGCCGCGCCCGCAGTTCCGGCGGTATGTCGGCGTGGGTCTGCACCTCGGGAAAGGTGATCAGGCTTTCGACGCCTCCCAGGCTCTCCGCAAAGGAGATCAGGCGCGTTTTCATCAGCACCTGTTCCACTAAGGCATGGGTGGCGACCTCAAAGGAGATCATGGCTCCGAAACCGCGGGAGTCGCGTTTTACCAAGGCATGGCCGGGGTGATCCTCAAGGCCCGGGTAGTGGACCTTGGTGATAGCCGGGTGCTTTTTCAGCCACGCGGCGAGTTTGGCAGCGTTCTCCTGCTGGCGGTCCAGGCGGACCCCCAGCGTTTTTATTCCGCGCATCACCAGCCATGAGTCCTGCGGCCCCAGCACCGCGCCGGCGGCATTCTGGTGGTAGTAGACCCGTTCGGCCAGTTCGGCATCCTTGATCACCACCAATCCGGCGATGGTGTCGTTGTGTCCGGCCAGGTATTTGGATGCGCTGTAGACAGCGATATCGGCCCCCAGGTCCAGTGGACGCAGAAGGTAGGGGGTAAGAAAGGTGTTGTCAACGATCAGAAGCAGGCTCAGATCGCGGCAGAGGGAGGATAGGGCCGGTATGTCGGCAAATTTCAGCAGGGGGTTGGTGAGCGATTCAACGAACACCGCCTTGGTCTGCGGAGTGAGCGCCGCCTGCACCGCTGCGATATCGCTCGTGTCCACGTAGCTGAATGTCAGCCCGAACTGGTCGAATACCTTGTCGAACAGGCGGCAGGTGCCGCCGTACAGGTCCTCGGTGACGATGAGGTGGTCGCCAGAGCGGAACAGCAGCAGCAGGCTGGCGATGGCGGCCATGCCGGAGGCGTAGGCACATGCCCGTGCCCCGTTGTCGAGGCGGGCCATGCCGTCTTCCAGGGACTGGCGGGTGGGGTTGCCTGAGCGGGTGTAATCATAGCCGGTGCTCTGTCCGAGTCCCGGATGCCTGAAGGTAGCGGTCTGGTAAATGGGCACTGATACCGCGCCGGTCCTGGTGTCCCACTCCAGGCCGATCTGAACCGCTTGTGTACCGATGTTCATCTGCTACCTCCCAAATGAAAATCCCCTTCCGGGGTGTGGAAGAGGATTCCTATAGGGCTTCTCTTCCTTATCTCCCGAAACCGTATGGTTTCGCTGGAATTGGCACCTTACCCTTCCGGATTGGTTGCCGCGACGTCTTTGGGCCAGTCCCTCGGTCGCTCTCGATAAGAAATGTATGTATTTTTTGTAGGAATTATTGTGAGTGAAGCCTACGATATGCCACTAATTCTGTCAATAATTATTTTATTCCTTCCGTGACACCTTTACAGATTAAGGAATATAAATGACTCGCTCCGATGTGGGCGAGGCTGTCGATTCCTGTGGTAACGGACGCGGAACGATCAGTGACCTGTTTTTAGCCCGTTAATGACCTTGAATGCGGATGCCTTGTCACCGGCAAGCTACAGGCCGGCCAGCCAGAACCACACTTATCTCAAAACCCCATCATCTCCACAAACACCCGCTCGAACGAGGGGCTTCCCGCCAGATCCACCACCCTCACCTCCTCAACTACCTGCTGCAACCGAGGCCTGAGATGCCGGTTCACCAGCAGCATCTCCGCGCCGCTGCGGGAGGTATTGCCGACAAAGGAAACCTTTCCGGCCACCTCGGGCGGGAGAAGCCCCAGCGTCAGCAGGCTCCGCTCCCGCAGGTGATAACCGAAGGAACCGGCGATCAGCACCCGGTCCAGATCCGAGGCCCGCAGTCCGGCCTCCTGCAACAGCAATTCGATACCGGCACGGATGGCCCCTTTTGCCAACTGGACCTGGCGGATATCCTTCTGGCTGAGCAGCACATGCTCATGCAGGTGGAAGGCGCTGCCGCCATCTATTTTTACGATCCGCTCAGCCAGCACCTGGTTGGCTGCCCCGGGCCGCGGCACGGTCAACCTGCCGCTGCGCCCTATTATACCGGCCTCCACAAGCTCCGCAACAAGATCCATCAGCCCGCTGCCGCAGATGCCGGTAGGCTCTGTTCCGCCGATGACGCCAAGATCGAGCGCCCCATGAGGTGAAATATCCACCCGCTCTATAGCGCCGAGAGCGGCCCGCATGCCGCAGGAGATGTTCATGCCCTCAAAGGCCGGGCCGGCGGCTGTGGCGGATGCGATCAAACGGCCATCGGCAGCCAGCACCAGCTCGCCGTTGGTGCCGATATCAATGAACAGGGTGGCGCCGCCAAGCGCGGCCAGATCGCTGGCCAGAATTCCGGCGCTGATGTCGGCGCCCACATAGGCCGAGATCACCGGCGGCAGATAGACAAGCCCGGCCGGGGCGATTGCCAGGCCGATATCGGCGGCCTTCAGGTGGACATCCCCCGTGACCGACGGCAGAAAGGGATGCTTGCCTAAAGGGGTCGGGTCGACGCCGGCCAGCAGGTGCAGCATGCAGGTGTTGCCGCTCAGAACCGCCTCATAAATCCGGTTGCCCGCTATCCCCGTTCCGGCCGACAGTTCCTGCACCAAACGGTTAAGCTCCTGCACGAGGTCGGTCTGGAGCAGCACCAGGCGGTCTGCGTCCGCGGCAAACCTGATGCGCGACAGCACGTCCTGGGCATGAAAGCTCTGGGGATTGAGGGCGGAAGCCGAGGCCAGTTCCCTGCCGCTGGTCAGGTCTACCAATGCGGCCACCAGTGTAGTGGTGCCGATATCCACCACCAGGCCGTAGTTCTCGGCTACCGTATCGCCCCGCTCGATTGCCAGCAGCCTTCCTCCGGCAAGGATCGCGGTCTGATGGGTGTCCGGGTCGTACCGCCTGGCAATGAACGGGTCCGGCGTGACGCTGACGCTGTTTCCGGCACTGATGACGCGCAGCCCCTCTTCCCTGCGCCGCAACACCTCCACGGCTACATCGCCGAAGATCTCCGCATGGCAGGCCAGAACGGCCCCCTCGCCACCGGCATCAGACGGCGCATCCAGATGAACGACAAGGCAGGCCAGATCAGCCACCGGCAGGCGCACCAGACACTTGCCGCAATGCCCGGCGCCGTTGCAGGGCGCCTCGATCAGCACGCCGTTGCGCCGTGCCGCCTCCAGAATAGTAGTCCCGTTGGGAACATCGCACCTGCATTTATCGGGATGAAACGTGACGACCGGCATTATTATCCTTTCACCGTATCGGTCATGGCGCGGATGGTATCCAGCGAAGTTGAGGTGCTCAGGCCGCAGGCCGGCGAGATGATGTCGATCCCCTCATGTACCAGCGTCTCCGTCCTGCGGGCCACCTTCTCCGGGTCGCCGCTTTCCAGCAGGATGGTGCTCAGGTTGCCCATGGTGGTGAGTTGGGGATACTCCTGTTTGAGCAGCCGCAGGTTGACAAAGGCGTCCGTGCTGATGGCGTCGGCATGGAGCAGCGGTATGGACGGCTTGACCGCCTTCATTTCTCCGCAGATGTGGACCAGTACCGGCACACCAGCCCTATGGATGCCGTCGATGAGCTTGTTGAGGTAGGTGACCGCATATTCGTCAAACATGCGTGGACCGAGGATCTCGCCGGTCGCGGTAGGGTCGCCGATACAGATGGCCGTGGCGCCGCTCTCCACCAGGGCCTGGGCGAAGCCGATCAGGAAATTGCTGACATACTCCAGGACACGATGGGCTGATTCCCGCTCCTTGCGCAGCTCCTTCAAAAATTGCAGTGGATCGACCAGCGAGGCGGCGGTGCTGATCGGGCCGGTCAGGCTGCCGATTACCGGCTGATCGGGATGGAGTCGCGCCAAGCGCTCGGCGGCGCCAGCTACCTGCGAAATGCGCCCGGCAGCCATCATGGAGCGGATATCCCTGGCAACCACATCCTTCGCCGACGGGAACAGTTCCCTGGCGATCTTCGGTTCAGAGGCTAGGGAACCAAAATCGATCTCGCTCCCCAGCACCTCGGCCTCGACGGTCATGCAGAACGGTATCCCCAGGTTCTCGAACCCGGTCTCTTCATGAATATCGGTAGCAAGGACAGCCATGCGGCCTGCCTCGAAATGCCCCTCAGGCAGGGTGTGGCCTGTTTTGGTCATGACATCCACAATAGCGGCGTTCATCATGCCGCCGGTGCAGATCACCGGCGGACGGTCGACACGCTTCCGTGCCAGGGTGTCCAGCAGGCGTTGTTTTGGGCTGATACTGCTCATTGGTCTCTCCGCATTAGTGTGTCGGCACTGACGGGCCAGCCGATCTCGCTGACCGCATCCATCATGGCCTGGATATTTGCAAAGGGGGTCTCGGTGGGCAGGCTGCACCCGGAGGCGACGATAAAACCTTTGGGGCTGTGGCCGGCTTGGGCGACGCAGTGACGCACCGCCCGCTTCACATCGTCGGGCGTCCCCTGCAGCATGATCTCCGAAGGGTGGACATTGCCCATGATACGAACCCTGTCCCCCACACTATCTACGGCACCCGGAAGACTGGCGTCGTTGTCGATGCTGATGCAGTCGGCGCCTGCATCGACCATGAGCGGCCATATCTTGTCGGTCTTGCCGCAGATGTGCAGGGTAACGCTTTTCCCTTGCAAGTGGATGAAGTCGATCAGGCGCTTGAGATAGGGATAGGAATACTCCTTGAACTGGCGCGGGCCGATCACCGTGCTGGACGACATGGGGTCGGTCAGACTGGGGGTACAGCCGGCGTCGATGATCGCTTCGGCGTAGCGGATGGCGGACTCCAACGCCACCCGGCAGAGCAGGTGCACCGCTTCGGGATTCCTCATGGTAAGCCGCACCAGATTCTCTGCGCCGATCAGAAACGATGCCGTGGTGAAGGGGCAGGTCAGGGCTCCGGTAACCGGGACCTCTTTGCCCAACGCCTCCACCACCCGCTGCATGGCCTCCAGGTGCTGGGGCAGATTGCCGTCCAGGTGGGGATCGGCCGGCTGCTGGCCTTCGATGTCGTCAAGCGAGGCAATCGCCGGCACCGCAAGATATGCGGTCTCGTCTCCCGGATAGCGCACCTGCGCCCCCATGGCCTCGGCCAGGGTGTAGAGGTCGGTAAAGACCCGGACAACATCATAGCCGAACATGCGGTAAGACGCAATCTGTGCATCGGCGATCAGTCGGCCATTACCGCGAAACTGCGAGACCTTGACGCCGATCACCCGTGCCGCCGTGTTGCCGACAATCGGCACACAGGGGAGCCGGTCGATTTGTTCTCCTCTTCCGTAGGCCGCGAAGCGCTCCAGCGGTGTCATGGCAGGGGGGGTCATCAGGCGGCTCCCACCAGTTCCCGCGCAACCTTCACCGCCTCGGCGGCATTAACGGCATAACCGTCGGCGCCAATGCGTTTGGCAAAGCCAGGCGAAATAGGACCACCACCAACCATGACCTTGACGCCGCCACGGATATCGGCCTCGTCGAGCAGTCTGACTACAGTTCCCATGCCCTCCATGGTTGTTGTCATCAGCGTGGAAAGGGCAATGATATCGGCCTTTGCTTCACGGGCCGTATCCACGAAACGCTGGGGTGGGACATCGCGTCCCAGGTCGATAACCTTGAATCCTCCGGTCTCAAACATGATGCGAACCATGTTCTTGCCGATATCGTGGGTATCCCCTTCGATGACACCGATCACGACCGTGCCCCTGCTTTCACCTACTTGCTTCAGGTGTGGCTTGAGTATTTCAAGGCCGGCATACATGGCATCCGAGCACATCAGTAATTCTGGGATGAAATACTCTTCGTCCTCGAATAGTTGCCCCGCCCTGGCCATGCCATCGGAGAGGCCGCCCTGGATGGCTTCATAGGGATCGACATGATCGTCGAGCGCGTTGTGGGCCGCCGTGACTGTCCTCTCCTCATCCATGTCGAGCACAGCATCCGACAGCTCCTGTAGATGTTCTCTTTTGCCCTTCCGCGCCATTAGTGTTCTCCTTGCAGTTTGAAATATCCAGCTACGTTATGCTCAAATCGCCGCGCCATCGGTAACCAGGCCATTCTCAAGGGCATAGATCCGGTCGCCCCACTCCCGTGCCCAGGCCCTCAGTTCTTCAGGCCGCAAAGGGACGGAGACACTCGCCTGGGAGTGGACCTCGTCAACGATCTGGTTCGCCAGCCTGCGGTAGAAGTAGGACTGGTTGGAGATGGGCGATGCCTCTATGACGGTCTTGCCGTACAGTTCGCACTGCCTGACCATCAGGGAGCGGGGGATGCGGCCCAGGGTTCGCGTGCGGGTCTGTGCGGCAAAGTCGGCAATAAACGATTCCTCGAACGAACTGGCGATGCTGTTGGGGATCAGTCCGCCCACCGGGACCGTCACGTTCGACTCGCCGTAACGTTCCAGCATTCTGAAGATGGCATTGGCCGCGTGGAGCGACATGTAGTCGGCCGTGGTCACCACGAACACCCGGCTGACCCCGAGTTGCTGGATCGGGGCATGGAAGCTGGAGCAGGAACTATCGCCGGAGATGTCGTAGAGCACGAAATCGGGGGCAATGGCTTCGAACAGGTCAATCCTTTTCAGGTGCTCAAGGGCACGGGCAATCTCGGCCGATCCGCATCCGCCGGAATCGAACGGATCGCCCAGCTCGACGCAGGTGATGCCTTTGAACCCCTCATGGATAACGGAATCCACGGAGATGTCACCCTGTTCCCGCAGCAGGTCGAACACCGTTGGAATGGGCACTCCGTTGTTGAGCAAACTGCACGAATCACCCTTTGGATCGCATCCCACCTGCAGAACGCTGAAACCTGCCTCTACCAGAGCGGCGCTGAGGTTGGAGGTCAACGTGGATTTGCCCACGCCTCCCTTGCCGTATACTGCGATCTGCTCTGTCATACCACACCCCTAGGGACTTTTATTCAGATGGCGTAGGCGAACTGCTTGTCTTCCTGGCGAAAAAATTCGGCATAGATCGCGCCCTTTGTAGTTGATGCCATAACGTCTCTTCCTCTGTTCGGTGGTGAAAACAAAAAGGCCGGGCTATGCCCATAGCTTCCGGACATGCGCCCCGGCCTCCGGTTTTTCCGGTCGGCACGGATGTGCGATTCGGTCGTAAATGCCCCAGTGACAAACGGGTACAGATTGCTTAAATGCCGCTGCCGTCGATATGACCTGCCCGGTTGATGCGGATCTTCTCGCTCTTGTCCACCTGGATCACCCGGCCGTCCTGCACCACCAGGGTCACTGTACCGAAGCGGATCGAGTTCAGAGCAGTCCTCACCAGCAATTCCAACTCACGGTTCCACCTGTCCGGTTCCGGCGTGGCCATCAAATCCCCTCGAAAAGTGCTGTGGAGAGGTAGCGCTCGGCGGTGTCGGGCAGAATGGCAACGATGGTCTTGCCGGCAAATTCGTCCAGCTTGGCCAGCCTGACCGCAACGGCAGCGGCAGCGCCGCTGGAGATGCCCACCAGGAGCCCTTCTTCACGGCAAAGGCGCTTGGCGAATTCGATTGCCTCATTGCTCTCCACCAGCTCCACCCGGTCAACCACCGACAGGTCGAGGGTGTCGGGGATGAAGCCGGCGCCGATGCCCTGGATCTTGTGGGGTGCAGGTTTCAATTCCTGGCCGGCGAGTTTCTGGGTTATTACCGGGCTTTCCTTCGGCTCCACAGCCACGGAGACGATCTTCTTGCCCTTGGTGTGCTTGATGAAACGGGAGATGCCGGTAATGGTGCCGCCGGTGCCGACGCCGGATACCACGACATCAACGGCGCCGTCCGTATCGTTCCAGATCTCCGGTCCGGTGGTCTTCTCATGGATCTCCGGGTTGGCCGGGTTTTTGAACTGCTGGGGGATGAAGTATTTCTTGGAATCGGAGGCGGCGATCTCCTCGGCCTTGGCAATGGCGCCTTTCATCCCTTCCGCGCCGGGTGTCAGGATCAGGTTGGCGCCCAGGGCGGCCAGCACCCTCCTGCGTTCGATGCTCATGGTCTCGGGCATGGTCAGGGTCAGTTTGTAGCCGCGGGCCGCCGCCACGTAGGCCAGGGCGATGCCGGTGTTGCCGCTGGTCGGCTCGATGATCTCCGCGCCCGGCTTGAGCACCCCACGCTTCTCGGCGTCCCAGATCAGGTTGGCGCCGATGCGGCACTTGACCGAGTAGGCCGGGTTGCGCCCTTCGATCTTGACCAGGACCGTGGCCTTGGCCCCGTCGATGACATGGTTCAGCTTGATCAGCGGGGTGTTGCCGATGGATTGGGAGTTGTCAGCATAGAACTTAGTGCTCATGGTCATCTCCTTTTGGGTGTGCTGCATTTTATCTATAGAATTAATAGACTAATCGGGTATAAAAATTAGATGCTGTAATCTACCACTTTTGACCGTTTGCTTCGTTCGTCAGCACTGCGTTCGACCATGTCCGCCAGGGTCAGGTTGTCAAGAACATGGGCTAATGCCTTGTTGACATCCATCATCACCAGCCGGATACCGCAGGTGGCCTCGTCATCGCATTCGTCACAGCGGGCATAGTTGGTCTCGCTGAGACATTGCACGGGAGCTAGATCCCCCTCCAGTACCCGCACCACGCTGCCCAGAGTCACCTCGGAGGGGGCCGATGCCAGGTAGTAGCCGCCCCCCTTGCCGATCCTGCTCTGGAGGACGCCTCCCTTGCGCAACGACAGGAGAATGAACTCCAGGAACTTCTTGGGTATGTTCTCGGCTTTGGCCAGGTCGGCAATCAATACCGGCTGGGAGGTGGGCTGGCCGGCCAGGTGGTAGAGCGCCTTGAGTGCATATTTGGTCTTTTTTGATATCATATCTATTAGGACTATAGATATTATAAGTTATATTGTCAACGATAAATTTTTCGCTAATATATTTTTTGTGCTTCGAAGTGAAAATAGCATGGCGCACCATATGGAATCGCAAATTACCCTGCTCGTCAGTGGCAACACAGTATGGAAATGCCATCAGTAGAATAACGATGCTGTCTATCGATACGGATAAAACATGTAGAACAGCAGGGACAAAGCGGCCAGCGCCCAAAGCGGTTGCGGGATTTCCCGAACCCGTCCCGTAATGATCTTCAATACCGGCCAGATAAGCAATCCGGCTGTCATGCCGACACCAATATTGTAGGTAAAACTTATGAGGGTAATGGTAAGAAATGCAGGGATAAGTTCGGTGTAGTCGTCAAAATCAAGCCAGGCAACCGGCCTGATCATGAAGCAACCGATCAGCACAAGCACAGGACCGTACGCATGGGAGGGGATAATGGTGAACAGTGGTGACAAAAAGAGAGAAAGAAGAAAGAGCATTGCCACTACCACGGCGGTGAAACCGGTACGGCCACCCGCCTCGATTCCGGCTGCTGACTCGATGAATGCTCCGGTGGTGGTAGTACCCAAGAGCGGTGCCGCAAGATTCGACAGGGCATCGGCCAACATGGGACGCTCGATCTCCGGCAGATTGCCGTTATCATCGAGAAAACCAGCCCGCGCAGACAATCCGATCAATGTTCCTACTGTATCCACGAATGCCATGACAAAAATAATCAGTATAACCGGCCACGCTTTTGGGCTTAATGCTCCGGCAATATCAAGCTGGCCGGCAACGGCGCATAGCCCTCCCGGCAGGCCTATCAACCTGTGGGGAAGCGAGGTAACACCACCAAGCAGAGAAGCGACTGTAACCGCAAGCATACCGATCATCAAGGCTCCGGGCACTTTTTTGACCGTAAGCCAGACCATCAGGACAAATCCGGCTATCGCCAAGAGGACTGGACTGCTGGACAGTTTTCCAAGGCAAACCGGAGCTCCCGGGACTCCCAGGGCAACAACCCCAACTTCGTTCAGCCCGACAAAAGTCAGAAACAGGCCGATCCCCACGGCAAAACTGTATTTAAGATTGAGCGGTATCGCCTCTGCCATCCACTTTCGCACTCGCATTACCGTCAGAATGGTAAAAAGAACCCCTGCAATAAAAATAGCACCGAGGGCTGTCTGCCACGGATACCCCATCACCTTGACGACCGTAAATGCGATGAAGGCATTTTCCCCCATGTACGGCGCGATTGCAAAAGGGCGCCGTGCATAGACCCCCATCACCATTGTGCCAAAGGCTGCTGACAGAATTGTGGCCGACATGGAAGCTTCCCTGGGAATACCTGCAGCCTCAAGTATGGCTGGATTCACCACAATGATGTACGCCATGGTGAGAAAGGTCGTGAAACCGGCGAAAACCTCCTGTTGATAGTTCGTACCATTGCCTGAAAAATCGAAATACCGATGCATTGGCTACTCTCCGATACTTTTCAGATACTCGATAACAACAGTTGCCGAGTTGTCAGCTGCCAGTTTACCGAAAATCTTCCCTTCATTTTTGCCAACTCCTCCACCGGCTAGATCCGAAAGAGACCGAAACGCAATGTACGGAACTCGATTGACATATGAAACATGAGCAACGGCAGCGGTTTCCATGTCGAGCGCATCTGCTTGAAATGTTTCCCAGGCCCATTGACGGTAGGTTGCATTGTCGACAAAGGTCGGGCCACTCACTCCGTTTCCCCCCACAACAAGATGCGGAGTATTATTCAGGCACTCGCCAGACGCAGTGCATTTGCCCAGGGAAACCTTCCCGGATAACCGTGAGGCACGATCCAAAGCCTTCCTGTCAACGGGAAACCAGAATCTCCGCTCAAGCTTGTCGGGTCCACCATCAAGCGCCGGAACCGAGCTGCTGTGAGGAAACATCATGCCGAAATTCTTGAATTCCGCTTTAAAGCGCCCAGGGTCGTAACCGCTCTCCGTCTCCCTTGCAAAAATATTCTCCTGATAATTGCCCCACTGGGCCGGCACGGATACATCCCCCACGTGCAGACCAGGATTCACACCGCCGGCAATACCTGAAAAAACAATGCCGGTAATATTGAAGCGGTCAAGTAGTGCCTGGGTGGTCATGGCGGCATTGACCATGCTGAAACCGCTCTGTAGCAGCACCACATCCTGACCGGCGAGCCGCCCCAGATAATGGGTGCGGCCATTCACTTCGTACGTGGCGGTGACGGTCGTGGCGCTCCGTAATTTTTCCAGTTCGACGTCAAACGCCGAAATAACGGCAAGGCGGGGAGTGGTGTCGAATCGCCCGCCGGTTGTTTGGACCGCCGCACAACCGGAGAGTACGAACAGGGCCAGTGCTGTGAGCGTAACATGGAATATTCTCATGATTTTCTGCCTTTCAGAATGATTGTTGAACCTTGCAGCCGAATTCATAACAGGCTTCAGCGACGCTGGATGGCGCAACCGGTGCTGGCGAGGCGATCAGCAATCGTTCAGCCGTCACTCCCTAACCTCTGGGACCGGCGGCCAAAATGGCGCTTCCCAAATCTTCCAGCACTGTTGCGGCGCCACGATAACCAATATAGCTCCGGTCAAGCACGAGCCGGTCCCTGATCGGAAAGGAGACCTCCATCAGCGGAACTCCAAGACGATCCGTGACCTGGCGCTCCAAAGCGCTTCCCAGCACAATGCCAGCCCCTCCTGCATCAAGAGCATCCGAGATCTCAGCCTGGTCCTCACTGAACACAACAGTTGCCCCACCCCTCGTGACGGTATTCAGATGTTGTTCGACATCATGCCGGGACAACTCCGGGAGAGAGTCGGTAACCACCAAAGTACCCGACACGAGCCCAAGCTGGTTGGACAGGAAGTCGGCAAGTCCGATAACCTGCGAACTCTCTCCGACAATGGCAAACTCGCGTTGAAAGCCGTAGCGGTAATAGCTGTCCGCAACCCTGGCGAAATACCTGTTCAGGATGGCTTCCTCCTGGGCGATAAACTTTTCAGCCACCTCAACATCTCGGCCAAGTGCGGCACTCACGCTTCGGAGCAGTTCTCCCGTCGCAAAGCCGACAGGATTGGCCGACAGCGACAGGTATGGGGTGCCGTAACGTTCCTCAAGAATCCGAACTGCCGAATCCCCCCATAGAGACAAGGAGAGATTGAGGCATGCCGCCGGGACCTGCCGCCAGGCCGGCACCCCCTGACCATCCCCCAACAACAGATTCGCGGCCAGTCCAATCCCTGCCAGCACACGGCTTATCTCCAACAGGTTGCCACGCCAGAACGGATCGTTGTTAGGCACAATCCCCCATATATTTATCACCCCTTCAACCGGCGCTGTATCCGGCACAGTCAGTTCGGGAAGCTGTTCCAGCAAGGCGTGTACCGCCACCTGGTAACCATGGTGGACATCGCCGCCAAAACCGGGCGTGTTTGCATAGACTACCGGCCACCCCTGCTCTTTCCCTTCTTTTGCCATGGCGGGGATGTCATCCCCCACCATCTCCGTGGCACAGCCGGTAACAATGGCATAGAGATCGCCCTTGACCACTTTGGTCGTATTTTTGAGCTGTTCGCGCAGCCGGGATCCGCCACCGAACACAATATGTTTTTCGCTGATATTGCTTGAGGATACCGGCGGTGCGCCAAAGGGAACGTTTCCTCCCGACTGACGGGTAACTCCCAGATGGTACTGCACCCCGCAGCCTGCGGTGCTGTGCAGAACCGGTACGACCCCATCGATAGCCTCAAAGAGTTGCAACGCGCCATGCAGGGCGCAAAAATTGCGGGTGCCTTCCAGATGATGCGGCATGCTATTTTACCTCCTGCTTGATATGCCAGTTCTGGCTGCGCCGGAACCAGGCATCGTGATACGGTGTCTCGGTGTTCCCCAGCAAAACACCAAAACCTCTGAATCCGAGGGCCATGCGTATTCTTCGCACCAGCCCGATAACACCGACATAACCGATGACAGGGACTCCTTCCAGTGAAACAACCGGGATAGCGAGCCTCGCTATCTGGGGCACATGCAGACCATCTCCGATATAGAGCCCAGGAGTGATTGAGCGCACAATGGAAGCCTCTTCAAAAGCCTGTCCGTTTGCAACATGAATCTGCAGGTCAGGCTGCCGGATGGAGAGTTCCCGAAGATGCGGTAGATGCAACCGGTCAAGATGCGATATGGTCAGGCCGACTACCGTTCCACCAAGCTCTTCCACCAGTTCAAGCACTGCAAATGCATTGCCTGCGGCAAGGGAGAGATACACGGTGACTCCCGACAGTGAGAAACCTGCAAGGATTTGCTCCGTCTCTGCCTTGTAGCGTGCATGGAGAGCCGTGGCTTCATCCACACGCCCCAGGGCAGATCCCACCGCCGCAAGCCAAGCACCGGTTCCGGCAATGCCGACCGGTCGTGGCGCGTTGATCAGAGGCACCCCGTACTTTTCACGGAGAATCTGCCCAAGATACTCTGGAGCATCCGGGCAGAGCGGTATCGAAGTACGGGCGCCAACTGCCTTCCTGAAGTCACGTATGTCTGCGTTATCGGGAATCGTGACAAGGGAGAGTCCCATTTCCAGTAACAGGCGCTCCGCCTCGTTCCGGTCAACAGGATGCTCCGCGACCGACAGAAGATTGACCACTTCCCCATGTTCCTCTGCCTCTCCGGTGCCGGCAAGATATTTGACCAAGGCATGCAGCGCAGAGTCATACCCGGTAACCGCTGTACGTGAGGCAAAACCGGTCACATATATCGGTACAATCGGCACCTCCAACTCTTCGTGCAACTCCTCGACCACAGACTGGATATCGTCGTTATTGATGGCAACGACCGGGCTGGCGACAATAAAGATGACATCGGGGCGATGGCGGTGGAAGAGTGACGTTACCGCCTTGCGCAATTTGCCGTCAGCCCCCATGATGGTATCCCGTTCATCCAGATTGGTTGAAGCCCAGATGGTGTTCGACCCGGCCACGGCATGTGCGAGACCCGCGGCAGCGCACCCTCGTGGCGCGTGGATTACGGTGACGCTGTTTTTGATGGTTGCTGCTATCCTCAAGGCATAAATGAGATCATCAGACGTGCTCTGAGCAAACGTCCTGATCCGTTGGACAACCTCTTCACCTGAAAATTCTACGACCGCAGCCGAGGTTGTTCCAAGCCAGGCACCAATCGCATCAAGCCGTTTCTCCCTGATCCGGGGAGCTTTTGCGCGTAACGGGGACATAATTATTCCTTTCAGACCATCTTCATGTTGCAAGTTCAAAATGAAACGATCTCCCAAGCTTGTGGAAAGCGCTAAATTGCTGCCATCTCGTGGACGACACCAGCCTCAACCTCAAATATCCTGTCCCCCCACTCCCTGGCCCACTTCTTCAATTCAGGTCCGTTCAGCGGCTTTGGAATTACGGAGTCTTCATTCTCAACGATAAATTGTGCCAGGGTGCGGTAAACCTGGGCCTGTTCCGATGTAGGGGCCGCTTCAATGACCGTCTGGCCGTACAACTCACTCTGGGCAACCGTCATAGAGCGCGGGACATACCCGACCACTCTGGTTCCGGTCTTGTTGGTGAAATCGTCAATCAACGAGGAGGCATACGGCGCCAGAATACTGTTTGCGATCACTCCGCCGAGACGGGCACCGCCGGACGGCGCATACTTGTTGATCGCCTTGAAGAGGTTGTTGGCGGCAAAGATCGCCATAAAATCCGATGAAGTGACAACAAATGCCCGGTCAGCAATTCCATCCCTGATCGGTACCGCGAAACCGCCGCAGACCACATCTCCGAGGACGTCGTAAAGCACAATGTCCGGCTTGTATTCATCAAACAGCTTAAGGTCCTGCAGCAACTCAACTGCGGCATTGATGCCCCTGCCGGCACACCCGACACCCGGCACCGGGCCGCCAGCCTCAATACAGAGCACACCACCAAAACCGACCGCGGAGACATCCTCGATCCTGACCTTGCTGTTTTCCCGCAGAGTGTCGAGTACGGTCGGCAGGTCGTTGCCACCTCGCAGAATCGTGGTCGAATCGCTTTTCGGGTCACACCCGATCTGGATTACCCGGTATCCGGCATCAGCCAGCGCAGCGCTGATATTTGAAGTCGTCGTTGATTTCCCGATGCCCCCTTTGCCATAGATTGCTATGTGCTTCGACTTTCTTTCACTCATATATGACCCCTTTGCATGTGATAAAAAAAGACCGGAAATCCTGTGTTTAGGAATCCGGCCTCCAGTTTTCTGGTCAACCATTTCATTGTTATACGATGTGAGAAGCTATTTAATGGAAATGACACACTTGTCATTCACCCATACCCCCCCTTTGTCCTGGCATTTTTTTGCTTTTTCAAAAACTGTCGTTTGCCGAATCGACTCAGCAGGTTGCTTTCCTTCCAGAGTGTTGTGCGCATTATTTCCATTGTTCTCATTCCTCGTCAGCTTAGAGCAGTCATAGGCGATCGCCGATACTGTGCCGCTAAAGAAGCGAGGTTCGTTGCTGGTTATATCAATGGTATCGACGCCATGGATCTGGGCCGCCTTATTCCGGGCATCGATGGTCGCATAGATGATTCCGTATTCTCCGTTGTTCAGAAAAGATCCCGCCTCTCCGGTTATCCGGGAAACACGTGCGCATTGCTGCACATTGTCAGTATTCCCGGCCACTCGGATCTTCCTGCCTGCTTCTGTCAACTGGGTCGCGCACCCCATGAGCATCATCAATGATATGGCCATCAGACAAAGTCGCATTGATCAATCCTTTCACGTACTCAATATTTTTTGGAACCGGACCTCACAACAAAAAAGGCCGCAACACATTGAGTGTCCGGCCTCCATTGGTATGGTCAGCGCTTGATCTTTCCCTGATAAATCTATATCAAATCTATATTTGATAGATAATATAGCTTGATAACTTGGCTATTGTCAAGTACCAAAGTACAACAAAAAATATCGCCTCAATTCAGATATTTATAAATATTTATCTGGATGTTGTGCGAGACTTCAAAGGTTTTCTGATCCGTTGACCGCAGAATTTCGGCCAGGTCGGCATCAAAGCGAGTCACCCGCTCTGCCGGAAGCACTGCTCCAATGAATTTGGTCGCACGCATTCGGCCGCGCCATGACTCCTCGGTAAAAGGCAGTTTCGTCACATAGGTGTGGAAGGTTTGGAGTACAAACTCTTCCGGAAGCAGGTGGTGATGAGTTGAACGCACAGAACGGTTTCTGACAGACAGTGGGTTATATCTGGCTAGCAGACTATTTGTCTTCCGGGTAACCTCGTCATCGTCCCCCCAGACAATCGACGATATCAGCAGGACCCCGCCCGGCGCCAAAACCCGCTTGATTTTATCTATGATGCGTTGTGTATCAAAATACCCCCAGCACATGCTCGCCGTTACGGCATGAAAATAGTTCTCTTCAACAGGCGCATCCTCGGCGCCGGAAATAATAAAACGGATTCCGAGATTCTGTGCCGCAGCTTTTGCCCTGGCTTCGGCAATCTGTCCATCAGAGAGATCAACTGCCGTAACATTCGCGCCCTGGCGGGCAAACTTTAGCGCCAGTGCGCCGGTGCCGGATCCGATGTCGAGGATATTCTGCCCCGGAAGTCCAATGCCGAAGCGTTGCAACAACTCGAAATAATCGTCCGGATATCCGGGACGATATGCGCCGTAATCTTTTGATGCGTTGTTCCAGTTTAATGGGGATGATGCGACGTTTGACATGGGTAGCTCCTTGTATGAATTATTCTCTACGGGCCTGTTGCCGCGCAAACGCCCTTGACTGATTCCGGCGGGTTATTCAAAAGCTGCAAGGCGGCCATCTGCACAAGGATAAATGCCCCCATCCCGACCATTATTATATCAAAGGGATTGCCACCTGGAACACTTGCGCCGAAGCGGGCTAGCAGCGCTGCCAGCGCAAAACCCGACAGGCCGGAGCCCATGGACTGTGTCGCTGACACCAGGGCATAGGCGATGGTGCGCTGCGCACCATGACAGACCCGAAAAGAGTGTGATGTGGTTGTGAGGCCAAGAGTTGACGAAACAATTCCCAACACCACTGAAGCAACAATACCCGCCGCCAGCGGCGGCAGATGAAGCATGGCCCTAACGGGAAACAACAACAGAGCAATGGCAAAGCCAATATGACACAGCTGGAACATCCGCCGGGAGCCGAGGTGATCGATAATTCGCCCCATAAATCTGAAAGCCGCCAACGCCCCGGCCATATTCGCCACCGACAAGTAGAGTATCTGGTTGTCACCCATGCCGCACCATCCGACCGCCGACAGACGCAACACATCCTGGCCGTTGCCGGTAACGCAGACCAAAAGAAGCAGATAAACAAGGTAACGGGTAAAGCCGGGCAGAGCAAGCGCAGTCTGTACGGATCCAACCATATTCAAGGGAGTATTTCCGGTAACCGGCGCATCGGGGATGGCTTTGTAGAAGATGAATCGGCATCCAACCGACAATGCCCCGGCGGCCAAGACTGTCTGGTATATCCAGAGAGGAGTTCTGGAAGAAAAGAACATGGCTGACAGGGCAAAGAATAGAAGCGTCATAAGCTGCCATGAAAAGCGCACCAAACCGAAATAACGTCCGGTCATGGTGACGGGAACTATATGGGAAAGAAGCGAAAACCAGCCGGTATTGAAAAACGACGCGCCGATCAGATGAAGCACCAGCCCCAGCAGAACAACCGGCAGTACCAGACGCGGTTCAACATCATGAAGAAACGCGCTGCCTACAACGCAGGCCATGCCGGCAATCATCAGGGAGTTACCCCAGTTGCCGAAGCGCTTGATCCCGAAACAATCCGCACCCCATGCCACCGGGATGGACAATAACGAACTCAGAAACGGCGTCAGGTTCAACAACAACAGAATAACCGGCGCTTTTAACCCCATGGCATTGAGGTAGAGAAGCAAAATTCCACCAGACAGCATCTGCTGGGTGAGCATGCCGAAACATTGTGCCAGAACGGCCGAACGCATGGCGCGGCGACAATCCGGCGGCAGTGAAGACCAGTCGGCGGCTTTCATTGAAGACATCCCGGCATTACTTGTGCTCCGGATTGAACTCGTTGGAATAGACATCAGCCGGCTTCAACTGTCCCGGCGCGAGGATACCATCCTCGACAAACTTGTCGATCCAGAACTGGACATCATGATCCGTGATGAACTGATTTTGCGGCGACCAGCGCGGCCCACGGTAATGTTTGGCCAATGCCGGGTTTCCACCTTTGGCTGCGGTCAATTCTCCGAACACCTTTCGCACTCTTTCCGGATCTTTTTGGTACTCCTCCCATACCACGCGTGCGCTCGGTCACAGGCTTTCAGGTAGGCGCGCACCGCTTCCGGATGCTCGCGGATAAAGTCCTCGCGGAATCCCTCATTGGTAGTAAGCAGGCTTTTGTTCCCCCGCGCCTCGAAACTGCTGGTGCCGGGGATCCGCCGCACGCCGCCGTTCTCCACCGCCCTTTCAAAGGGGACACCGCCGCTGGTGGTCCAGGCCACGGCATCCACCATCTTGTAGCGCAACGCCTGCTCCTCGTTCTCCGCCGGCACTACCAGCAGTTTCACCTGATTGACCGACAGACCATGCTGTTTGAGGAAGGTGCGGATAATGAAATCGGCCTCAGCCCCCAGCACGTTGACGGCGATCTTCTTGCCGGCCAGATCTTCAATAGTACGGATCGGGCTATCCTCCAGCACCAGCAGTCCTGAATGTTCCGGTTCTTCGGTGACGGTGCCGGGGAGGAGCAGTTTAACCTTAGCTCCCTTGCCGATGGCGTTCACCCAGATGGAAACCGAACCGCCGGCGGTGTCGATGTTGCCCCCCAAGAGCGCCTGCATGGTCACGGTGCCGCCTCCTCCGGCCTGCACCACCGTCGGCTTGAGGATCACCCCCTCTTCCTTGATGATATCCTTTCCGGTGAGCTTTGCAACCAGCTCAAAGTTGGTAGGGGCCGCGCTGACACTGCTTCTGATCGTAACAAGCGTATCCGCCGGCCGCTTTTTGTGTGCCAGATGCCATCCGACACCGGCCAGCACAACAATAACGATTAACGTTACCGCACCCATAACCATCGAAGTTTTCATGTTTACTTCCCCTTATTTACTATCATGATCGCTATCGAAGGGACTCAAAACCGCGCCGGAATTGTTATCAGACACGGAGCCCCCCCTCTCCGCACACATTTCAACTCCGCCAGTCAATGGAGAATGCCTCTGCCCACATCATCTCCCTGCTCTCAGCCCATCGGCAATATCTGCAATACGTTGACTGACGTTATACCGAAACACTCCACCGTGGTAGCAGATGACGGTATCGATATCGTATCGTGAGAGTCTCTTGAGCGAGGAGAGCGCCAACGGCAGATCGTGGGTAAACCGGGGATTGGGACCGGTCAGCTCCCCATCTACAACATTCAGGGCATCACCGGAGATCATGGTGCGTGATTGCCGATGATAGAGACAGATATGGCCGGGTGTGTGCCCCGGTGTATGAATCACCACTACTCCACCTGCATACGGCAGTTCCTCGCCATCCACCAGCACTCTGGTGACGGCAACCCTGGCAAATGGCGGTGCGGGCGGCGGATTGTCACGATGCGGATTTTTGATAAACTGTTGCTGCCCCTGAATATAAGCTCGTTCCAGGCCGTGGGCGGCCACTGGAGAACCGGGGGCGGCAGACTCCAGCAGTTGGGAAAGCCCTCCTATATGGTCGCGGTCCTGATGGGTAACGATAAAGCCGTTCACCGCAACCGGGTCAAGTCCGATCCGTTCAAACTCCCGGATGAACAACGGTTCCTGCCCGGGGAACCCGGCGTCTACCAGTATGGTATTGTGTCTGTCACGGATCAGTGTCGGGGTTATCTCTCTCTGCTCTCCGTTGAGCGAAAAGGCGATCCTGAGCGGAATAATGCCGTTTTGCTGAGTCATACGATCATTCCTCGGTTTCGAAAAAAACGGGGCGGACCAGCCGCCCCCATTGCATTGAAGGAGACCTCTATTTAATTATGCACCATGCTTATTTCTCGCTATCATAGATAGCGTAAATGTAATCGCGGATGATAGCATCCAGAATGGCGTCGCCTGCCGCTTGCGGCACATGTCGGCTTCCCTTGCCCAGATAGTAGCAGTAACGGAAATCGAGGTTGCAGCGAGAACCGTTCGGTTTGAACATGGCGCTGAAGCGTCGCTGGCCGCGCCTTACCGGCACGACGCGCACAGTTGCGTTTTTCTCGTTATGTCCTGCCAGCCGTGCCGTCATGTATATCTTTCGTTTAAAACAACCGTCGAAATGCACTCCAACGGCCTCCGGTCTTCCGGTCAGACGGCCATATAAGCGGTTTGTTTTTTATATCAATCAGTATTCAAACATTAAGATAATTGGACTCAACCGTATGTCAATCTAGCGGCGGAAACTGATAGATATCCATTTTGTCCCCAACAAAATCACCCCGCTTGATCCGTAACACTCTGCCATTGTGATCACCAGTGCCTGGGCCGCGGTACATCTGTTCCGTCGTGAAGCCGTAGCGAAGCTGAATATCTGTGGCTTTATCCACCAGTTCCCAGTGATACCACGGTTCAGGGCCACGCTTTCCTTCTAGGCCGGTATTCTTCTGCTGGCTGAACATACCGAAATGGGCAACCACACCTTTGGACGAGAGAAATTCTATCCCTTCAAGGAAACCGTCCATAGTATCCAGCCCGCCCACGAAATTTGAATGCACTTGCCCCTTGCCGAACACATCCACCGCGGCGACAAGCGAATCGACCCAGTGCTGCCAGCCGCCGTTGCGCTTGCTTTTACCCGGGCAGATGTGCGCAAACAGATTTTTGTCCCACACCTCAAGATTGTGGGAAAGGTCGGTGTAACCGGCTTCCTTGTATTTGGGAAGAATCGACAAATCCGCCGGTGCGCCGATCACCGCCACCCCTTTGAATTTTGAGTACTTCTCACGAATGGCTTCAACCACATCAATGTAGTATTCAACCTCGCGGCGTTCCGGCACAAAACCGCCGCTTATCTTGAAATTGTTGCCGTATCCCGCCTGGCGGACGATGTCGTAGGCCTCGGCAATCTGGCGCGAGTTCTTAATCAACACCCGCTCCGGTTCTCGCTCGCGGACGTTGATCGAACAGAACAGACAGTCCTCGCCATTGTCCTTCAGAGAGCATTCGGCGCTATAAGAAACATCAATCTGTCCGTGCGGATCGATGGTCAGAATCCCCTTGACCTTCTCACCGGTGCTTAACTGCTGTTCCAGCACCGGATGCACCGGCTGTTCGTAAAAGGTGATTTCCGCAAGCGGTTCTTTCTCGTTGTAGAGAACCGGTTTGCCGTTTTCAACTACGATGGCATAGGGTGCCCACTTGTTCAATCCGCCACTGACCTTGATGCCGTGGGGCAGGGTAAAGGCAACCCCCGGTCGCAGACCCTGGAACGGATACGGGATCAGTTCACTGCTACGCAGCGGTTTCAACTCTTCAGGGTTGTATGAAATACCGGCGTCGTTGAGTTCGATCGACAGCTTGACTTCATCCAGCATGCGCTGTTTGATTGTTTCCTTGTTCTTCACCTCGGTTACAGTGTTTAAAGACATTGCATTTCCTCCCAAATCAAAATATTTGTACGATAAAGTCCATCCAAGCTAACAATGTAAGTCTCCCTTTACCAAAGGGGGGATATTTGTCACGCCACTTCATCCAGCAAAATCCCCGCCTGATGCAACTGCCAGTAATGCCCTTGCCGCGCCAGCAACTGTTCATGGCTGCCGATCTCGACGATTAGCCCCTGCTCCAGCACCACGATGCGATCCATCTCCTGAATGGTCGCCAGGCGGTGGGCAATCACCAGCAACGTGCGCCCGGCTGATACCCGGTGGATAGCCCGTTGCAACACCTCCTCGGTGCGGGAGTCAAGGCTGGCGGTGGCCTCGTCCAGGATCAGGATACGTGGGTTGAACACCAGCACCCGGGCAAAGGAGAGGAGTTGCCGTTCACCGGCCGACAGGGTGGCGGCCCGCTCGGACAGGCAGGTGTCGTACCCCTGAGGGAGCCAGAGGATGAACGGCTCAGCCCCCACCAGCCGGCACGCCTCACGTACCCGCTCTTCAGGAATCTCCTCCTGAAAGAAGCGGATGTTATCCACCACTGAACCGGAAAAGAGGGTGACATCCTGCTGGACAATGCCGATGGCCTGACGGAGGGCATCAAGCGGCCAATGGCGTACATCTACGCCATCGATGACGACACGTCCGCCGGTGGTGTCATAGAAACGGGTCGCCAGGTTCATCAACGACGATTTGCCGGCCCCGGTGGCTCCGACAAAGCCGACCCGTTCACCGGGTGCGATGGAGAGGTTTATCCCTTTCAGTACCGGCAGGTCTGGACGATAGGCAAGCGATACGTTATCAAACAGTACTTCGCCGGCAATATTCGGCGCCACGGCGCCGGGGAGTTCGCGGATATCAGGCTGTTCCCGCAGGGTGGCGGCAATGCGCTCGGTGGCCACCAGGGACGACTGCAGCGTGTTCATCTGCTGGGAGATTGTGTTGATAGGCTGGAAAAAGCGGCGGATATAACCGATAAAGGCATAGAGCACGCCAAAGGAAAGCGAACCACGCAGTACCGACTGGCCGCCGTACCAAAGCAGCGCGGCAATGCCGATATCCCCCAACAGTTCGGTGACATTGAAAAAGAGCAGGAAGTACCAATTTTCCTTGATGGTGGCCTGCATCAGGGCACGATTGCGCTCGTCGAAGCGCTGCTGCTGCTTCAGTTCCTGGTGAAAAATCTGGATGATTGCCATTCCCTGGAGGTTTTCGGCCAGGAAACCGATGGCGCTCCCTAACCGGTTGCGCACTTCGCTGTTGATGGCCCGCATGCGGCGCTGGAAAAACACCGCAATGACCGTCACCAGCGGAATCAACAGAAAACAGTAGAGCGCCACCTTCACGTCGAGCCGGAGCATGAACCCCATGATCAACACGAGCGAAAAGAGGCCGCGCAGGGTGTTGGAAAGGAACTGGGTAAAAAGATTATTGAGCGCCTCGGTGTCGCTGACCACGTTGGTGATGATGCGGCCGGCGCTGTTCTGGTCGAAGTATCGCAGCGCCAAGGTCTGGATATGACGGAACAGGTCGAAGCGGATCGCCCTGACGATGTTCTGTCCGGCTTGCTGGAGGATGATTTCCTGGTAGTAGGTGAGAACAAATGCAAGCAGCACCACCCCCAGGTATGCTCCGGCAATCTTCAGCACCGCATTCTCATCCGGAGTCGGCACCGCCAGGTATCGGTCGATGGCCACCTTCACCAGCCAGGGTTGGACCAGATCGACGCAGACTACCGCGGTAACCAGGAAAAAGACCAGAACCAACCGGCCGCGAAAACGGCGCAGATAGGGGGCAAGGGTACCCCAGATACCCACGGTTGCCGCTGCCGCGCTGCTTCTCATGCGGCATCCTCCACGACTATATCGAACGAATCAACGGCAATGCCTGAATCAGGCGCAACCTGCGTACTGCCGTCGACCTCCGCTTCACCCGACTGCATCTGCCACTGGGCGGCATAGATACCCCCCAGCTCCAGTAATGTACGATGAATGCCCCGCTCGGCAATACGTCCCTCCTTGAGCACGATTATTTCGTCGGCGTGCTGCACGGCGCTCAGTCGATGGGAAATGATGATGGTCGTGCGGGAATGAAGACGGCGCAGGTTGGAAACAATCTGCTTTTCCGTCGCGGTATCTACGGCACTCAAGGAATCGTCAAGAATCTGAATCGGCGCTTCCTTGTAGATCATTCGGGCGATGGCTATCCGCTGTTTCTGACCGCCGGAAAGGCGCACCCCTCGATCCCCCACCTCGGTGTCAAATCCTTCGGGAAAGTCACTGATGGTGGAGTGAATGGCGGTGATGCTGGTGCAGCGCTCGGCCCGTTCCCGGTCCGGATAGTGATCGGCAAAGGCGATGTTGTCGAGAATAGAGCTGGAAAAGAGGAAGCCGTCCTGAGGCACGTAGGCGATTCCCTCGCGCAGCCGCGCCAGCGGATAGGAGAAGATGTCCCGTCCGTCGAGGAACACCGCCCCCTCAGGCGGATCGTAGAGCCTGAGCAGCAGATCGGCCAGGGTGGTCTTGCCGCTCCCCATCTCGCCGATAATCCCCAGGGTGCGTCCCGCCTTGACACTGAAGGAGATGCCGTCGAGCACCGCCCGCTCCATGCCGAGATAGCGAAAGGTAAGATTCCGCACCTCTATGTCGCCGCGTAGCGGTTGATCGGCCAGAATGCCCTCCCGGTCGCGCACCTCCGGCTGCACCTGGAGCAGCAGAGCGATCCGGTTCAGCGAGGCCGAGGAGCGCTGGATGATGTTGAGCACGTTGCCAAGTTGCTCCAACGGCTGGCGCAGCATCGCTACATAGAGTGTAAAAGCGACAAAATCTCCCAGGGTTATGTTGTGCCGCACCACCAGATACCCACCAAATCCGAGCACGGAGATAAAGCCGAGGTTGACCATGAGCGGCACCAGGGCGCCGAACAGGGACGACAGGCGGGCAAAGGCCATTTTTTCCTTAAATATGGCACTTACGGTGCGCTCGAAACGCCCGATCACCACCGCCTCGGTGCCGAACGCCTTGACCGCCCGGATGCCGCCGATTACCTCTTCCACGGTCTGTGCCATGCTTCCCAGCGCCTCCTGAGACCTGGCCGACTGCCGTTTGATCTGCGGGCCGAGCCATTTGACCAGGACCGGAATGGCCAGAAGAGGGCCGAGACCGGCCAGCGACAACCGCCAGTCCACATGCACCATCATCAGGTAGAGGGTGGTAAAGAGCAGCGACAAACCGCTTACCGAGACGTTGATCCCCTGAGATGTAAGTTCCCGCACGACCTCCACGTCGCTCAAGGCGTGTGAGAGAAGTTCGCCGACACTGTGGCGATGGTAATATCCGGGTGAAAGGGTGCCCCATTTTTCGAACAACTCATTGCGCAACCGATAGGTAAGCATCCGCCCCTTGCGGTGCACTATAATGCGCCCCCCCCAGCCGGTGGCCACCCGGACAATACTGATGCCGATCAGGGTCAGCGCCAGGGATGCCAACTCTTCACGTGAGATGTTCCCCTGGCGGAGCCGGTCAGTAAAACGGCCCAGCAGCCGGGGAATCAGCGCCATCAGCAGACTGGCGCTCGCCACCATGGTGACGCCGGCCAGGTAGACCAGCCAGTGGCGGCGCAGATAAGCGGTAACAATCTGCCGGCCTGAACCGTATTTCGTATCAATATGTGTCACAAACACCCCTTTTAAGTTGCAAAACCGGCATCGGATTTTGCTAATGTCCCCTCAGAAACGGTCACGGAGGCGCAGCAGCGCTGAACCGCACAATAGAGTGACGAGAAGAGCGGCAATATGGCGTGAAAGCCGATGGCGTTTATTGCGGCAGATAACTTTCATCGACAATCTGCTTTGCAGTGATTTGAATTTTCGGGTCAATCTCATTCAACTCCTTGAGGATTTTGATGGCATTGTCAGTGCCCTCAAAATCGACCCTGCCGCTGGTATCCCAAGTCGGAATCTCCTTGCCGTACACGGCACGATACGGTTTTTCATCCTGCTGCAACTCGGTGATGGCAAACTGGATTCCTTCGTCCGGGTGAGCCTTGAGATACTCAACGGTCTTGCGGTAAGCGCGCAGGAAAGCGCGGACAGATTCCGGTTTTTCCTGCTGGAACTTGTTAGTGGCAAAGATGAAGGAGTGCTGGTAGTGACCGAAGTAATCAGCGGCCCGCTCCAATACCTTTCCGAATCCCTCCAGTTCCGCCTTGACCCCGGTGGTCTCCGTGGTAATGACCGCCTCGACCTTGCCGGCCTGGAGCGCCGCCAAAGCAGTTCCGGTGCTTCCAGCATTGACATTCTGGAAATCAGACAGCTTCAGCCCCTTGGCCTTGGCAATGACATTAAATGCCTGAATGGTTCCCTGTCCCGGGGCGCCGGGGCTGACCGGTTTCCCTTTCAGATCGGCAAGACTATTGTATTGAGGCCGTGACACCAGAATAAAATGCTGACCAGCCGCCGGCGGTGAGCCGATGATCTTGATCGGCACTCCGGCAGCGGCGCCGACAATAATAGGAGAGCCCATCCCACCCAGTTCCGCCTCACCGGCAGCGGCAGCGGTCACAGCTTCGACCCCGCCGGTGACGGTTACCACTTTGACGTCAATCCCTTCGGCGGCAAAATAGCCTTTCTTGATGCCGAAATTAATCGGCAGGTTGCCGGCGCTGGTGGCATACCTGATCACGGTTTTCTGCTGTCGATCCTCATGTGCGGCATCTTTATGTTGCGTGCAGCCGGCTGCCAGGAGTGTTGTGCTGACAAGCAGCGGAATGAGTTTTCTGATTATCTGTTTCATTGCGTCTCCTTTTCGGTCATGAATTCAATGAACTGCTGTTTCGCCGCGCCATTTGCCAAAATGCTTGCCGAGCCGGTCAAGCGAAAAATCAAGCGTAATACCGGTGAGCGCGACGATCAAAACACCGGCGAATACCTTGTCGGTCTGAAATGTTGAACCGGCATACTGAATCATATAGCCGATCCCTTCCGACCCCCCGAACACCTCGGCAATAATGACCCCCAGCAGACCGCGTCCTGCCGCCAGCCGAAGACCGGTAATCAGAAACGGCACCGATGTCGGCAAAGCGACACTTCGGAATATCTGCCACCGGGTGGCCCCGTATGATCGAGCAACCCGCACCAGGTCGCCATCAATAGTACTCATGGCTACCTGCAGATTGACGATGAGCGG
>JBEKFJ010000007.1:0-62581 GCA_050013355.1 Oryzomonas sp.
AGCGAGAGCGCGTCGTTGGAGTACGTTTCCTATACCCTCAATAAACCGAAATATGATGTGGAGGAGTGCCACCAACGCGGGATGACCTTTGCCGTACCCATGAAGGTCAAGGTGCGCCTGGTTATCTGGGAGTCCGGCAAAGAAACCGGCGTCAGGGCGATCAAGGATATCAAGGAGCAGGAGGTCTACTTCGGCGAGATTCCGTTGATGACCGATAACGGGACGTTCATCATTAACGGCACGGAGCGTGTCATTGTCAGTCAGTTGCACCGCTCCCCCGGTGTTTTTTACGATCACGACAAGGGCAAGACCCACTCAAGCGGCAAAGTTCTCTACTCGGCCAGGGTTATTCCATACCGCGGATCATGGCTTGACTTCGAGTTTGACCATAAAGACATTCTCTATGTTCGCATAGACCGCCGGCGCAAGATGCCGGCCACGGTGCTGCTCAAGGCGCTCGGGTATTCGGTTGAGCAGCTTCTCAACTATTATTACAAGAGCGAAGAGATCTTCCTCAGTGGCGAGTCCCTCACCAAGGGTATCGATCCTGAGCTGCTCACGTTGCAGAAGTCAACGGTAGACGTGGTGGACCCGAAGAGCAACGAGGTGCTCGTCAAGGCCAACCGAAAGTATACCAAGGCCTCCATCAAGAAGATGATCGACCACGGCATCAAGACCGTGCCGGTCGGCATAGAGGGGGTTATCGGTCGCTATGCCTCGGCGGACATCATCGATCCCGCGACCGGCGAGATCCTCGTGGAATGCAACGAGGAGGTGACCGCAGCCAAATTCGACGATATCAAGGCGCGTGGCGTACAGAATTTCAAGCTGCTCTTTATCGATAATCTGCACATCACCTCGTCGTTTCGCGACACCCTGCTGATCGACAAGATCAGCAGCACCGATGAGGCCTTGATAGAGATCTACCGCCGTTTGCGCCCGGGTGATCCCCCGACGCTGAAGAGTTCACTGGCGCTGTTCGACAACCTGTTCTTCAACCCGGAGCGTTACGACCTGTCCGCAGTGGGGCGCCTCAAGCTGAATTACAAGCTCGGCCTCAAGGTCTGGCCGGATTGTACGGTTCTCAATGCCCCCAGCATGCTGGCCGTCGAGGATATCGCCGATACCCGTGAGTTGGTGGCTCGCCTCGTCAAGGCAGAGGACCAGTTCTCCCGGTACCTGATGATGAAGCTCCCCGCGGAACTGGTCAAGGCGCTCAAAAAGAGCGACCTCGCACAGCCGGTGCCCGACAAGCTGGTGGAACAGCTGATTCAGGAGTTCAACAATCTTATCAAGGATCACGACTTCTTCCAGAAGGACGCTTTCGCGTCCCTTGGCCTCAACTCAGCGACCGTCAAGCTGTCCGAACTGATCGACCAGGGCGTCTATGATGAGAACCGGCGCGCCATCGAGATCCTGCGCCGCAACCGGATGCTGTTCGAGGACCTGTACGCCGACATCGTCGCAGCCTCTTCCAAGAATGACATCCTGGAGATCGTCCACTACCTGATTGACCTTAAAAACGGGCGGGGCGCCATCGACGATATCGACCACCTGGGCAACCGCCGTGTGCGCGCCGTGGGGGAACTCCTCGAAAATCAGTACCGCATCGGCCTGGTGCGCATGGAACGCGCCATCAAGGAACGCATGAGCCTGCAGGAGGTCGAGAACCTCATGCCCCATGATCTGATCAACTCGAAACCGGTTTCGGCCGTGGTCAAGGAGTTCTTCGGCTCATCCCAGCTTTCCCAGTTCATGGATCAGACGAACCCGCTGTCCGAGGTTACCCACAAGCGCCGTCTTTCGGCCCTCGGACCGGGCGGCCTGACGCGCGAGCGCGCCGGATTCGAGGTCCGCGACGTTCATCCGACCCACTATGGCCGTGTCTGCCCGATCGAAACACCGGAAGGCCCGAACATCGGTCTGATAGCGTCACTCTCCACCTATGCCCGCATCAACGAGCACGGTTTCGTGGAAACCCCGTACCGCATTGTCCAGGAGGGAAAGCTGACCAGTGAGGTGCGGTTCTTCTCCGCACTGGAGGAGGAGGGGCACGCCATTGCCCAGGCCAACGCCGAGGTTGACAATAACGGCCGTTTCGTCAACGACTATGTCTCGGCCCGCAAGAGCGGCGAGTTCATCCTGGTGCATCGCGACGAGATCGAGCTGATGGACGTGGCCCCCAAGCAGTTGGTGTCGGTTGCCGCCGCCCTGATTCCGTTTCTGGAGAACGACGACGCCAACCGCGCCCTGATGGGTTCCAACATGCAGCGTCAGGCCGTGCCCCTGTTACGGGCCGATTCTCCACTGGTCGGCACCGGCATGGAGCGGATCGTGGCCAAGGACTCCGGTGTTTCCGTCATTGCCCGTCATAACGGCGAAGTGGAATCGGTCGACGCATCCCGCATCGTCGTCAAGATCGATGAGGACGAGCATGATGAAACCGGCACCGGCGTCGATATCTACAACATGATCAAGTTTGCCCGCTCGAACCAGAATACCTGCATCAACAACAGGCCGGTGGTCAAGGTGGGGGATAAGGTCAAACGGGGCGACGTCATCGCCGATGGCCCCTCGACCGAGATGGGGGAACTGGCCCTGGGACAGAACGTGGTCGTGGCCTTCATGCCGTGGGGCGGCTACAACTTCGAGGATTCCATCCTGGTCTCCGAGAAGATGGTCAAGGAAGATCGCTACACCTCGATCCATATCGAGGAGTTTGAATGCGTGGCCCGCGACACCAAGCTGGGCAAGGAAGAGATTACCGCCGATATCCCCAACCTGGGTGAAGAGACCCTCAAGGATCTTGACGAATCCGGGATCATCCGCATCGGTGCCGAGGTCAAGCCGGGTGACATCCTGGTGGGCAAGATCACCCCCAAGGGCGAAACCCAGCTCTCTCCCGAGGAAAAGCTGCTGCGCGCCATCTTCGGCGAAAAGGCCGGCGATGTCCGCGACACCTCCCTGACCGTACCGCCCGGAGTCGAGGGAACGGTTATCGGCGCCAAGATATTCTCCCGCAAGGGGAACGACAAGGACGCCCGCACCGAACTGATCGAGAAGGCGGAAGAGAACAAGCTCCGCAAGGATGAGCAGGACGAGATCCGCATCATCCGCGACTCGGCGGTCGGCAAGCTCAGGCGCCTTCTGGTGGGCAAGACCCTGGCGGTCAAGCTGGAAGACGGCGAGGGGACGCTGATCCTGGCCAAAGGGAAGAAGATCACCGATGACGTTCTTGGCGGCCTGCCGATGGAACGCTGGGCAAGCATCTCCACCAGCGACGACGGCGAAACCGATGACAAGGTAAGCCAGGTACTCGATACGCTCAACCGTCAGATCGACCTGATCCACAACGTCTTTGACGATAAGATACAGAAGCTCAAACGTGGCGACGACCTGCCGCCGGGCGTGATCAAGATGGTAAAGGTCTACATCGCCATCAAGCGCAAACTGCAGGTCGGCGATAAAATGGCGGGCCGCCACGGCAACAAGGGTGTCGTCTCCCGCATCCTGCCCGAAGAGGATATGCCCTACATGGAGGATGGCCGGCCGGTGGAGATCGTTCTCAACCCGCTCGGCGTACCTTCCCGTATGAACGTCGGCCAGATCCTCGAAACCCATCTCGGATGGGCAGCTAAAGGTATCGGGTGGAAGATCGAGGAGATGATGCAGAAGCATCTCTCGGAAGAGAACCTGAGGAAATACGTCAAGGACGTGTACGACGACAAGGAACTCGCCAAGTTCATCGACTCGCTCGACAAGGAGGAGCTGCTGAAGGTCTGTCGTCGCCTCCAGCGTGGTGTCCCCATGGCGTCGCCGGTCTTCGAGGGAGCTTCGGAGGATAAGATCAAAGGGATGCTGGAAAAGGCCGGGTTCCACTCGTCCGGCCAGGTAACCCTCTTCGACGGCCGCACCGGAGACCCGTTCAAGCATAAGGTCACCGTCGGCGTGATGTACGTTCTCAAGCTGCATCATCTCGTTGACGACAAGATCCATGCCCGTTCCATCGGACCCTATAGCCTGGTCACCCAGCAGCCGCTGGGTGGTAAGGCCCAGTTCGGCGGCCAGAGACTGGGTGAGATGGAGGTATGGGCCATGGAGGCCTATGGCGCCTCCTATGCACTCCAGGAATTCCTTACGGTCAAGTCGGACGATGTCTCCGGCCGTACACGGATGTACGAAGCCATTGTCAAGGGTAAGCATACCCTTGAACCGGGCCTGCCGGAATCCTTCAACGTCCTCATCAAGGAACTTCAATCCCTGTGCCTTGACGTGGAACTGTTGGAAGGGGACGAGGAATAACTACAGATACCTTCGTGGACAAGCCGGCCCGGCCTCGTCGCGGAGCTTCAGAATAACGGAGGAGAGCATCGTGGAAGATTATTTCAGTTTTTTCGATAAACCAAAAGATCCACTCCACTTTTCATCTATACGGATATCGGTCTCATCGCCGGAAAAAATCCGGGAGCGTTCCCATGGTGAGGTAAAAAAGCCGGAAACCATTAATTACCGCACCTTCAAACCGGAGCGCGACGGCCTGTTCTGCGCCAAGATCTTCGGTCCCACCAAGGACTACGAGTGCAACTGCGGCAAGTACAAGCGCATGAAACACCGCGGTATCATCTGCGAGAAGTGCGGCGTTGAGGTCATCCCCTCCAAGGTGCGCCGGGAGCGGCTGGGACATATCGACCTCGCCACGCCGGTGGCCCATATCTGGTTCCTCAAGTCGTTGCCGTCCCGTATCGGCAATCTGTTGGACATCACCCTCAAGGATCTTGAGAAGGTCCTCTACTTTGAGGCGTTCGTCATCAGCGACCCCAAGAATACGCCGATGGATTTCTGCGAGGTAATGTCCGAGGAAAAATTCCTCAAGGCCCAGCAGGAATACGGCAGCGATGCCTTTGAGGGTGGCATGGGGGCCGAGGCCATCCGCAACTGCCTCCGCTCCCTCAACCTGGACGAACTGGCTGTCTCGCTCCGTACCGAGATGATGGAGTCCACCAGCGAGGCAAAGCGTAAAAAAACCGCCAAACGCCTCAAGGTGGTGGAGGCGTTCAAGTCGTCGGGCAACAAGCCGGAGTGGATGATCCTGGAATGCATCCCGGTCCTCCCGCCGGAGTTGCGTCCGCTGGTGCCGCTGGACGGCGGCCGGTTCGCCACCTCCGACTTAAACGACCTGTATCGCCGGGTCATCAATCGCAACAACCGCCTCAAACGCCTCTGCGAATTGCAGGCGCCCGAGGTGATCATCCGCAACGAAAAACGGATGCTCCAGGAGGCGGTGGACGCCCTGTTCGACAACGGCCGCCGCGGCCGGGCCATTGCCGGCCCCAACAAGCGTCCGTTGAAATCACTTTCAGACATGCTCAAGGGCAAGTCGGGCCGTTTCCGCCAGAACCTCTTGGGCAAGCGCGTTGACTACTCCGGCCGTTCGGTTATCGTCGTCGGCCCGGAACTGAGGCTGCATCAGTGCGGCCTGCCGAAGAAGATGGCCCTGGAGCTGTTCAAGCCCTTTATCTACAACAAACTGGAAGAGCGGGGCTACGTAACCACCATCAAGAGCGCCAAAAAGATGGTGGAGAAGGAACGCCCCGAGGTGTGGGATGTGCTGGAGGAGGTCATCAAGGAACACCCGGTGATGCTCAACCGCGCTCCGACCTTGCACCGTCTCGGCATCCAGGCTTTTGAACCGGTACTGATCGAGGGCAAGGCCATTCAATTGCATCCGCTGGTCTGCACCGCCTTCAACGCCGACTTCGACGGCGACCAGATGGCCGTGCATCTGCCGCTCTCCATAGAGAGCCAGGTGGAGGCCCGCGTCCTTATGATGTCCACCAACAACATTCTGTCGCCGGCCAACGGCAAGCCGATCATCGTCCCGTCTCAGGACATGGTGCTTGGCGCCTACTACATGACCCGGGATCGCCTGTACGAGCCGGATCCCGACGACAAGACCGGCCGGGCCAAGATCGACCCTGCCTCCGGCAAGAGGATATACCGCAAGGTCAAGGGCACCGGCAAGATCTTCTCGTCCACCGATGAGGTGCGTATCGCCTTCGATGCTGGCGAGGTCGATATGCAGGCCAAGGTCCGCGTGCGGATGAAAAACCTGGCAGCCGACGAAAAACCGCAATTGATCGACACCACCGTCGGGCGCATCATCATGCGGGAGATCCTGCCGCCGCAGGTGCCGTTCAGCGCGATCAACAAGGTGCTCAACAAGAAGGAGCTGTCCAATCTTGTGGATACCTGCTACCGACTGGCCGACAGCAAGGAAACCGTTATCCTGGCCGACCGCCTCAAGGAGATCGGTTTCCGTTACGCCAATCTGGCCGGCATCTCCATCTGCCTGGACGATATGGTCATCCCGGAAGGGAAGACGGCCATCATCACCAAGGCAGAGGACGAGGTCAAGGAGATCCAGAACCAGTATACCGAAGGTCTCATTACCGACGGCGAACGCTACAACAAGGTTATCGACATCTGGGCCAAGGCCACCGAGGACATCGCCAAGGAGATGCTCGACAACCTGTCAAAGGAAAGCTTCCTGGTTGATGGGGAAGAGGTCCACGAGGCATCCTTCAATGCCATTCACATGATGGCTGATTCGGGCGCCCGTGGTTCGGCCCAGCAGATACGCCAGCTTGCCGGCATGCGTGGCTTGATGGCCAAGCCTTCCGGCGAAATCATCGAGACACCCATTACCGCCAATTTCCGCGAGGGCTTGACGGTTCTCCAGTACTTCATCTCCACCCATGGTGCCCGCAAAGGTTTGGCCGATACGGCGCTCAAGACCGCCAACTCCGGTTATCTGACCCGCCGCCTGGTGGATGTTGCCCAAGACGCCATCATTACCGAGGACGACTGCGGCACCCTGGATGGCCTGACCGTGTCGTCCCTGACCGAGGGAGGCGAGATCATCGAGCATATCGGCGACCGTATCCTCGGGCGCGTGGCCCTGGATGACATCCTCGATCCGGTTACGGGCGAGGTGTTGGTGGAGGCCAACCAGGAAATAGACGAGAACCTGGTCAAGGGTATCGAGGACGCCGGCCTTGAGAAGGTCAAGATCCGTTCCGTGCTTACCTGTCAGAGCCGTCGGGGTATATGCGCCAAGTGTTACGGTCGTGACCTGGCCCGCGGACATATCGTCAACATGGGCGAGGCGGTCGGCGTCATTGCCGCCCAGTCCATCGGCGAACCGGGTACCCAGCTGACCATGCGTACCTTCCACATCGGCGGCACCGCTTCCCGCCATGCCGAGCAGACCTCCCTTGAGGCCCGCACCGATGGAACTCTCAAGTTCATCAACGTGAATACGGTTGTGAACAACGAGGGGCATCATATCGTCATGAACCGCAACGGCGAGATCGCCGTTATCGACGAAACCGGACGCGAACGCGAGAAATACACGGTCGTCTACGGCGCCAAGATCAAGATCGTGCCGGGCGGCAAGGTGAAACAGGGCGCCACGCTGGCCGAGTGGGACCCCTACACCATGCCGATCCTCACCGAGGTGGCCGGTAAGGTCAAGTTCGGTGACATCGCGGAGGGCGTTACCATCGAGGAACAACTGGACGAAGTGACCGGCCTCTCCCGCAAGGTAATCATCGAGACCAAGGATTCGGACAAGCGTCCGCGCATCGCCATCAAGGACACGAGCGGCGACGGCAGCGGCACCATCGGCCGTTACTTCCTACCGGTCGGGGCCAACATCTACGTTCAGGAGGATGTGCTGGTCAGCGCCGGCGACATCATCGCCAAGATCCCCCGCGAGACGACCAAGACCAAGGATATTACCGGTGGTCTGCCGCGAGTCGCCGAGTTGTTCGAGGCGCGCAAACCCAAGGATTTCGCGGTCATCTCCGAAATCGACGGCAGGGTTACCTTCGGCAAGGATGCCAAGGGCAAGCGCAAGGTCGTGGTCACGCCGGAACTGGGTGAACCGAAGGAATACCTGATACCCAAGGGCAAACATATCAGCGTCCATGAGGGCGACCATGTACGCGCCGGCGAGGCGCTCATGGACGGCTCCTCAAACCCGCACGATATTTTGCGCGTGCTCGGGGTCAAGGAATTGGCCAAGTACCTGGTTGACGAGGTCCAGGAGGTCTACCGTCTCCAGGGGGTCAAGATCAACGACAAACATATCGAGACCATTGTGCGCCAGATGTTGCGCCGGGTTCGCATCAAAGAGGTGGGCGACGCCAATCTGCTGGTGGACGACCAGGTGGAACGGTGGGTCTTTGAGGAAGAGAATGAAAAGGTCCTGACGGAGGGCAAGCGTCCGGCCATTGCCGAACCGCTGCTGTTGGGCATTACCAAGGCATCGCTCTCAACCGAGTCGTTCATTTCAGCGGCTTCGTTCCAGGAAACAACCAAGGTGCTGACCCAGGCTGCCATAGAAGGCAAGGTTGACTACCTGCGCGGCCTGAAGGAAAACGTTATCATGGGGCGTCTCATCCCTGCCGGGACCGGCCTTGCGCGGTATCGCCACCTGCGCTTGCAGGCAGAAGCCCAGGCCCAGGTGGCTGCGCAACCGGAAGAACAGGCCATCGACACGGTTGACGATGAACAGGAAGCTGCATAACCCGTCATTATAATTGTAGTATTGTGGGCTGCGGGGGCGTGTGTCGGTTGCGCCTCCGCAGTTCAACCCAAAAAAAATTTACACGTATATTTTTTTGTTGACAGATCGCGCCGTGTTGTAGTAAATAAATGGACCATTTGAGATCGCATGTGTAACAAGGTTCAGCGCAATAGCCATGAATGGAGCTGCCGGTAAGATTCCGGCCCTACACCTATTCCATTCCCTTTCAGCTTATTGCCACGCGCGTTGAATCGGCGACTCGAAACCAAAACCTATGTTGTTTTTTTGCTTGTCGGCTGCGCAGGCTTCCAGAGCTATGTGTAGCAGTCCTGTTTTTTTGAAAACAGGCATAATTGGCTTGACAGCCGTTTTAAAAATTTGTTAGTTTCACGATTCGCTTCTCTTGAGGAGCGAAGAGAGTTTTTGGATATTTTTGTGCTGGGAGAATAATACGACTATGCCAACGATTAATCAGTTGATTCGTGAGGGCAGGGAAAAGAAGAAGGACAAATCAACGGCGCCTGCGCTGAAGTGTTGTCCGCAGAAGCGCGGTGTCTGTACGAGGGTTTATACGACGACCCCCAAGAAGCCGAACTCGGCTCTTCGCAAGGTTGCCAGGGTGCGCCTGACCAACGGGATTGAGGTTACGTCCTATATTCCGGGTGTCGGCCATAACCTTCAGGAGCACTCCGTTGTCCTGATTCGTGGCGGCAGGGTCAAGGACCTTCCTGGTGTTCGCTATCACATCGTACGTGGTACTCTTGACTCGGTCGGGGTGAAGGATCGTAAAAAGAGTCGCTCCAAGTACGGGGCCAAGCGGCCGAAATAGTATTTGACCTGATTTGTTGAGGGGATAGATATGCCAAGAAGAAGAGAAGTTCCTAAGAGAGTCATTCTGCCGGACCCTAAATACAACGACAAGGTAGTTGCCAAGCTTATCAATACCTTGATGCTGGCGGGCAAGAAGAGTGTTGCCGAGTCTATTCTGTATGGCGCGCTTGAGTTGGTTGCCCAGCGGGCCAATGACGAGGCCATCAAGGTGCTCAAGAAGAGTCTCGAGAACATCAAGCCGATGCTCGAGGTCAAATCGCGTCGTGTTGGCGGCTCCACCTACCAGGTTCCGATCGAGGTGCGTCCGGACCGCCGCATGTCCCTGGCCATGCGCTGGCTGATCAAATATTCGACCGCCCGCAGCGAGAAAACGATGAAGGACAAGCTGGCCGGAGAGATCCTTGATGCCTATAACAACAGGGGTGCAGCGGTCAAAAAGCGTGAGGATGTTCACAAGATGGCTGAGGCCAATCGCGCTTTTGCCCATTATCGCTGGTAATTATTGGACTGTATCAATTTTCTGGAGGATTGTGTGCCCCGCTTATCACCGCTTGAACAATATAGAAATATCGGGATCATGGCTCATATCGACGCCGGCAAGACGACGACAACCGAGCGTATCCTTTACTATACCGGTGTTTCGCACAAGATCGGCGAGGTGCACGAAGGCACCGCGACCATGGACTGGATGGAGCAGGAGCAGGAGCGCGGCATCACCATCACCTCTGCTGCGACCACCTGTACCTGGAAGGACTGCCATATAAATATCATCGACACCCCCGGTCACGTGGACTTTACCATCGAGGTTGAGCGTTCACTGCGTGTTTTGGATGGTGCCGTGGCGGTTTTTTGTTCGGTTGGCGGCGTGGAGCCCCAGTCCGAGACGGTCTGGCGCCAGGCCGATAAGTATCACGTACCCCGTATAGCCTTTATCAACAAGATGGACCGCGTTGGTGCGGATTTCTTCCGCGGCGTGCAGATGATCAAGGACCGCCTCAAGGCCAACCCGATTCCTATTCAGCTTCCGGTCGGCAAGGAAGAGCATTATAAGGGTATCATCGATCTGGTTACGATGAAGGCCATTATCTGGGAAGAAGAGGCCCTGGGAGCCAAATTCCACGAGGAAGAGATCCCGGCCGATCTGCTCGAAGAGGCCAAAGAATACCGTGAAAAAATGATCGAGGAGATCTCCAGCCACGACGACGTCCTCATGGAGAAGTACCTTAGTGGTGAGCAGTTGAGCGAGGCCGAGATCAAGGCAGCTATCCGTTCCTGCACCATCAATATCCAGATATGCCCGGTCATCTGCGGTTCCGCCTTCAAGAACAAGGGCGTTCAGAACCTGCTGGATGCCGTAATGGACTACATGCCTTCTCCGATGGATATCCCCGCTATCAAGGGGATTGACGTGGACAGCGGCGAAGAGGTTGAGCGCAAGGCATCGGACAGCGAGCCGTTTGCCGCCCTCGGCTTCAAGATCATGACCGACCCCTTCGTTGGTCAGTTGACGTTCTTCCGTGTCTACTCCGGCGTGGTGACAGCCGGATCGTATATCTACAACTCCACCAAGGGGAAGAAGGAACGCCTTGGCCGCATCCTGAAGATGCACGCCAACAAGCGCGAAGAGATCAAGGAGGTCTACGCCGGCGACATTGCCGCCGCGGTCGGCCTGAAATACACAACCACCGGTGATACCCTCTGCAATGAGGATAAACAGGTCATCCTTGAATCCATCGAATTTCCCGAGCCGGTCATCTCGATCGCCATTGAACCCAAGACCAAGGCCGATCAGGAAAAGCTCGGCATCAGCCTTGCCAAGCTTGCCAGCGAGGATCCCTCATTCCGCGTCAAAACCGACGAGGAGACCGGCCAGACCATCATATCCGGCATGGGTGAGTTGCACCTGGAGATCATCGTTGACCGACTGATGCGCGAATTCAAGGTCGAAGCCAATGTGGGCAAGCCCCAGGTCGCCTACCGCGAAACCATTACCAAGAAGGTCAAGGTGGAAGGGAAGTTCGTCCGCCAGTCCGGTGGTCGTGGTCAGTACGGACACGTCTGGCTGGAGGTTGAGCCCCAAGAGGCCGGCAAGGGCTTTGAGTTTGTCGATGCCATCAAGGGCGGCGTTGTGCCCCGCGAATACATCCCCGCCGTCGGCAAAGGCATTCTGGAGGCGACCGATAACGGCGTCCTGGCCGGCTTCCCGGTTGTGGATGTCAAGGTAACCCTGATCGACGGTTCCTACCATGAGGTTGACTCCTCCGAGATGGCCTTCAAGATCGCCGGTTCCATGGGCTTTAAAGAGGGTTGTGCCAAGGCCGGCCCCATTATCCTCGAACCGATCATGTCCGTTGAGGTGGTTGTCCCCGAAGAATACATGGGCGATGTGATCGGCGACCTGAACTCGAAGCGTGGACGCATCATGGGTATGGATTCCCGTGCCGGTGCCCAGGTAGTGACTGCCATGGTGCCGCTGGCATCCATGTTCGGCTACTCCACGGACCTGCGCTCCGCCACCCAGGGCCGCGCCACCTACACCATGACGTTCGACCATTATGAACCGGTTCCAAAGTCGGTTGGTGATGACATAGTTGCAAAAATTAAAGGTTAATCAAGCTAACACAACTTATTAGGAGGGCCTGTTATCATGGCGAAGGCGAAATTCGAGCGTAACAAACCGCATGTAAACATCGGCACGATAGGTCACGTTGACCACGGCAAGACCACGTTGACGGCCGCGATCACGAAGGTTCGTTGACTGTCCGGGCCATGCCGACTACGTCAAGAACATGATCACGGGAGCTGCGCAGATGGACGGCGCCATCCTGGTCGTGTCCGCCGCCGACGGCCCCATGCCCCAGACCCGCGAGCACATCCTGCTTGCCCGTCAGGTAGGCGTACCCTACATCGTTGTCTTTCTCAACAAAGCCGACATGGTTGACGACGCCGAGCTTCTGGAACTGGTAGAGCTTGAGATCCGCGAACTCCTGTCCAGCTACGACTTCCCCGGCGACGACATCCCCATCATCAAAGGTTCGGCCCTCCAGGCGCTGAACGGCGAGAAGGGCGAATTGGCCGAGCCTGCCATCTTAGCCCTGATGGACGCTGTTGACAGCTACATCCCCCAGCCTGAGCGCGCCATCGACAAGCCGTTTTTGATGCCGGTCGAAGACGTCTTCTCCATCTCCGGTCGCGGCACCGTTGCCACTGGTCGTGTCGAGCGCGGCATCGTCAAGGTCGGCGAAGAGGTCGAGATCGTCGGCATCAAGGCCACGGCCAAGACCACGGTCACGGGTGTCGAGATGTTCCGCAAGCTGTTGGACGAAGGCCGTGCCGGCGACAACATCGGCGCCCTGCTCCGCGGCGTCAAGCGCGAAGACATCGAGCGCGGCCAGGTACTTGCGAAGCCGGGCAGCATCACGCCCCACACCAAATTCAAGGCCGAGGCGTATGTTCTCACCAAGGAAGAGGGTGGCCGCCACACGCCGTTCTTCAACGGCTACCGTCCGCAGTTCTACTTCCGGACCACGGACGTGACCGGCGTTGCCGAACTTCCAGCCGGCATTGAGATGGTCATGCCTGGTGACAACGTTGCCATGACCGTGAAACTGATCACCCCGATCGCCATGGACGAAGGTTTGCGCTTTGCCATCCGCGAAGGTGGCCGTACCGTTGGCGCCGGCGTCGTCAGCTCGATTATCGAATAATGCAGAGCCAGAAGATCAGAATCCGCCTTAAGGCATATGACCACAAGCTGCTGGACGTTTCGGTAAGCGAAATCGTAGAGACGGCAAAAAGGACCGGCGCCCGTGTGGCCGGACCGATACCGCTGCCGACGGTCATCAATAAGTACTGCGTCCTCCGTGGACCGCACGTTGATAAAAAGTCCCGGGATCAGTTTGAGATTCGGACCCACAAACGTCTGATAGATATTCTCGACCCCACCCAGCAGACCGTTGATGCCCTCATGAAACTGGACCTGTCTGCCGGCGTGGATGTTGAAATCAAACTGTAACGGAAACTACGACTGAATAGGAATGGCCATGAAGAAAGGTATCATCGCAAAAAAACTGGGTATGACCCAGATATTCCTGCAAGACGGCACCAAGGTTCCGGTTTCGGTAGTTCAGGCCGGTCCCTGCGTCGTTGTTCAGAAGAAAACCGCCGACATTGACGGCTACTCCGCTGTTCAGGTCGGGTTCGAGCCGGTAAATGCCGCCAACGCCACCAAGCCTCGGTTGGGGCACTGTACGAAGGCCGGGCAGGGCGTTTTCAGGTATCTGCGGGAACTCAAGCTCGCGAACAGCGCCGAACTGAATGTCGGTGACATCCTCACTCTCGACCAGTTCCAGATCGGCGACTATGTTGATGTTACCGGGACCAGCTTGGGAAAGGGGTTCCAGGGGGTCATCAAGCGCTGGAATTTCAAAGGCGGACGTGCTTCCCACGGCTCGCGCTTCCACCGGGCGCCAGGCTCCATCGGCGCCTCAGCCACCCCGTCCCATGTCTTCAAGAACAAGAAGATGCCGGGGCAGATGGGTAATGAGCGCGTTACCGTGCAAAGACTCCAGATCGTACGGGTGGATTCGGCTGAGAACCTGCTGTTGATCAAAGGGGCGATTCCGGGACATAACAACAATATCGTCCTCATCAAACAGAGTGTAAAGCTAAGTAATTAATCGGGAGTAACGTGTATGCCTTCGATAGCAGTCTTTGACATGAACAAACAACAGGTCGGCGAGGTACAGTTGCCGGACTCCGTATTCGGCACCGAGGTGAAGGAATATCTCATTCACCAGGCGCTTCGTATCCAGCTTGCCAACCGGAGAGCCGGGACAGTAGCGGTGAAAAACCGCGCAGCCGTTCGCGGCGGCGGCAAGAAGCCTTTCAAGCAGAAAGGTACGGGCAATGCTCGTCAGGGATGCAGCCGGGCCCCCCAGTATCCGGGCGGCGGCGTTGCCTTTGGTCCGCAACCCAAAACCTACAACCTGAGCATGAACAAGAAGGCCCGTGCCGCCGCACTCTGTTCACTTTTATCCTTTCAGTACAAGAATGAAAGCATAACAGTGCTGGACAAGCTCGATTTCGACAAGATATCCTCCAAGGATTTTGCCGGCTTCATGAAGCGTTTCGAACTTGAGAAGTCGCTGATCATCACGGATAACCCCAGCAATAATCTTTATCTTTCTGCGCGGAACGTACCGCATGTCAAGGTGCTCAAGGTCGGCGGCCTGAATGTTCACGACATGCTGAAGTACAAGAACATCATCTTCACGCAGGAGGCGGTCCAGACCGTTGAAGGAGTGTTGCAGAAATGAACATTTACTCCATTATCAAAAAGCCCCATGTCACGGAGAAGACCTCGCTCGGCAGCGATACCTCCAATACGGTTGCAATCGTTGTTGACCGGGATGCCAACAAGATCGAGATCAAGCAGGCTGTTGAATCACTCTTCAAGGTCAAGGTCGACGATGTTCGCACTGTCAACGTGGCCGGCAAGGTCAAGCGTGTCGGGAAGAATTCGGGCAAGCGTTCCAACTGGAAAAAGGCCTATGTGACCCTCCAGAAGGGTCAATCCATAGATTTCTTTGAGGTTTAATTACTAGTATTCGGGGTTCACAATGGGAATCAAGAGTTATAAACCAACATCGGCAGGACGCAGACACCAAACCTGCTCGACTTTTGAAGAGATTACGACAACAACTGCTGAGAAGTCCCTTCTTGTTTCACTCACCAAGTCGGGCGGCAGAAATGCCTTGGGCCGTGTTACGTCACGTCACATTGGTGGCGGTCACAAGCAGAAATACCGTATTATCGACTTCCGTCGTGATAAACGCGACATACCCGCAACGGTTGCCAGCATCGAGTATGACCCCAACCGTAGCGCCCGCATCGCCCTGTTGAATTACGTTGACGGTGAAAAGCGCTACATCCTGGCGCCACTCAATCTCAAGGTCGGCGATACGGTCGTAAGCGGCCCTGAGGCCGACATAAAGCCGGGAAATGCACTGCCGCTCCGGTCGATCCCGCTCGGTACGATCATTCACAACATCGAACTCAAGATCGGCAAGGGAGCCCAGTTGGCCAGGAGCGCCGGCACGTTTGCCCAGCTCATGTCCAAGGAAGGCAAGTATTCCCAGATCAAGCTTCCGTCGGGCGAAGTGCGCATGATCCTGCAGGATTGCTATGCCACCATCGGCCAGGTCGGCAACATCGACCACGAGAACGTCAACGGGGGTAAGGCCGGTCGGTCACGCTGGCTCGGCAAGCGTCCCAAGGTTCGCGGTGTCGCCATGAACCCGGTTGACCATCCCCATGGTGGTGGCGAAGGGCGCACATCGGGTGGTCGTCATCCGGTAACCCCCTGGGGTATCCCCACCAAGGGATACAAGACCAGGACCAACAAGTCTTCTGATCGCTTCATTGTGAAGAAGCGTACCAAATAATACGTTGAGAGGCTGATACATCATGGCACGTTCAATTAAAAAAGGACCTTTCGTCGATGGGCATCTGAACAAAAAGGTGCTAACTGAAGGGCCCAGCTCGAAAAAGATCATCAAGACGTGGTCGCGTCGCTCGACCATAACGCCTAATTTTATCGGCCTGAGTCTTGCCGTCCACAATGGCCGCAAGTTCATACCGGTCTTTGTGACGGAGAATATGGTCGGTCACAAATTGGGTGAATTTTCTCCGACGAGGACGTTTCACGGCCATGCCGCCGACAAGAAGAGTAAAGTCAAGAAGTAATCAGGGGAGTTTGACATGGAATCCAGCGCTAAATTGACACTTGCACGACTTTCGCCTCGTAAGACCCGCCTGCTGGTGGATCTGGTCAGGGGCAAGGCTATACAGGACGCACTCAATACCTTACGGTTTCTTCCGCAGCCTTCGGCAAAGATTATTTCCAAGCTTTTGACGTCAGCGGTTGCCAATGCAGAGCAAAAGGGTGTTTCCGATGTTGATAGGTTGTTTGTGAAGACAATATACGTGGATGGCGGTGCCGTGCTGAAACGCTTTGTGCCGCGAGCCATGGGGCGAGCCAGCAAGATCCGTAAGCCGACCAGTCACATAGCGGTTACTCTTTCCGATACGAAATAGTTTTTACCTGGAGGTGTAGTTTGGGACAAAAAGTTAATCCGATAGGCTTCAGGCTTGGTGTCGTTAAAACATGGGACTCCAAGTGGTATGCGGAGGCAGACTATGCCAAGCTTCTGCATGAAGACCTGGCAATTCGGAAATTTCTGAAAAAGCGGCTTTACAGTTCAGGCGTTTCCAAGATTGAGATCGAGCGTGCGGCCAATAAGACCAAGATCAACATTCATACCGCTCGTCCCGGCCTGATTATCGGTAAGAAGGGCTCCGAGGTTGAGACTATAAAGAAGGACCTGGCCAAGCTGACCTCCAAGGAAGTGTTCATCAACATTCACGAGGTTCGCAAGCCTGAACTGGATGCCCAACTGGTTGCCGAAAACGTAGCTCTCCAGCTTGAGCGCAGGATCGCCTTCCGCCGCGCCATGAAAAAAAGCGTCACCTCGGCACTCAAGTTCGGCGCCAAGGGGATCAGGATCACCTGTTCCGGCCGTCTGGGCGGCGCGGAGATGTCCCGTACCGAATGGTACCGCGAGGGGCGCGTTCCCCTGCACACCCTGCGTGCTGATATTGATTACGGTTTTGCGGAAGCCAAGACCACCTACGGCATCATCGGAATTAAAGTTCTGATCTTTAAGGGTGAAATCCTCCCCGGTCAGTAACATCCTTACTTTGCGCTACAGGAGCATGCATCAATGTTAATGCCTAAAAGGGTAAAACATAGAAAACAGATGAAGGGCCGCATGACCGGCAAGCCGTGTCGCGGCATCGAACTCTCCTTTGGCGAGTTCGGCCTGCAATCCACCGAGTGCGGCTGGCTGGATTCCCGTCAGATCGAGGCCGCCCGTATTGCCATGACCCGTTACATCAAAAGGGGTGGCAAGATCTGGATTCGCGTCTTTCCGGACAAACCGCTGACCTCGAAACCCGCCGAGACCAGGATGGGTAAGGGCAAGGGATCGCCCGATTCCTGGGTATGCGTTGTCAAGCCCGGAACCGTTCTGTATGAAATGGAAGGGGTCACCGAGGAGATCGCCCGCGAGGCTCTTCGGCTTGCCGCCCATAAACTTCCCCTTTCCACCAAGTTCATCATCAGGGGAGGCGACCATGAAGCCTAACGAGTTGCGCAAGCTGTCGGCCGATGAGTTGACCAGGAAACAGGGTGATCTTACCCAGGAACTGTTCAACCTTACGTTCCAATTACATACCGGCAGGCTTGAAAACACCTCCAAGCTGAAGATTATCCGCAAGGATATTGCCAGGATCAGCACCATCATTACCGAGAGCAAGGCAGGGAGCAACAGATGAGTGAACGTGGCCACAGAAAATTACAGTCAGGTGTCGTGGTAAGCGACAAGATGGACAAAACGGTTGTCGTCAAGGTTGACCGTCTTGTTAAGCACCAACTTTACAGCAAATATATCAAGCGTAGCGTCAAGTACAAAGTCCACGACGAGCAGAACGTTTGCAAGGTCGGCGACCGCGTTCAGATCATCGAATGCCGCCCTTTAAGCAAGGATAAGCGCTGGAGCCTGAAGCAGATCATCGAAAGCATCTCTTAGGACAGGGGTACCGAGTAATGATACAGATGCAGTCTATACTGGATGTAGCCGATAATTCAGGCGCCAAGAAACTTTTTTGCATCAAGGTGCTTGGCGGTTCGAAGCGTAAATACGCCGGAGTGGGTGACATCATCGTCGCCTCTGTCCGCGAGGCCCTGCCCAACTCAAAGGTTAAAAAGGGCGATGTCGTCAAAGCGGTTATTGTCAGGACAGCCAAAGCGCTTGGCCGCCCCGACGGCTCGTACATTCGTTTCGATGACAATTCCGGCGTCGTTATCAATAACGCAAAAGAGCCGGTGGGAACGCGTATCTTCGGCCCGGTAGCCAGAGAACTGCGCGCCAAGAAGTTCATGAAGATCATTTCCCTCGCACCGGAAGTACTTTAATCTGAATCGGAGAACGTAGATGCAAGCCACGAAAACTCATGTCAGCAAGGGCGATACGGTGATGATTATTGCCGGCAAGGAAAAGAGCAAGACCGGCAAGATTCTTAAACTGGTGCCCAAAAAGAATGGTGTCATCGTTGAAGGGCTCAACCTCGTCAAGCGCCACGTGAAGGCCCGCGGCAACGAACCGGGCACAATCAAGGAGAAGGAAGCCGTGATCCACATCTCCAATGTCATGCCGTATTGCCCCAAGTGCGCCAAACCGGTCAGGACAAGGAGTACGGTCCTGGAAAATGGCGATAAACAGCGGAACTGCGTTAAATGCGGCGCTTCCCTTGAGAAATAGTCCGAAGGAGATACCATTACCATGGCACGTTTGAAGGACATATACCAGAACGAGATAGTTGCCAAGCTGCGCAAGGATTTCGATTATAAGAACATAATGGAAGTTCCGCGCATCGAGAAGGTAGTCGTCAATATGGGTCTTGGCGAAGCTATCCAGAACGTCAAGATACTCGACTCCGCAACCGCCGAGATGAACGCCATTACCGGGCAGAAATCGGTCATCACCAAGGCCAAGAAGTCCATCGCAACCTTCAAGTTGCGCCAGGGGGTGCCGATCGGCTGCATGGTAACGCTTCGCCGGGACCGCATGTACGAGTTCCTGGACCGCCTCTTGAATGTGGCCCTCGCCAGGGTACGTGACTTCAAGGGTGTTTCCGGCAAGGCGTTTGACGGCAAGGGCAATTATACGCTCGGTATCAAGGAGCAGCTCATCTTCCCTGAAATCAGCTATGACACCGTAGATAAAATCAAGGGAATGAATATAACGATCGTAACAAGCGCCAAAACCGATGAGGAAGGCAAAGCGCTTCTCAAGTACCTGGGCATGCCGTTCAGGAACTAAGATAACTGGAGGATTACGTGGCAAAAACCTCAATGATCATCAAGTCGCAGCGCAAACCCAAGTTCAAGGTCCGTCAGCATAACCGCTGCCCGGTCTGCGGGCGACCCAGGGCATTTTATCGCAAGTTTGAGATGTGCAGGATTTGTCTTCGCAAGTATGCGTCCATAGGACAGATTCCCGGCGTTATCAAGTCCAGCTGGTAGACCATCGAACTTGTAGCACATTAGATAGGAGTACGCACGATGTCCATGACAGATCCAGTCGCAGATATGCTGACCAGAATTCGCAATGCCAACATGGTCAAGCTGCAGAAGGTCGATATCCCTTCCTCGAACCTGAAGGTCAATATTGCCAATGTATTGAAGCAGGAAGGTTTCATTAAGAATTACAAGGTGATTTCCGATAATCTTCAGGGTGTATTGAGGATCTATCTGAAGTATATCGACGAAAAGGACAGCGTGATCAACGAGATCAAGCGCGTCAGTAAGCCCGGTGGCAGGGTTTATACGAAATCCGAGGATATCCCCGTCGTCAAGAACGGAGTCGGTGTGGCCATTCTGTCCACATCCAAGGGGATCATCACTGATAACGCCGCCCGCCAGGCCGGCGTCGGCGGCGAGCTTATCTGTACCATTTGGTAAACATTGCGATCAAGGAGCATGCTGAGATGTCGAGAATAGGTAAACTTCCCATAGAGATACCCAAAGGGGTCAAGATCAGCCTGGATGATACGCTGCTTTCCGTACAGGGGCCGAACGGCAAGTTGGCCCGCCAGGTCATGTCCTGTGTTACGATCAATATGAGTGAAACCTCGCTGGAGGTCGTCAGGAACGACGAAAGTGCCACGGCGCGGGCGGCTCATGGCCTGACGCGCACCTTGGTCAACAACATGGTCGTCGGCGTGACAAAGGGTTTTCAGACCGACCTTGAAATCAACGGCGTCGGCTATCGTGCCGAGGTCAAAGGGAAAGAGCTTGTTTTAAGCCTCGGCTACTCCCATCCGGTCAACTTCCCGATCCCGGAAGGCATTGCCATCGAAGTGGAGAAGATGACCAAGGTCGCCGTGAAGGGCGCCGACAAGGAACTGGTGGGGCAGACCGCCGCCAAGATCAGATCATTCCGTAGCCCTGAGCCCTACAAGGGTAAGGGTATCAAGTATTCTGACGAGACTATCCTGAGAAAAGCCGGCAAGACCGGTAAGAAATAGTCTTTATAAGGAGAATGTTGTGGCAAAGACTGCACTTAAAACCATCACCCGTCTCAAACGCCAGGTCCGGGTCCGTAAAAAGGTCCGTGGCACAGGCGAGCGCCCCCGTTTGAACGTCTTCAAAAGCGCACGTCATATCTACGCCCAGATCATCGACGATACAAAGGGTGTCACCCTGGTTGCCTGCTCGACCCTTACTGCCGACGCTGCGGATCTCGGGTACACGGGCAACGTTGCTGCGGCTACCCACGTGGGGAAGGAAATCGCCCGCCTGGCCCTGGAAAAGGGAATTTCATCAGTGGTATACGACCGTAACGGTTTTCTGTACCACGGCAGAATCAAGGCACTTGCTGACGGAGCCCGCGAAGCCGGGCTTCGTTTCTAAAGCATACGAGGAGGCTTTCATTGATCAGAATCAATCCAGCGGAACTGAATCTCACGGACCGTGTCGTTCACATCAGCCGCGTTGCCAAGGTTGTTAAGGGTGGTCGTCGTTTCAGCTTTTCTGCCCTTATCGTCGTTGGTGACGGCAATGGTTATGTTGGTTATGGTCTCGGCAAGGCAAATGAGGTGCCCGAGGCGATCAGAAAAGGCGTTGAACAGGCCAAGAAAAACCTCATCAAGGTGCCCGTCAACCAGAATCAGACCATCCCTTTCGAGATCGAGGGTAAATTTGGCGCCGGGCGGCTTCTGATGAAGCCGGCATCTGCAGGTACGGGTGTCATTGCCGGCGGTGCCGCGCGTGCGATCTTCGAAGCAGCCGGCATCAATAATATTCTCTCCAAATGCCTGGGCTCCAACAACCCCCACAACGTGGTGAAGGCCGCTTTTGCCGGACTCATGAGGCTGAAGACCCCTGAAGAGATTGCCGCACGCCGTGGCATAACCGAATAATCGATCGAAGTGAGGATACCATGAGCAGCACGCTGCAGATCACACTCATCAAGAGCACTATCGGGAAAACCAAGAAACATCGCGATATCGTCGCCGGTCTCGGCCTTTCCCGTCTCAACCAGACCGTTACCCGGCCTGATTCCCCCCAAGTGCAGGGGATGATCAATAAGGTTGGCCACATGCTGAAAGTGACGAAGTAAAAGGGGTGGAACACATGGATTTGAACACACTTAAACCCGCACTGGGTTCAACGAAGGATAGAAAGCGCATCGGCCGGGGCACCGGTTCGGGGCACGGCAAGACCGCTACAAAAGGCCACAAGGGTCAGAAGGCCCGCTCCGGCGGCAGCATCAAGGCTGGCTTCGAAGGCGGCCAGATGCCATTGCAGCGTCGTCTGCCCAAGCGCGGTTTCACGCCGTTTGAGCGTGTCGAGTATTCCGTAGTGAATCTCAGCCAGCTTGACATATTTGAGGCCGGTGCCGAGGTGGACGCCGCCGCCCTGGCATCCAAAGGGCTGGTGAAGGGGACAAATTGCCTGGTGAAGATCCTCGGAAACGGCGATATCACTAAATCTCTCAAGGTTGCTGCCACCAAATTCAGTCAATCCGCCAAAGAGAAGATTGTTGCCGCAGGCGGATCTGTCGAGGAGAGGCCCTAGTGTTCGAAGCGTTCCAGAACATCTTCAAAATCCCCGAACTAAAGAAACGCGTGCTTTTCTCCTTGGGGATGCTGGCGGTCTATCGTGTCGGTTGTCATATTCCCACGCCGGGTATCGATAGGATCGCCCTGTCGCATTTTTTCAAGCAGGCCCAGGGAACCCTCCTCGGCATGTTTGACATGTTCTCCGGAGGTGCGCTCGAACGTCTGACGGTGTTTGCCCTGGGTATCATGCCCTACATCTCCTCATCGATCATCTTCCAGTTGCTGACGGTGGTTGTTCCGGCCATTGAAAAGCTCTCCAAGGAAGGAGAGTCTGGCCGCAAGAAGATCATTCAGTATACTCGCTACGGCACGATCGTGCTCAGTTTTGTGCAGGGACTCGGTATCTCAATTGGCCTGGAAAGCATGCGCGGCCCTGCCGGCGAACTGGTTGTTCCCAGCCCCGGCTGGAGCTTCCGGATCATGACGGTCATCACCCTCACCGCCGGTACCGCGTTCATCATGTGGCTTGGTGAACAGATGTCGGAAAAGGGGATCGGCAACGGGATATCCCTGATCATCTTTGCCGGAATCATCGCCAGGATACCGACGGCGTTGAGCAATACCGCCAGGCTGGTGAACGCCGGACAGCTTTCCCTGTTCGTTCTGGTGTTTGTTCTTGCAGTCATGTTTGCCGTTATCGCCGGCATCGTCTTTGTCGAACGCGGGCAGCGGAGGCTGCCGATTCACTACGCAAAGCGGGTAGTCGGGTTGAAGACCTTCAACGCCCAAACCTCGCATCTTCCCCTCAAGGTGAACATGGCCGGCGTTATCCCCCCGATCTTCGCTTCATCCATCATCATGTTCCCGGCAACGGTGGCCAACTTCATCAATATCCCGTGGGTTCAGAAGGGCGCTAAGAGTTTAACGCCCGGCAACTGGGTGTATAATATCTTTTTTGTTGCTTTCATCCTCTTTTTCTGTTATTTCTATACGGCTGTAACATTTAATCCGGTGGATGTGGCCGAGAATGTCAAGAAGCATGGCGGCTATATCCCCGGCATCAGGCCTGGTAAGGAAACATCGGACTTTATCGACAGCGTCCTGACGCGGTTGACCTTTGCCGGCGCCATCTATATTTCAATTGTGTGTGTGCTCCCCTCGATCCTGATCGGAAAGTTTAATCTTCCCTTCTACTTCGGGGGGACTGCCCTGTTGATTGCTGTTGGTGTGGGTATGGACACGGTCGCCCAGATCGAGTCTCACCTGATTACCCGTAATTATGAAGGGTTTCTGAAGGGTGTCAGGATCAGGGGGAGAAAATAGGATGACGGTCATCCTGTTTGGCCCTCCGGGAGCCGGCAAGGGAACCCAGGCCCAATTTATTGTTGAGCGCTGCGGCATCCCCCAGATCTCGACCGGTGACATGCTCCGCGCAGCCGTCAAGGCGCAGACACCGCTGGGGCAGGCTGCCAAGTCGATCATGGATGCCGGCGGGCTTGTCTCCGACGAGATTGTTCTCGGGCTCGTCAGGGAGAGAATATCCGAACCGGATTGCCGGGATGGTTTTGTCTTGGACGGTTTTCCACGCACCACTCCCCAGGCTGATGCGCTTATCGCTCTCCTGGACGGTTTGGGTAAACATATAGACCACGTGATTTCGCTTGAGGTGGAGAGTGCTGAAATTATTCAGCGGCTTTCCGGTCGGCGTACCTGCCCTTCCTGCGGCAAGGGATATCACGTGGTATACGATGCACCGGCTGTTGCCGGGGTGTGCGATATGTGTGGTGCATCCCTGGTTCAGCGTGATGACGATCGCGAAGTGACGGTCAAGAACAGGTTGGATGTCTATCGCCAACAGACCTCGCCGCTTAAATTGTATTTTGAGCAGCGCGGCCTGATGCGTCGCGTTGACGGCAACGGTACGATCCAGAATATTCAAGGCCAGATCTGTTCGATATTGGAAGGCAGCACAGGTGATCATCCTTAAATCTCCGCGTGAGATTGAGAGGATGAGAGCAGCCAGCAAAATTTGCGCTGAAATACTCCTCCTGCTTCGCGAACAGGTCAAGCCGGGTGTCACAACCATGGCGCTGGAGGAGCTGGCAAATTCCGAGATCCTGAAGCGCAAAGCAAAACCGGCTTTCAAGGGGTATCACGCATACCCGAACGCTGTATGCTGCTCTCCCAATGATCGGGTCGTGCATGGGATGCCGACCAGGGCGCCGTTGAAAGAAGGGGATATTCTCAGTCTCGATTTCGGAGTCCTGTACAACGATTTTTTTGGCGATTCAGCCCTAACCATACCGGTGGGCACGATAACGGCGGGTGCACGGGCTCTCGTTACCGCAACGGAAGAGTCGCTGTACGCAGGCATAGAGAAAGCAGTACCCGGCGGCAGATTGTGTGATATTTCCCATGCCGTCCAGTCGCATGTGGAAGCAAAAGGTTTTTCCGTGGTACGTGATTTTGTCGGACACGGCATCGGCAGAAACCTCCATGAAGAACCGCAGGTGCCTAATTTCGGCGCCCCGGGCACCGGCGTAAGGCTTAAAGCCGGCATGGTTCTGGCGATCGAGCCGATGGTCAACGAAATGTCATACGAGGTCAGGATACTTGAAGACGGCTGGACGGTTGTGACGTGTGACGGCGGACTCTCCGCACATTTTGAACATACGGTTGCCATAACCGACAAGGGACCTGAGATTCTGACGCGCATATAGCTAAGTACGTGAAGGGGAACACTATGAAAGTACGGGCATCGGTCAAAAAGATTTGCGACAAATGCAAGATTATCAAGCGTAAGGGTGTGGTTCGTGTGATCTGTGACATCCCTAAGCATTCTCAACGTCAGGGATGAGTAATTAAAGGAGGACTTTCAATTGGCACGCATTGCAGGTATTGACTTACCAAAAAACAAACGGATCGTTGTTGCTCTCACCTATATCTACGGTATCGGTAGTTCAACGGCAGAACGTATCCTTGCCTCCGCACAGATCGACACAAACACCCGCACGGACAAGCTGACTGAGGCGGAAGTCTCCCGTCTTCGCGACGAAATCGACCGGAGCTGCAAGGTCGAAGGGGACCTGCGTCGTGAGATATCCATGAGTATCAAACGACTGATGGATCTGGGGTGCTATCGAGGCCTGCGTCACAGAAAAGGCCTCCCGGTCCGTGGCCAGCGCACCAAGACCAATGCCCGCACGCGTAAAGGCCCTGCCCGCACCGTTGCCGGCAAAAAGAAATAATCCCATTTAGCTCTGGAGAATTCGAATGGCTAGTCCTGCGAAGAAAGTCGTCCGCAAGAAGAAGGAACGCAAGAATATATCCAATGGTGTTGCCCATATCCAGGCGACATTCAACAATACGATCATCACGATCACCGATCCGGTCGGCAATGTGGTTGCTTGGTCAACCTCTGGCGCCAAAGGGTTTAAGGGCTCCCGCAAAAGCACGCCGTTTGCCGCCCAGATCGCCGCTGAGGACTGCGCGAAAAAGGCGCAGGAGCACGGGATGCGTACGGTGGAAGTTTATGTCAAAGGCCCCGGATCGGGCCGTGAATCTGCGCTCCGCGCCCTTCAGGCCGCAGGTTTTGCGATCAGTTTCATCAAGGATGTGACGCCGATTCCTCACAACGGTTGTCGCCCACCCAAACGTAGAAGAGTTTAACTCGCGTCATTCATATCAAGGAGGTTTTCATTGGCTCGTTATACAGGACCTTCATGCCGTCTGTGCAGAAGGGAAAACATGGAATTGTTTCTGAAGGGGGAGCGCTGCTATACCGATAAGTGCGCCATCAAACGTCGCAATTATCCTCCGGGACAACACGGCCAAGGGCGTTCAAAGACCTCGGACTATGGCGTGCAGCTTCGTGAGAAGCAGAAAGTCCGCCGTATCTATGGCCTTCTGGAAAAGCAGTTCCGTGGCTACTTTCAGGAAGCCGACCGCATGAAAGGGGTTACCGGTGAAAACCTGCTTTTCCTCCTCGAGCGGCGTCTTGATAATGTGCTCTATCGTCTCGGATTTGCATCTTCCCGCACCGAATCGCGCCAGCTCGTGCGCCACGGTCACTTTACCATCAACGGGCGCAAGGTGAATATTCCCTCCATTCTGCTCAGGGTGGGCGACGTCATCGAACTTCGTGAAAAGAGCAGGAAAGTTGCTGCTGTCAACGATTCCCTGGAAGCGGTCGTCCGGCGCGGGATTCCCCAATGGCTTGAGCTTGAGCGCGATGCCTTCAAGGGGATTATCAAGAGCCTGCCGGTGCGTGAAGATATCACCACCCCAATCCAGGAACAGTTGATCGTTGAGCTTTACTCGAAGTAATTCCCGGGAGAGCTGCGTGGCGCCCTGCGCTTTCATGTCCATGACCGGACAATTATCCTCCGGAGGAGGTTGGAATGTATAAAAATTGGCGAGATCTGATCAGGCCAAAACAGCTTCAAGTCGAAAAAGAAACCCTTTCAAATACATATGGCAAGTTTTACGCTGAACCATTCGAACGGGGCTTCGGCACCACGCTTGGCAATTCCTTGCGCAGGATACTCCTGTCCTCCCTTCAGGGCGCTGCCATAACCTCGGTCCGCATCAAGGGCGTGCTCCACGAATTTTCCGCCATTCAGGGGGTTACCGAGGACGTTACCGATATCATCCTTAACCTGAAGGGCGTGCGCCTCAAGCTGCACTCCGCCGACCAGGCACTCATCCGAATCGTACATAAGGGCGAGGGGCTCATTACCGCCGGCGATATCCTTGTCGGTCACTCGGTTGAGGTCATGAATCCCGAGCACCATATCCTGACCTGCGGCAAAGACGCCAATCTCGAAATCGAGATGACTGTCAGGATAGGCAAGGGGTATGTTTCTGCAGATCGCAATCGCGATGAAAAGGCCCCTGTGGGCACCATCCCGATCGATGCCATCTATTCCCCTATCATGAAGGTCAATTTCAACGTATCCAATGCCCGCGTCGGCCAGATGACGGATTATGATAAGTTGACCCTCGAGGTCTGGACGGACAGCAGCGCGAACCCGGAAGATGCGGTGGCCTATGCCGCCAAGATCATGAAGGAACAACTGAATATCTTCATAAACTTCGATGAAGAGTCAGAGCCGAGCCAAGTAGAAGAGTCGCAGGAAGAGAAGGACAAGATCAACGAGAACCTGTACCGTACGGTTGAGGAACTGGAGCTTTCGGTACGGTCGGCCAATTGCCTCAAGAACGCGGGCATCAAGCTGATCGGCGAATTGGTTTCCAAATCCGAGGCGGAAATGCTCAAGACACAGAACTTCGGCCGCAAATCCCTCAATGAGATCAAAGACATTCTCAGCGACATGGGGTTGACTTTCGGTATGAAGCTGGATGATTTCCCCGACCCGGAGATCATGCGTCGCCTGCGCGGCGAAAAGAAGGAAGAAGAGTAATACCGTTTCAAATCAAGGATGAAATCAAAGCGGCGAGGATTGAGGCGACGAAGGCGTACCCAGCGTACATTGAGGGGCTGAAGACGAGCCAACAAAGAATAGCGCCTTGATTTGGAAATGGTACATGGATTAGCAAATAGTTTCAGAAAGGAATGCGTTATGCGTCATAATCATGCTGGCAGGAGACTTGGCAGGAAAACGAGTCATCGTGAAGCCATGTTCAGAAATATGGTTACCTCGCTTTTAACCCATGAAAAGATCACGACAACCGACGCCAAGGCAAAAGAGATTCGCTCTGTTGCCGAAAAAATGATCACACTTGGCAAACGTGGTGATCTGCATGCCCAGCGGCAGGCTGCGTCATATATCCGTGAAAAGTCTGTGGTGACGAAGCTGTTTTCGACCATTGCCCCGCGTTTTAAGGACCGTCCCGGCGGCTATACGCGTATTGTCAAGCTGGGCATTCGCCAGGGGGACACCGCGCCGATCTCCTTGATTGAACTGGTGGAAGAAGAGATGAAACCTAAGAAGGCTTCCGTGAAGCCGAAGAAAAAACCTGTATCTGCTCCTAGGGTCGCAGCCGTCAAAGCCGCTGAAGTCGTTGAAGCCGTCGCAGTCACTGAAACCGTCGAAGCTGTTGAAGTCGTCGCAGCCCCTGTCGAGCCTGTGACTGAACCGGCCGATGTTCAGACGACCATCGAAGATCCTGCGGAACCGTGCGAGGCCAAGGCCGATTAAGCGTTTGCTGCTCCCGCACTGCATGATACGAAAGAGGCAAGGGTTCTGTTCCCTTGCCTCTTTCGTTTTTGAAAACCGGTGTTCCGGCTTGAAGCACCGTCAGGTTATCAGGTCAACCACCAGCCCCTTGATGCCGATCACCTTTGCGGTGATGGCCATGCTGTTCCGATTGTCCTGAATGATGAGATTATACAACTTGTCCGCCTCGGCGTTGATGACCGTGATGATCTCGAACGACCGCGGATTCTGCGGCGTGCCCCCGATCTTTTCGAGACGATAGGCTTCGCTTGAGATCCTTTTGGCCAGTTGGCTCAGGAGGTCACGAAAACGCTTGAAGTTTGGCAAGGTTGGTTCCTGAGCCACTTTATCGCCCACCATCTCGATCTCGTGACGAAGGTTCTCCACCTCCTGCTCATAGGAGGCAATGTCTGTCCTGCGGTTTGTCAACTCGGCCGCGAACAGCGAGCCGGCGCCGCTTTTTACGGCAGGCGGATTTTTCCCTTGCTGTTGTCCGATCCCCGTCGTTGACAATCCACCTTTGATACGCATCCCGACCTCTCCAAGTTTCCGATCCGAAAAGGGTTCTTTTCCGCCCATGCGGCGTCAATCTTCGGGCTTACTTGTGACTTCGGCCGTTGGCCTCACCCTTCGGGCGCCTTCGCGGTCCAATTTAGCAAGCTAAATTGTGCGGCGTACCGATGTACGCCTCTGCGCAATCCCTTGATTTGCTTGCCTGGACGAAAAACCCTCCTTTCCAGATGGAAACTAACCGTTTTTTGTCACCATACCATACTCTCCCACCCTAGGCAATTGCGGCAAAAATGCAACAATCACGTTTGCATCGTCCAGGGCTTGTGATATGCTTGCAGCCGATGCCGATTACAGAACGAGGGGCGACAAGGAGGGGAGATCATGCTGGATTTATTTGAAAAGGCGGTCATGACCGCGATTGGGGCCGTAGCCATCACCCAGAAGAAGGCCGAAGAACTGGTGGTCGAGATGAAGGAGAAATACACGCTCAGCGAAGACGAGGGGCGGAATATTGTTGAGCGCCTCCAGGAGATCGCCGGGGAAAGCAGGGTAAAGATCAGGGACATGGCGGAGGTTGAGGTCAAAAAGGTGATGGAGAGGCTGGGGCTTGTGTCCCTTGAAGAGTATGAACGGCTGGCGAAAAGGGTGCAGGAACTGGAATCGCGCCTCAATGGTTGAATCGCCTAGTACCTATCTTAACCAAAAAACGGCACTTCTGCCACAGAGACGCTGAGACACAGAGAAAATCACAGTGTTTTTTTTAAATATTATCAGATACTTAAATGGTGAAGAAAAATTAGACCATTGTCTAACTCTTTGAAATGTTTATCTCAGTGTCTCAGTGTCTCTGTGGCAAATACTTTATCCCGACTCCGGCATGGCGGGATCGACACGTCCACCCGGTGAGAAGAGCCGATGTTCTCTTTTTTTAAAATAAACAGGAATATACGCAGTATCCGCCGGTACTGGAATATCGTCCGCGTCCTGAGCGCCTATGGATTCGACCACGCCCTGGAGGCCTTGGGATTGAATGATATTGCCGCCCGGGGTAGGCGGCTCCTGCGCCACAGTTCCGTCGATATCGCCCGCCTCACGGCTGCCGAGCGGATGCGGCTGGTTCTGGAGGAGTTGGGGCCGACGTTCGTAAAGCTGGGACAAATCCTCTCCACGAGGCCCGACATCATTCCAGCCTCCTTTGTGCAGGAGTTCGAAAAGCTGCAGGACCGCGTTCCGAGTTTCTCGTTTACCGAACTCACGGCCCAGGTGGAACGGGAACTGAAGGGCCCGATAACGGACTTCTTTGCCGAGATCGATCCTGAACCTCTGGCTGCGGCGTCCATTGCCCAGGTACACCGCGCCCGCCTGATGACGGGTGAGCAGGTGGTGATCAAGGTCCGCCGCCCCGGCGTGGTAGAATTGGTCGAGGCGGATATCGGCGCCCTGATGTCGCTGGCCCAGTTGGCCGAGCGCCATGTCTCCGGCAGTGAGATCTACGATCCGGTTGGCGTGGTACGCGAATTCGCCCGTACGATCCGCCGGGAGATGGACTTTACCCGCGAAGGGCATACCATTGAGAAATTTCGCGATAATTTCGCCCAGACCAAGTGGATGTATTTTCCGTGTGTTTATTGGCCGCAAAGCGCCCGGGGCGTGTTGACCCTTGAGTACGTTGATGGGATCAAGGTCTCGGATCTCGGCAGGCTTGAGCGGGGCGGACTCGACCGGAAGGTAATCGCGCAGCGGGGGGCCGACGCCTTTCTGGAGATGGTGCTCAAACACGGCTTCTTTCATGGAGACACCCATCCCGGCAACGTGATGATCCTGCCGGACAACATTATCTGCCTATTGGACTACGGCATTGTGGGCAGGCTGGACGAAGAACTCAGGACCTTTCTGAGCGATATCCTGCTGGCGATCGTCAACCGGGATATGGATCAGGTCATCTCGCTTTTGCTCTTTGCCGGCGATATCTCCGACAACCTGGACGTGCGTGCCCTGAAACGGGACCTGTCAAACTTCATCGACAGCTACTACGAAATCCCCCTCAAAGAGATCGAGGTGGGGCGGATGCTGCTGGAGTTTATCGAGATCATCACCCTGTACAGCATCCGCATCCAGCCAGACCTGATGCTCCTGGCAAAGTCATTGGTCATCATCGAGGGAATGGGCCGCTCCCTCGATCCCGCCTTCAACATGGTGGAACACCTGCGCCCCTTCATGGAGAAGGCCATCCGCCAGCGCATGTCTCCCCGGCGCATCACGCGCGATATCAGCGGGGTGGTGGAGTCATATCTCAAACTGGCCCGCAATCTCCCGCGGGACCTCAAGGAGATCATCAACCGCGTCAATCGCAACAAGTTCAAGATCGACCTGGAACACCGGGGGCTGGACAAGTTCACCGCCGATTTCGACCGTTCCATCAATCGCCTCTCCTCCAGTCTTATCCTGGCGGCCCTGATCATCGGGTCGTCGATCATCATGCAGATCGAGAGGGGCCCGCAACTGTTCGGTTTGCCCGTACTGGCATTTCTGGGGTATACCGCTGCCGGATTGATCGGGCTCTGGTGGGTCTACGGCATCATCCGTTCGGGAAGATTGTAGGCGGCGGTGCGCCCATACAGGTGGAAACGCTCATAAATGGAACGGAAACTGACAACCTACGAACGGAAAAAACGGATACGCGAGGCGGTCATCATCGTCTTGGCGGTCATCCTGATCATGTTGCTGACCAGGGCGGAGATGCACCTGACCCAATTGAGCGCCGATGCACCGATGGGAAGCAACATTGCCATCTTCGGCGTCATAAACATCGTCGTCATGCTGGTGATACTGCTGGTGTATCTCGTCTGCCGCAATGTGGTGAAACTCTTTGTTGAGAGCCGCACCAATCCGTTTGCCACGCGGTTGCGCACCAAGCTGGTGCTCTCGTTCGTCGGATTGTCCCTGGTTCCCACCATGCTCCTCTTCTTTGCAGCCGCCGGGTTCATCAATAATACCATTCACAACTGGTTCAATACCCAGGTGGAAACATCGCTCAGCGAATCACTGGAAGTCGCCCAGACCTACTACAAGAATTCAGCCTCCAACTCACTGTATTACGGACGCCAGATCAGCAGTTTCATCAAGTCCCAGAAGCTCTTGAACGAGGCCAATCTGCCGAAGCTCAAGGAACTTATCCGCCAAAAACAGAAGGAATACAACCTGGGGGTGGTGGAGGTCTATTCGGCCCAGCATGAAGAACTGGTCCGATCCTCCAATCCGGATGTCCCCCAAAGCGAGTTTACCAATCCCGCTTCCGATGATATAAAGCGCGGCCTTGTCGGGGAGGAGTTGACCCGCATCAACCAGGCCGGCAAGGCCGACCTGATCCGGGGCATCGTACCGGTCTACTCCACCTGGAACCAGGTTGACGTGGTCGGCGTGGTGGTTGTCAATTATTACGTCCCGTATTCGCTGGTCAACAAGATGAAGGAGATCAGCGATTCCTATCACGAGTTCCGCCAGCTCAAGATCATGAGAAATCCGATCCGGACCGGCTATATCGCCACCCTGTTCCTGATTACCGCGGTCATCGTGTTTTTTGCCTACTGGATGGGCGTCTATCTGGCCAACAGCATGACCAAGCCGGTGCAGGACCTGGTGGATGCCACGCGCGCCGTGGCTGACGGCAATCTCGATATCCGGATCGAGTCCTACTCGGCCGATGAGATCGGCATGCTCATCCAGTCGTTCAACCGTATGACCGAGGATCTGCACAACAAGCAGCAGGCGATCAACGCCTCGAACGAGGAATTGTCCCGCATCAACCAGGAGATCGAACAGCGGCGACAGTACATGGAGATCGTGCTGCGCAACGTGGCTGCCGGCGTCATATCGGTCGATAGGGACGGCGTGGTGACCACGGTCAACAAGTCTGCCGAACGCCTTCTGAAGATCAACCCCGGCAAGGTGCTGGGGCTGAATTTCCGCGACGTGCTGCGCGAGAAACATCTGGAGATCGTCAAGGAGGTGGTGCGCGATCTGGCGCTTTCCCAGCAGGATACCATCAGCCGGCAGATCTTTTTGGACATCCAGGGCGCTCGCCTGGCGCTGCATCTTCACCTTACCATGCTGCGCGATGAGCAGGGGGATATCCTGGGGACGGTGCTGGTGCTGGACGACATGACCCAGATGATGAAGGCCCAGCGCATGGCGGCCTGGCGCGAGGTTGCCCGGCGCATCGCCCACGAGATCAAGAATCCGCTCACGCCGATCCAGCTTTCGGCCCAGCGTTTGCGGAAACGCTACCTGTCCCGCTTCAGTGGGGATGAGGCGGTCTTTGACGAATGCACCGAGATGATCATCAAATCAGTGGATGAGTTGAAAAACCTGGTGAACGAGTTTTCCAATTTCGCCCGCATGCCGGCGATCCAGCCGGAGCCCAACGACCTCAATGCCCTGATCCGCGAGACCCTGACGCTCTACCAGGAAGCTCATCGCGGGGTGGCATTCCTGTTCCAGCCCGACGAACACCTTCCCCAGATCAAGATCGACCGTGACCAGATCAAGCGGGTGGTCATCAACCTCCTGGAGAATGCCGTGGCGGCCATGGAGGAACAGGGTGAGGTCACGATCAGCAGCAGGTATGATGCCGAGCTGAAGATGGCGTCCTTCGCCGTTGCCGACAATGGCCCCGGCATCACGCCCGAGGACAAGCCCCGCCTGTTCGAACCGTATTTTTCTACAAAAAAGGCGGGAACCGGCCTTGGGTTGGCCATTGTCAGCAGTGTTGTCACCGACCACAGCGGTTTCGTGCGGGTCAAGGACAACAAGCCACGGGGCGCCTGCTTTGTCGTGGAGCTGCCCGCGGCATAGAAGTCCGGCAACTCGCGGGCAAAGAAATTTATGAGGAGTAGCGCATGTCGAAGACAATTCTCGTTGTGGATGATGAAAAGGATATCAGGATCTCCCTGACCGGCATCCTGGAGGACGAAGGATACCAGGTGCTAACGGCGGACAACGGTATCGAGGCGCTGGAGTGCGCCCGCCAGGAACTGCCCGACCTGGTGCTCCTGGATATCTGGATGCCGGGCATGGATGGGCTGGAGACCCTTGAGAAGCTCAAGACCCTCTTCCCCCAGGTCACGGTCATCATGATCTCGGGCCACGGCACCATCGAAACGGCGGTCCGGGCCACCAAGCTTGGCGCGTACGATTTCATCGAGAAGCCGCTCTCCCTGGACAAGGTGCTCATCAGCGTGGTCAATGCCCTGCGCATGAAGGAACTGCGAGTGGAGAACGAGGAGCTTAAGCGGGTGGTGGCCAATGAGTACGAGATGATCGGCTCAGCCCCAGTGTTGGCGGCCCTGCGCGAACAGATCATGCGTGTCGCGCCCACGACCGCCTCGGTGCTGGTGACCGGGGAGAACGGCACCGGCAAGGAGCTGGCGGCGCGCTCGATCCATTATTACAGCATGCGCCGCGACAGGCCCTTTGTCGCCATCAATTGTGCCGCCATACCGGAGGAGTTGATCGAGAGCGAGCTGTTCGGCCATGAAAAGGGTGCCTTTACCGGCGCCGTCGCCCAGAAGAAAGGCAAATTCGACCTGGCTGACGGCGGCACGCTGTTTCTTGACGAGATCGGCGACATGTCGCTCAGGACCCAGGCCAAGGTCCTGCGGATCATCCAGGAGCGGTGTTTCGAACGGGTCGGCGGCACCAAACTGGTAACGGTGGATGTGAGGATCATTGCCGCCACCAACAAGAAGCTGGACGAGGAGATAAGCCAGGGAAGGTTCCGGGAGGATCTGTACTACCGCCTGAACGTGGTGCCGTTCCGGGTGCCCGCTCTGCGGGAGCGGTGTGAGGATATCCCCTTGATGGTGCAGCACTTCGTCGCCCAGTTTTACCGGCGGGAAGGGCGCGAGCCCAAGACCTTCCACCCCGAGGCGCTCAATCTTCTGGCCGGGTATGACTGGCCGGGCAATGTGAGGGAGCTGAAGAATATCGTGGAGCGCATCCTGATCATGACGCCGGGCCGGACCATCACCGCGGCCGATGTCCCCGAACTGCGCGGAGCCCCTGTCATGGCGGACTTTTTCGAGCAACGGCCGGACGGCATCCCTGTCGTGGGGACCTTGCGGGAGGCTAGGGAGGGGTTCGAGCGGGAGTTCATCATCCAGAAGCTGGAAGAAAACGACTGGAACATCTCCCGCACGGCCGAGGTCATTGAGCTGGAACGGAGCAACCTGCACCGCAAGATCAAGAGCTACGGGATCGATGTCAGGAAATGAGGAACCTCACGCAACAGAAGCGCAACGAAGAGGTCAAGGCCGCGGAGAGGCTTGCCCGCTCCATCATCGAGCAGGCCGGTGAGGCGATCATTGTCTGCGACGAAGAGGGGCGGATCATCCGGGCCAGCCGGCTCGCCCACGCTCTTTGCGGTGAAAACCCGCTGCTGAAACCGTTCAACGACCTGTTCCAGTTGCATATAACGGAAACGGAATGCTTGTTTTCTGTTTTTACCCCACTGCATGGCGGCAGTTTCGAAAGCGCCGAGGTCGAATTCAAACGTAATGACGATCAGATATTTCATCTCCTTCTCAATGCAACGCCGCTTAAAGGCGCTCTGAACCACATCATTGGTTGCGTAGTGACACTAGCGGATATTACCGAGCGCAGGCAGGCTGAGGATGCGCTGGAGCAGAGTGAGGCTAGTCTCCATGTTGCCTGCCAGCAACTCCAGGAAACCAATGAGGAACTCCAGGCACAAAAAGAGGAGCTTCATGCACAAGCCGAGGAACTTCAGGCGCAGAACCAGGAGCTGGCAAGGCTGTGGGACGATTCCAGACTGACAAAAGAAGCTTTGGCCGAAAACCAGGAACGACTCATGCTCGCCTTGAGTTCATCCAAGATGGGCCTCTTTGAATGGGATATCGTCAACGACAAGCGTATCTGGGACGACAGTGTTCACAGGTTGTTGATGACGGACCCGCTGACCTTTACCGGATCTCCCAAGGAGTTTTACCGGGTTATTCATCCGGACGACAGGGACGCCGTGCAGATTGCCCTCGCCAAGGCAGTCAATACCGACGGGGCATATGATACCGAATACCGGGCCGTCTGGCCGGATGGCACGATTCACCACATTGCCGCCCGAGGCAGAATTCATCGCAACAGCGCCGGTCAAGCAGATCATATGATAGGAGTCTGTTGGGACATCTCCGAGCGCAAACTGGCCGAAGAAAAGTTGCAAAAGTTGAACGAAGAACTTGAGGAACGGGTTTCAGAAAGAACGCATGAACTGTTAGCCACTGTTAAGAAGCTGATGACTGAGATTATCGAACGTAAAAAAGCGGAGGAAAGCGTACTGCGCCTGAACCGCCTTTATAAGGTGGTATCCGAAATCAGCCAGGCAATTGTCCGTACCATGGACAGGGAGTCCATTTTTAACGAATTCTGCCGGATCGCCGTGGAGGATGGAAAATTCAAACTGGCGTGGGTGGGTCAGGTCGACGAAGAGAGCGGCGAGTTAAGGATAGTGGCCGCCAATGGTGCGACCGGCTACCTGGACGACATCAAGATCACGGCCAATGAAGAACCGGCAGGTATCGGCCCGACCGGCATTTCGGTTCGTGAAGGCACCTATTACATCTGCAATGATTTTTTGGGTTCCCCCATCACCCGTCCCTGGCACGAAAAGGGTCTGGCCCACGGCATTCGCGCTTCGGCCAGTATCGCCTTGAAACTGGAAGGGCAGGTAATCGGCGCCCTGACCCTTTATGCGGACAAAAAGGACTTCTTTGACCAGCAGCAAACCGAATTACTCCAGCAGATGGGAGCGGACGTCTCCTTTGCCCTCGACAACATCGTCCGGGAAACCCGCCGCAGGGAAGCGGAGAGGGCCTTGCGCGAGGAGACCATCGAACGCCTGCTGGCCACGGAAGCCCTGCGCGAAAAGGAGCAGATGCTCATCCAGCAGAGCCGCCAGGCGGCCATGGGGGAGATGATTGGCAATATCGCCCACCAGTGGCGCCAGCCGCTGAACACGCTCGGGCTCACGGTTCAGCAACTGCTGCTGTTTTATGATATGGATGAGTTTACCAGGGAGTTCCTGGAAAAAAGCGTCGGCAGATCCATGGAACTCATCCAGCACATGTCAAAAACCATCGACGATTTCAGGAACTATTTCAGGCCGGACAAGGAAAAGGTCGAATTCGAGTTGAGCGAGGCAGTTACCACTACCTTGTCGCTTGTAGAGGACAGTTTCAAGAGTGAGCACATCAGGATCAAATACATTGCAAAGAGCGAACCTGTCACCATCGGCTACCGGAATGAATATGCCCAGGTCGTCCTCAACATCCTGAACAATGCCAGGGACGTCTTCAAGGAAAGAAACATCAAAGACCCCATGGTGTCGATCACCGTTTTCACCGAAAACGGCAGGGCGGTCGTAACCATCTCCGACAATGCCGGTGGTATCCCCGAAGAGATTATAGGGAAGATTTTTGACCCTTATTTTACCACCAAGGGGCCGCAGGCAGGGACAGGGGTCGGCCTGTTCATGTCGAAAACCATCATAGAAAAGAACATGGGTGGGAGGCTTTCCGTGCGCAACCATGGTGACGGCGCAGAATTCAGGATAGAGGTGTAAATACAGGAAACTGCCTGTCAGTAGGGCATGCTGCCTGAACAAACGGCAATTCCGGGGCAGTTCTGCACCGTCTACAAGGAACAATATAATAAAGCATCAATATATCGGTTAGTTATGGTGCCGATGCCCGCTTGGCACGCCCTGTGTATCGGTTTAATTGGTGGACTATAGTTGAAGCCGTGGGGAGGCCGTATGGACAGGACAGAAGAGCAGGCTGCGATGATGGAACTCGATGAGGCCGTGGAAGAGCTTGGGACCACCGGCCTCAGACTGCTGATGCTGCTGCGGGAAGGGACCGTGGAAGGGGTCGAGCAGGAAGACGGTTCCTGGCTGATCGCCAGGGCCTCCCTGGAACGCCTCAAGGAACGGGGCGGGGTGCCGCCGGTCAAGCAGAAAGGGTGCGCATCGTCGTGCACCTCGTCCAGTTGCGGCTGCTCGTGACAGGAGCTACTGCGACAGGTGATCGCGGGCCGTTTCGAGAAGACAGGCGTACACCTCTTCCCGGGTGACGAAGAAGCGGGGCATCTCGTTGAGGATATCCTCCAGCAGGTGCAGTACCCGGCCGTCGCTGCTTTCCAGGGCGGTCATGACCGCCTCCAGCATGGGGAGGATGTCGTAGAGGTCGTCGCGGTTGAAAGGGATCGTGTCCGGTATGCCGCTGAATTTCGGCTCCTCGCGGTTTTGAATGTCTTTCGGATACTTGTACTTCAGGTCAGACGCCTTGATGACAATGTCCATCCCTCATCACTCCTTTGCACAAATCCCTCTGAAATTACAGCATCACGACCAGGGCGATCCCGCCGGCTACAACCGCAAGGTTGCAACTGGCCGAGATGCCGTGCAGCTTTGAGAATTTCCGCCGCAGCGGGTGCTCCCTGGGGGTGGTGTCGAACGACGGTATCTGCCGTTTGAGGTCAGCGGCCCGCGGCTCGATGTAGAATGCCTGAAACGAGGTTAGGGCCAGCATGACAACCAGCAGGATGACCGCCACGGAAGCGCCGGTGCGCATGACGAGCCTGCTGGCCAGGGCGATGACGCCGCAGGCCAGCCCCCAGCGGAAATATCCCGGAAAGAGTATGCCGACGATCTGGCCGGCCTGGTCGCGGGACAGTGACTTGAAGAGTACCGGTGTCAGGATGAAGGTGAACAGGGTGATGCCTCCGGTCCAGAAGGTGATGGACAGGCGGTAGAGCAGCGCAGCGATCTGCATGGTGGCTCCTTCGGCGTTATGCCGATGTGTGTCCGGCAACCGTTTCGTCGCGTTGTTTTCATATCCGGTCAGAAAAGCGGGAACGCTCCGACAATAAGATACACCAAGTGAGGCCGGAATGTAAATTAATCGTGGGAAAACAGCACTAAATGATGTAGTAATAGCCCAAATCCAAGTTTCCGGGATCTATAGGCATGAAAAAAACTACTAAGCTGCTGCTGCCCCTCCTGTTGGCCGGCATCGTCGTTTGCCTGGCCCTGATCTTCGTTAACCGCTGGTATTCACGCGACCGCCATCCCGACTCCGCCTACCTGTCGCTCCTGAACGAGGCTTACGCCGCCGTGGTCGCGAACTACGTGGAAAAGCCGGATTCAAAGAAACTCGTCCAGAGCATGGTGGATGGCATGCTGGCCGTTCTCGACCCGCACAGCGCCTATCTGCCCCCTGAGCCGTACCACGAGATGGAGGTCCAGATGTCGGGCAGTTTCGGCGGTATCGGCATCGAACTGGGCATGAAGGAGGACAGGCTGATCGTTATCGCCCCGATCGAGGACACGCCTGCCTTCCGGGCCGGCATCCAGGCCAACGACTACATCTACAAGATCGACGGGGTGCCCACCCAGGGGATGAATATCACGGCGGCCGTCAAGCGGATGCGGGGCGAACAGGGGACGCCGGTCACATTGGCGATCATGAGGGGTGACTCTCCCCAGCCCCGGATATTCAGGCTGATCCGCGCCATAATCAGGGTCAAGAGCCTGAAATCACGGCTGCTGGAGCCGGGATATGGCCTGGTGAGGATCACCCAGTTCCAGGAGCGTACCGGCGATGAGTTCCACCAGGCGCTGCAGGAACTGCGCGCAGCTTCCGGCGGCAAGCTCAAGGGGCTGGTGCTCGACCTGCGCTACAACCCGGGCGGCTTGCTGGAGTCCTCGGTGCAGGTGGTCAACAATTTTATCGGGGACAACGCCGCCAAGACCCTGATCGTGTCGATCAGGGGGCGTACGCCGGACGCCACACAGAATTTTAACGCCACGTTGGGGCCGAAGGAGGCGCATTATCCGCTGGTCGTGCTGATCAACGGCGGCAGCGCCAGCGCTTCAGAGATCGTGGCGGGCGCGCTCCAGGATCACAAGCGGGCCATCATCATGGGAAAACAGAGCTTCGGCAAGGGGTCGGTACAGAGTATCTTTCCGCTGCGCGACAACGGGGCACTCAAGCTGACCACCGCGCGCTACTACACCCCCAGCGGCCGTTCCATCCAGGCAAAGGGGATCACGCCGGATATCGAGGTGGGTACTGTCTGGCCGGTGGCGGCTAAGGACGCTGCCAAGGAGGCGGAGCTCAAGGAAAAAGACCTGGAAAACAGGCTTGAGTCGAAAGGTGGGGAAAAGGATACCAAGGGGGGGACGCCGTTTCCCCATGGGGGAAGCAGCGCGACCGATGTGGCCAAGGATTACCAGTTGAACCGCGCCTTGGAACTCCTGCGGTCGCTGGAACTGGTTCGGCAAAGGGGGGCATCGTGATACGGTAATACCGATTCCAAATCAAGGCGCTATTCTCGCGTTGGCTCGTATTCGGCTCCTCAACGTACAACTCTGTAGGCCTTCGTCGCCTCAATCCTCGCCGCCTTGATTTCATCCTTGATTTGAAATCGGTTTAACACGTTACGATAGGCCCCGGTTTCTGAAGAGCCGCATCAGCAGGACCCCCAGTATGGAGAGGCAGAGTCCGGCGCACACAAAAAGATAACCGATGGCGCGCCCCTCGCCCCATCCCCACAGGTCGCGCCCTTTCATGAGGATGATCAGCGCGACGCCGGCGAAGGTGCCGATACCGCCGATGATGTAGACCGCAAAGGCCACGATGGCCAGGCCGATTCCGTGTGAACGTGCCATTTTGCTCTCCTCCCGCACGGGACACTAAAGGGGCATAGTGGAGAAATGCGGAAAAAATGTCAATTTCAAATCAATCGGCTCACGGAGGAAAACTATTATGAAGCTTGTCTGTCTGCTGGGAAGCCCACGTCGCAACGGGAACAGCGCCACCATCGCCGCCCATATCGTGCAGCGGGCGCAGGAGTTGGGGGCGGAGACGGAGACGGTGTACCTGAACGGCCTCCAGTACCGCGGTTGCCAGGGATGTTATGTCTGCAAGACGACCCTGGAGCGGTGCGTGCTGAGCGATGACCTGGCTGCGGTGCTGCAGAGCGTGCGTGAGGCGGATGCGCTGGTCATGGCAACGCCGGTCTATTACGGGGATGTTACCGGCCAGTTGAAGAACTTCATCGACCGCACCTTTTCCTACCTGGTGCCCGATTATTACGCCAATCCGCAGCCGTCGCGCCTTACCCCCGGCAAACGACTGGCATTCGTCCTTACCCAGGGGCAACCCGACGAAACCCGGTTCGCCGATGTGTTTCCGCGCTACAATGGTTTCTTCAGATGGTTTGGCTTTGAGGAAGGGCTGCTGGTAAGGGGGTGCGGCCTTTCGGAGCGCAGCACCGTGGCCAAGCGGATCCAGTTGTTCGAGCAGGCGGACGAGGTGGCCCGAAGGCTGGTGGGGCAGACAAGTTCTTAATCCCCTATCAACTCCCTGAGCTTGGCGCCCATATCCGTTTCCCGCATCAGCGACTCGCCGACCAGGAAGGCGCAGGCGCCTGCGGCTGCCAGGCATTGGATGTCCGAGCGGGTGTTGATGCCGCTTTCGGCCACCAGCAGCCGGTCTGAGGGGAGCATGCGGGCCAGCCGGACTGTTGTGTCGAGATCGGTCACAAAGGTGTGCAGGTTGCGATTATTGACGCCGATCATGGGGCAATTGGTCCGGAGCGCCGTTTCCATCTCCGCCTCGTCATGGACCTCCAGCAGTACGTCCAGATGGAGTTCCAGGGCCAGGGCGTAAAACTCCTGCAACTGCCCCAGGCCGAGGGAAGCGGCGATCAGGAGGATGGCGTCGGCCCCGGCGGCGCGGGCTTCGTAGATTTGGTACGGATCGACGATAAAATCCTTGCGCAACAGCGGCAGGCCGACCGTCTCGCGGATCAGGGCCAGAAAACCGAGGTGCCCCATGAAAAAATGCTCGTCGGTCAGCACCGACAGGCAGGTGGCGCCGTTTTCCCGGTATATCCCGGCGATATCCAGCGGGTCGAACGTCTCCCGGATGACCCCCTTGCTGGGGGAGCCCTTCTTTACCTCGGCGATGATGGCGGTCCGGCCCGAGGCCACGGCATTCCGCAAGGCCCGCTCAAAGCCGCGCGGGACATCCTCCAAGCCGGCGATGCGGGTCTTCAACTCGCCAAGGGACGTGCCTGTCCGGGCAACCGCCACCTCCTTCCGTTTGTGCTCGTTGATCCTTTTCAGGATATCGGCTGTGTCGTTACGCATGCGCAACTCTATCTTTCCTTTGCTTTTCCCCTGGTGTTCGGGACCGGAAATAATTTATCAAAAACGGCAGTTAATCACCACAAAGGGCACAAAGAAATTCAAATGCTTATGAAAATAAAGACTCGAACCAAATTGTTGAATGACTTTGGTAGGCAACTGACCGGTTTTCCTTCGTGTTCTTTGTGTCTTTGTGGTGCAACTGTTTTTTTAGGTTTATTCCCCCTGATTCGTCAGTTCCACCAGCCTTGCCAGCAGTTCCATGGCCCGGCCCGAATCGATGGCCTCGGAGGCCAGGGTGATGCCTTCGGCCGGTGAGGCGGCCTTGCCTGCCGCCACGAGGGCATAGGCGGCGTTTAAAAGGACGATATCCCGACGGGGGCCTTGTTCTCCTGACAGGATGGCGCGCACGATTGCGGCGTTAGCCGTGGCATCTCCTCCCTTGAGGAACTCCATCGGACAGCGGGCCAACCCCACCTGCTCCGGCACGACACTGCTCAGCCTGACCCCTGCCGGAGTGACCTCGGCCACCAGGGTCTCGCCGGTGAGGGTCATCTCGTCCATTCCGTCACTGCCATGCACGACAAAGCCATGCCTGCATCCCAGCCGGTGCAGGACCCCGGCCAGCTTCTCCACCAGGGAGGCCCGGTAGACCCCCATAACCTGGCAGTCGGCTCCGGCCGGGTTGGTAAGGGGGCCCAGGATGTTGAAGATGGTGCGGATGCCGATCTCGCGACGCGGTCCGATGGAGTATTTCATGGCGCCGTGCAAGGCCGGGGCAAAGAGGAAGCCGATACCGATCCCGGCGATGCATCTTTCGACCGTTTCAGGGGTGACGTCCAGGTTGATGCCCAGCTTTTCCAGCACATCGGCGCTGCCGCAGGCCGAGGAAACCGAGCGGTTGCCGTGCTTGGCCACCTTGACGCCGCAGGCCGAGACCACGAACGACACGGTGGTGGATATGTTGAAGGTGTTGGTGCCGTCGCCGCCGGTGCCCACCACGTCCAGGATGGTTTCACGGTCGATGTTGATGTCGTCGCGATCTATGTCCAACACGTTCCGGCCGACCCGGATCGGTGTGGCCCGCTCACGCATGACGCGGGCTGCGCCGGTGATCTCCTCCACCGTTTCGCCCTTCATCCGCAGGGCGGTGATGAACGACCCTATCTGGGCCGGGGTGCATTCACCGGACATGATCTGGTTCATCACCTCGATCATCTCGCCTTCGGATAGGTTCTCCCCCTCGACGATCCTTGCTATGGCTTTTCTGATCATTGCCTACTCCGTTGCGTTCGGACACTAACAGGCTGTTGAAAAACCCAGGTTGTTCAAAAATAGTCAGATCGTCGCACCCACAGAATGCCCTGCGGAGGCGTAGCAGCGCTACGCCGCACAATTTCATTTGTGAAATTGGACCGCGAAGGCGCCCGAAGGGTGAGGCCGCAGGCCGAAGTCACAAAAGGGCTTTCGAGTGATCATCCCCATCAATACCGATATTCTGACTGATGACGCGCCTGTTAGCGGCCTTCCTGGATCTTGAGGATGGCGTCCCTGATCATGGCCTCGGCCAGGTCCGGCACGATCTCCCACACGATTCGTTCGATCACCTCTCGCGATGCGCCCGTAATGGCGGCCCTGAGCTGTTCCTCGCTCAATGCTGCTGCAGGTTCTTCGACAACAGGGATAGGGGCAATGAACGGTTCGCTGACAGGCATGTCATGGGGGGCCGCTTGAACCGGCTCGGCCCGTTGAGCGGATTCCGCGGGGGAGATATCGCCAAAGGCAGCCTCCCGCACGGGAAGCGAGGGCTCGGAGAAAGCGGGGGCCGACTCTTCGGCGAACTCGAAGGTTTGCTCCTCAACGGGGATCCATTGGGAACCGGTGGACTCCGGCGCAGCCGGGGGCTGAACGGCCTCTTGCCCGGGCTCTTCACCGAAAGCGGCAAAGGCGTCACCCTGTTCGGAAAACGCTCCCCCGGCAACGGCGGCCTCTGCGGGTCCCGAGGCGGGGGTGAATGCCCCCCAGATGTCGTCCGGCCCGGCGCTGTCGATGGCGGCAGCCGTTGTCGGGGGAGCGGCGGGGTTATTCAGGGGCTCCGGCTCAGGAGGCGCATGAAACACGGGGGCTTCCCCGGCCGGTTGGATCAGCGTAGCGGCTGAGGCGCGGGAGATCCCAAGTTCAAAGAGCGCCTTGACCTTGGCAACGATCTGCTGGGATTCAAAGGGTTTGGCAAGGAAGTCGTCGGCTCCGCAACTCTTGGCTTTAGATTCGTCAAACGGTTCGAATGAGCCGGTCAAGAGCAGGACCGGTTTGGCAGCAAGGGAAGGGGTTGTGCGTACGGCCTCGCAGACCTCGTAGCCGCTCATGCCGGGCATGACCGCATCGATAAGCAAAACGTCGGGCACGATCTCAAGCGCCTTGTCGAGTGCGTCCTTGCCATTGTCAACAACCGTGAGAGCATAGTCATCAGACCCGAAAATGATGCCAATCACTTTCTGAATGGTAATGCTGTCATCGGCAAGGAGTATCTTGATGCTCATCGTTCCCTCCCTTGTATGCGTAGATGAGTGGAAGTGCGAAGAAAGCTACCATACGGCTGCTAACGTGTCAAGGTTTAAGCAGTTCAATGACTTCGGAGCGATTCAACAGAACGAGCGGACCGTCCGCACCCCGAGGTTTTTTGATTTTTCAGAATATGAACGAGGTTTTGGGTGCCGTCAGGAACGGTAGTCGGCATTGATGCTGACATACTCGTGGGACAGGTCCGAGGTGTAGACCGTTGCGCTGCCGTCGCCCAGGCCGAGGCCGACGCTGACGGTGAATTCCTTTTTCCTGAGTACCTCGGTGCCGCGCCCTTCGGCGTCGCCACCGGCAAAGACACCGTTCTTTGCCATGCAGACGGCGTCAAAGCTGAGGGAGAGGAGCGTCTGGTCCACCTCTGCCCCTGACGAGCCCACTGCGGCAAAGATGCGGCCCCAGTTGGCGTCCTGACCGAAAAAAGCGGTCTTTACCAGGCTGGAATTGGCGATAGCCAACGCCGCCCGCCTGGCGTCGGCATTGCTCCTGGCCCCGGCGACCCGGATCTCCACGAATTTAGTGGCGCCTTCGCCATCCTTGACGATCTGTTTGGCCAATGAGAGCAGCACCTCCTGCAACAGGGCCTCGAACGCAACTGCCTCCGGCGTTCCCGCCGCAATGGCCGGATTTCCCGCCATGCCGTTGGCCAGCACCAGGCAGGTATCGTTCGTGGACATGTCGCCGTCCACGGTAATGGCATTGAAGGATGTTTCCACCGCACGGCGGAAACATCCGTCCAGGACAGGCGCTTCCACGGCAGCGTCGGTGATGATGAAGGAGAGCATGGTCGCCATGTTGGGCATGATCATGCCGGCCCCCTTGGCAATGCCGGCCACGGTGTATGTGACACCGCCCGCCCGGCCGCTCCTTGCCTCCATCTTGGGAAAGGTGTCGGTGGTCATGATGGCCTCGGCCACGTCATCGAGCGTGCCGGAGGCCAGCCCGTCCACCAGCGCCGGGATCGCCGCCCGCACCCTGTCCACGGGGAGTTGCACGCCGATGACGCCGGTGGAGGATACCTGCACCGCCTCGTCGGGGATGCCCAGCCCTTCGGCCACGTGGCGCGAAGTCTCCCGCGCCGCCCGCATCCCCTGCTCACCGGTACAGGCGTTGGCGTTGCCGCTGTTGACCACCAGGGCCTGCGCCCGGCCGCTTTTGATACGCTCCGCGGAGAGCAGTACCGGCGCCGCTTTGACGGCATTGGTGGTGAAGACCGCAGCAGCCGTGGCCGGCGCCTCGGAAAAGATCAGGGCCAGGTCTTTTCTGCCCTGTTTTTTTATGGCCGCTTCCACGGCCGCGAATTGAAACCCTTTTATGTCCATGGCACAACCTCGAAAAGTGTGTACGCAGAAGAACCGGGACCGGTCTTACGACAAAGTATAACGCAGCCGCACGGCGGCACTCAATCGAAATGATCCGATTTCGTGATTGACGGCCTTTGCGAACTCCATGCCTGCCGCGGTACTGTTGCTATTTTCCGCAGCACTTCTTGTACTTCTTGCCGCTGCCGCAGGGGCAGGGGTCGTTTCTGCCCGCCACTTTGGCGCTCTTGGCCGGTTCCTGGTGGCGCTCTTCGTCTCCGGAGATGTTGAAAACCAGCTTCCTGCTGCGCTGCTCCTCGGCAATCTCCTCAACCTCATCCTCGTGGTTGACCTGAACCCAATAGATGCGCTCCACCACCTCTTCGCGGATGCGGACGATCATCTCCATGAACAGGTTGTACGCCTCTTTCTTGTACTCCTGCTTCGGGTCCTTCTGGCCGTAGCCGCGCAGGCCTATGCCCTCCTTGAGGTGGTCGATGTTGAGCAGGTGGTCTTTCCAGTGGGTGTCGATGGCCTGGAGCATCATGACCTTGATCAGGTGATCGACCAGTTCATCCCCCAATTCGGCAACCTTGGCCTGGAAGATGGCATGGGTCTGTTCCTTGAGCGTTTCCCGGAAGTTTGTCGGGTTCAGCCGGATCAGCATCTCCTGCGGCAGGTCGAGATGGAGGTTGAAGCACTTGAAAACCAGTTCGCCGATGGCCTGCCAATCCCATTCCTGGGCCAGTGTCTTCTCGATGCAATAGGTGTCGGCGATATCCTCTATGGTGTCGTCCAGCATATCCAGGAAGCTGTCGCGGATATCCTGTCCCGCCAGGATCTCGCGGCGCTGGGTGTAGATCACCTCCCGCTGCTTGTTCATGACGTCGTCGTACTCGATCAGGTGTTTGCGGATGTCGAAGTTGTGGGCCTCCACCTTTTTCTGGGCGTTCTCAATGGACTTGGTGATCATGGTGTGGGTGATGGCCTCGCCCTCCTCGATCTTGAGCAGGTCCATGATCTTTGCCACCCGCTCCGAGCCGAAGATGCGGAGCAGGTCGTCCTGCAGCGAGAGGTAGAACTTGGACGAGCCGGGATCGCCCTGGCGTCCGGAACGGCCGCGCAACTGGTTGTCGATGCGACGTGACTCATGCCGCTCGGTGCCGAGAATATGCAAGCCGCCCAGTTTGACGACCTCATCGTGCTCGGCGGCGCACTGGGCCTTGAATCGATCCAACTCTGCCGCGTACTGCTCGTCGGTCGCCTCGGGATTGGCCCGGCGCCACTGTTTTGCGAGTGCCTCCGCGTTGCCTCCCAGGAGGATGTCGGTGCCGCGGCCGGCCATGTTGGTGGCGATGGTGATGGCTTTCATGCGGCCGGCCTGAGCCACGATCTCGGCTTCGCGCTCGTGCTGCTTGGCGTTCAGCACGTTGTGGGGGATGCCCTGCCGCTTGAGCAGTTCCGAGAGCACCTCGGACTTCTCGATGGAGATGGTGCCCACCAGGCATGGCTGGCCGATGGCGTAATGCTCCTTGATATCCTCGATGACCGCCGTGAACTTCTCCATCTCGGTCTTGTAGATCACGTCCGGGAAGTCCGGGCGCAATAGCGGCCGATTGGTGGGGATTACCATCACGTCCAGCTTGTAGATCTTGTGGAACTCCTCGGCCTCGGTGTCGGCGGTGCCGGTCATGCCGGAGAGCTTGGCGTACATGCGGAAATAGTTCTGGAAGGTGATGGTGGCCAGGGTCTGGTTCTCGTTTTCGATAGTGACCCCCTCCTTGGCCTCGATGGCCTGGTGCAGGCCGTCGGACCAGCGGCGGCCCGGCATGAGGCGGCCGGTGAACTCGTCCACGATCATCACCTCGCCGTCTTTCACCACATAGTCCACGTCCCGCTTGTACATTGCGTGGGCCCGCAGGGCTTGCTGAACGTGATGAAGCGACTCGATGTTGCGTGGGTCGTACAGGTTGTCCACCTTGAGCAGCTTCTCAACCTTCAGGACCCCCTGTTCGGTGAGGGTGGCGCTCTTGGCCTTCTCGTCGATGGTGAAGTCGCCGGTGTACTGTTTGCGCTTGCCCGAGAGGGTATTGGCCTCGACCTCCTTCGCCTCTCCCTGTTGCAGCATCGGGATAATGCGGTCGATGATGTAGTACTTGTCGGTGGATTCCTCGGTTGGGCCGGAGATGATCAAGGGGGTCCGGGCTTCGTCGATCAAGATCGAATCGACCTCGTCCACGATGGCGTAGTTGAAGCCCCGCTGGACGTAGTCATCCAGGGAAAATTTCATGTTGTCCCGCAGGTAATCAAAGCCGAACTCATTATTGGTCCCGTAGGTGATGTCGGCGGCATAGTTGTCGCGACGCTCGACATCCTCGATGCCGTGCACGATTACGCCGACGCTCAACCCCAGAAAGCCGTATAATCTGCCCATCCAATCGGAATCGCGCCGTGCCAGGTAGTCGTTGACGGTAACGACATGTACGCCCTTGCCGGAAATGGCATTCAGATAGGCGGGGAGGGTGGCCACCAGAGTTTTTCCCTCGCCGGTCTTCATCTCGGCGATTTTTCCGGAGTGCAGCACCATGCCGCCGATCAACTGCACGTCGAAGTGGCGCATCCCCAGCGCCCGTTTGCCTGCCTCGCGGCAGACGGCAAACGCCTCTGGCAGCAACGCGTCGAGGGATTCTCCCTTGGCGTGACGCTCTTTGAATTCAAGGGTCTTGCCGCGTAACTGCTCATCCGTAAGTTTGGCGATGGAGGATTCCATGTCGTTGATTTTGGCAACGATCGGCCAGAGTTTTTTCAGTTCGCGTTCGTTATTGCTGCCGACGATTTTTTTGATAAGGGAACCAAACATTACAATCTCCCACGAAATTTAGTAACAATGGAACAGCTCACAAAACTAGCATAAGTCGTCATGGCACTTCAATAAAAATCAAGGCTGGCCCGCTCCGGGCGGCCCTGGGCGCGGCCTGGGATTTTCGGAAGGTCTTTGTTGCCGTGTGGGTGGCGCCCGGCAGGCGGGAGGACTTTGAGGTGTAATACGCCTTAGAGCAATGGCGTTTAAAAATAACAAAAATAATATTGAATAAAACGGCGGTTATGGTAAGATTTTTATCAGGTCAACGTGTTGAATATTGTAGAGCATTTGTTTTTAACATTCAGTAATCACATGCTAAATTTTATTTGCAGGGATTTTGGAGAAAAAGGCATTGACATTTTTAGAACATTGTATTAAATGATAAAAAATCTTTGTGAATCATTTTTTTAAAACAGCTGGTTATCGTGCTTGTGGAATACGCGGGGATGCTATGGACAGGGCAAGGGGGACATACTCGGTTCAGTCCGTTCTCAAGGCGTTTGATCTTTTGGAGGCTTTGGCCGCCGAAGGGGCGAACGTAACCATCCCCCTGCTGGCTCAAAGGCTCGATTTGAGCAGAAACAAGGTGTTTCGGTTGCTCGCGACGCTTGAAGACAGCGGGTTCATTGAGCGGGAAGGTACCGGCGTCTACCGGCTCGGATTGCATGCCTTCGAGATGGCGCAACATATCTTGAAGAGCGCAAGTCTCCTCAGGTTGGCCCACCCGGTGATGGAGGAATTGGCCCGCAAGCACGATGAAGCGGTCTACATCACCGTGATGAACAACGATGAAGTTCTTTTCCTCGATATGGTGGATTCATTCCAGCAGATAAAGGCCATCGATATGGTGGGGCAGCGATTCCCCTTCTTTACCAACGCAGCCGGCAAGGCCATCAAGGCCATGAGCTCGCCTGACATTATCAAGCATATGGGCAGGCAGCGCGCCGGTAAAAACGGGTTGCCCGATCTGAAGCAGCTTGAGAAAGAGCTGCAAGAAATACGCAAAAACGGTGTGGCCATCGATATCGGAGGGGTGGGAGAAGGCATATGCGCCGTGGCGGTAGCTATCCGCGACTATGCCGGCAAGGTCGTTGGGGCGCTTACCATGCTGGCCCCCTCGTTCCGCATGCTTCAGGAACGTCTGGAAGAAGAAATTATACCATCAATGCGTGAAGGCGCAGAGATACTTTCGATGAAATTCGGATATGTCAAGATGCCGGCTTGATAGATGCGATCCATGAAATTGAAAGGGGGGGTATGAGCACTGGTAGCGGTGAAGGAACGATTGAGCCGATTACATTGATAAAGAGAAAGGAGCAACCCATGGCAGAGAAACAGTATGACTGGTCGGCAATTGCAAAGAACCCCAAGTTTATCGAACTGCATCACAAAAAATCCGCTTTCCTCTTCGGGTGGTGGATATTCTCCTGCGTGTACTATTTCCTGCTTCCCATCGGGGCGGCATATGCGCCGGGCCTGTTCAGGATCAAAATCATTGGAGTCATCAACTTCGGTTATCTCTTTGCGCTTTCCCAATTCTTTGTTTCCTGGGGATTGGCCCTGTACTACGCCCACGTTGCCAACAAGGACTTTGACCGGCTGACCAGGGAACTGGTCGAAGAAATCCAGTAAAGGAGGATACGACATGACTATCAAAAATATCATCATTGCCGCCGGTCTGGCACTTTCCGTCGCAGCAGCCGCCTTTGCTGAAGAGCCCTCCAAGGCCCCGGCCGGCCCGAACGCCGCTCCCGCGGCAACAGCCCCGGCCGCCGGCGGCGCACCCATGGTCGCCGCACCGGCAGCCCGGGATCAGGCCCCGGCCCCGGCCCCGGCCGCTGCTCCGGTCAAGAAGAGGGAACTCAAGGCAGACAAGACCATCACCCTCACCATGTTTGCCGTCATCATCGGCATCACCCTGTGCGTTGTTGTCTGGGCTGCCAAGCACACCAAGACCGCGGCCGACTTCTACGCCGCCGGCGGCGGCATCACCGGCACCCAGAACGGCTGGGCCATTGCCGGCGACTACATGTCGGCGGCCTCCTTCCTGGGGATCTCCGGCCTGATCTCGCTCTACGGCTATGACGGGTTCATGTACTCGGTCGGCTGGCTGGTGGCCTACATCACCGTGCTCCTGATCGTGGCCGAGCCCTGTCGCAACGCCGGCAAGTATACCCTGGGAGACATCCTCTCCTTCCGCACCGAGCCCAAGCCGGTCCGCGCCCTGGCCGCCATCTCGACCGTGGCCGTCTCCACCTTCTACCTGACCGCCCAAATGGTCGGCGCCGGCAAACTGATGGCGCTCCTGGTCGGCGTCCCCTACAAGACCGCCATCATCGGCGTCGGTATCCTGATGGTCGGCTATGTCGTGTTCGGCGGCATGACCGCCACCACGTGGGTCCAGATCATCAAGGCCGGCCTGCTCATGTCCGGTGCGGCCCTGCTGTCGGTGCTGGTCATGGCCAAGGCCGGCTTCAATCCGGTCGGCTTCTTCTCCGACATCGTCAATAGCCCCGACATCCAGGACCACGTCTCCAAGCTGGTGCTGAAGGATGGCGTCACCCTGACTGGAACGGATGCCGGCCAGCGCTTCCTTGAACCGGGCCTGTTCCTCAAGAACCCTCTGGACCAGATTTCCCTCGGTATGGCCCTGGTGCTCGGCACCGCCGGCATGCCTCACATCCTGATGCGCTTCTTTACCGTGCCCACCGCCCAGGCCGCCCGTAAATCGGTCATCATCGCCATGTTCATCATCGGCGCATTCTACGTCCTGACCACCTTGCTCGGTTTCGGCGCAGCCATCCACGTGACCCCCCAGGGGATCACGCAGGTTGACCCGGGCGGCAACATGGCCACCCTGCTGCTGGCCCAGCAGATGGGTACAGACATCGCCCCGATTGTCGGCGACCTGTTCCTGGCCTTCCTCTGCTCGGTCGCCTTCGCCACCATCCTGGCGGTCGTCTCGGGCCTGGTTCTGGCAGCCTCGGCAGCCATTGCCCATGACATCTACGTCAACGTGATCAAGGACGGCCATGCCGACCAGCACGAGCAGGTCATGGCCGCCCGCATCACCTCGCTGGTCGTCGGCGCAGCCGGCATCTTGATCGGCATCATGGCGGAAAAGGCCAACGTCGCCCACCTGGTGGCCCTGGCCTTTGCCGTGGCAGCCTCCGGCAACCTGCCGGTCGTCATCCTGTCGCTGTTCTGGAGGAAGTTCAACACCGGCGGCGTCATCGCCGGCCTGGTGGTCGGCACCATCGCCTCCATCGGCCTGGTGATGGTCTCCCCCAACATGACCTATCCAAAGGTGGTGGCTGCCGGGGCGCAGAAGGTCATCACCGCCATGGAGAAGAAGCAGGCAGACCTGCCATCGGGTGCCCAGCTTGCGGAGAAGGACGCCAAGGCCCTTGCCAAGGCCAGGGTCGACTATGACAAGAACAAGGACGGCACGTCCATCATGGGACTCGACAAGCCGCTCTTCGGTCTCAAGAACCCTGGCATCGTATCCATCCCACTCGGCTTCATCGCTGCACTTCTGGGCGCCCTGGCGTTCCCCAGCAAGCGTTCCGAGGAGATGTTCGACGAGATCTACGTTCGCCAGAACACCGGTATCGGCATGGCCAAGGCCATCGATCACTGATTGTTTATCAATTGACAGCATGAGTGTATAGTGGGGAAAGCTTCGGCTTTCCCCTTTTTTAACCGCTGGTGTCCTGTCCGGTTAATTTGCCGCAACAGGACACACTAGGGACTCACCATGATGCGACAATCAAAGCATATGCCGGAAACCGGGGAAGGGGGTGCTTCCAGCCGGCAACCCGCCGCCGGCCCCAATCCCGATATTCTGGGGCAGTTGCCCGATCTGCATCGTATGAGCCGCTATTGTTCGGCTGACGACGTCAGCCGTTTCCTGCGGAACATCTCGAAGGTACTGAACAGAGACCGGCAACGCATGACGGAGTGGCGCATCGAATGCGACCGGCTCATAAATGGCATAGCCGATAGCGGGCACCATGAGTTGAAGATGATCCACGAAGCCCTGAACCTGATCGAAATCGAGCGTTTTCTCCTGACCTTTTCCGTAGTGTCCCTGCTTCACAACTGCACCCGGTTTCGGGATGAACTGGCCAAGCGTGTCATGGCGGTGGTGGCGGATGAGCTTGACAGCAGGGGATGTCCATTGCCCGATATTCCGTTTGCGTTGATCAGCATGGGCAGTGACGGGCGCGAGGAGCAGACCCTGATTACCGACCAGGATTACCTGATCGTTTACGGCGACGAGGGCGGTGAGGGGGCCGACAATTATTTCCTTGAATACTCCACGCTGCTGGTGGACCGAATGGAAGAGGCCGGTTTCAAGCGCTGCACCGGCGGCATCATGCCTACCAATCCAACCTGGCGCGGTTCTCTGTCGCAATGGCGCAGGCGCCTCATGGCCATTGTCAGGTATGAGGTGGATGATTACGGCAAAAACATGATGGATTTGATCGTCCTCTCCGATGCACGATACGTGGCCGGAGACCGCTCCATAGCCGAAAATCTCATCGGGTTGATCAGGGGCATGGAACGGGATCACTTTCAGGTGTTGTGGGGGATGGCCAGAGCGGCCACGGAAATGAGGCTGGCATTGGGATTCATGAAACGTCTCTGGACCGAAGGCACCGGAGAGCACAAGGGGGAGTTCAACCTGAAACTGCTGGCCTGGGCGCCGTTGGTGATGAATATACGCATCCTTGCCATCAACCAGGGGGTGCCGGCGACAAATACCGTGGAACGCATTGTTCTTCTTGAGAAGGAAGGGAGCTTTGCAGCGGAGATGGCGCGGGACTTACGTGAGGCTTACTACATTCTCACCAAATACCGCATCCTCATGCAGATCAATGTGCTCAAAGGCATCCAGAGCGATTCCCACTATCTCAATCCTTATGGGCTGCCTGCCGAAGAGCATGAAAGGATTCGACATGCGATTATGAGGATTGAGGAGTTGCAAAAAATCATTCACACAAATTTTTCGATTGTCTGATTCCACACCATTTCCGTGATGCGCCGGTTGGAGAAACAACGGAGTCGGGTTGCCGGAATTACATAAGGGAGTGTCATGTGACACTCCCTTTTAGTGGTGCTCTAAGCTGCCGGAATCATTCAGCGCGTTTTTTAACGGCTGGTTTCTTTGCCTTCACCGCCTTTGCCGGGGCGGCTGCGTTGGTCCAGTTATTCAGGTCATGTGCAATGTTGTGGCATTCCTGGCATTTTGGGAATTTGGCCAGTAAACCGGCCGGATGCGGGGTGCCGTGGCAATCCTGGCATTTGGGCAGCATCTTGTGTTTGTTCTGGTGGCAGGTTACGCAAAGAAGCTTGCCGTGTTTGGTTTTGCTGGCCGACAGGAGCGACATGGCGTTCTTGTGGCAGGCAGCACAGTTCTTGCTGGGCAGGGTTGAGCCATAGGTAACTACCGTGGGCATATGGGCCTTATGACAGTTTTTGCAGTCGGCAGCGGTCATGTCGCTGGAGTGGGGCTTGTGACACTGCGTACACTGGGGAATCTTGCCATGCACATCATGGCAGAATGAACAGTTCAGCGCGGTATGCTTGCTTTTGTTCTCCCTGAGCTGCTTGATCTGGGCGCTGTGGCAGGAGAGACAGGGCTCGGTTACGTTGCGGCCGAAGGAGATATCCTTGGGTCTATGCGGGTTTTTGTGGCAGGAGAGGCATCCTGCAAGCTTGTAGTGCGGCTTTTCGGAGTGGCACATGCTGCATTTCGGGATCGGATTTTTTACGGCTGGAGGATGCCCGATGTGGCAATCCACGCAGGTTACACTTGTTTTGTGTGCTCCGCCTGCCGCTGCAATGTCTGCGGGGGGTTTGGCGTGGCATTTGACGCAGTCGAGATTGGCTAGCCCTGTGGAGGGTGATTCGGCTGCCCAGACGCCGCCGGCGAGGCTGACGGCCAGGGAGAGTGCTGCAAAAAGTCGAGCTACGGTTTTCATTTTTCCTCCTTCATCAGATATTCGAATAAAAATGGTGCTGATTATAGGCAAAATCAGGCGAGGTTTGCAATAGGGATTTCGTTTGGATTCCACATTTGCCGGTCTTGGCACCAAGGCGGCTGCTCTCGTGTTATGGTATATTATGCTATTAATTTGCAATTTATGTGTTAATTATATAAAAAATAGTTGACAGTTCCTGAAATTGTTGTAAATAAGTGGTCATACGAAAATTTGAGGCGATATGGAACTTCTTATGAAATGTTTAAACAAGGTAAAAGGCATCCGCGAGTCAAAGCTCATGAGCAAGTCGGAACTTGCCCGCAAAGCAGGCGTGTCAGCGCTCACCATAGACAGGATCGAGCGTGGGGAGAGTTGCCGGCTTGAAACCAAACGAAAAATCATCCTTGCGTTGGGCTACTCGCTTGACGACAAAAACAAGGTCTTTCAGGATTGACGACGACGGGAACCTGACATGTTTCTTTTTAACAAACAAAAAGAGGTCATCGGGGTAGACATTGGCTCCAGTTCCGTGAAGCTGGTGCAGATCAAGTGTCTAAAGGATGCTTTTCAGCTTCTCAATGTGGGTATTGTGCCGCTTCCGCCGGAAGCCATCGTGGATAACACGCTTATCGATAGCTCGTCTATCGTGATCGCATTAAAGAACCTGGTGACAAGCCTGGGAATCAAGGTCAAGGATGTTGCCTGCTCTATCTCAGGGAACTCTGTCATCATTCGCAAGATTACTCTTCCCGCAATGCCGGCTGAGGAATTGGAAGACCAGATTATCTGGGAGGCAGAGCAATACATTCCGTTTGATATAAACGATGTCAATATGGATTTTCAGATACTTTCGCCCGACAGCATCGATCCTGCCAAGATGAATGTGCTGCTGGTCGCCAGTAAAAAAGACATCATCAATGATTATATGGCCGTTTTTAACGAAGCCGCCATGCAGTTGTCCGTAGTCGATGTGGATTCGTTTGCGGTACAGAATGCCTTTGAAATAAATCATGACATCGGCCCGGATGAGGTTGTGGCGCTCATAAACATCGGCTCCGCTATCATGAATATCAACATCGTCAAAGGCGGCATCACGCTTTTGACCCGGGATGTCCAAATGGGTGGGAATCTCTATACGGAAGAGATTCAAAAACAAATGGGCCTGGACAGCGCTGAGGCGGAGTCGGCAAAGATTTTGGCCCGTGAAATACACAACAGCACCTTGTTGGATGTGCTGGGCAAGGTAAATGACACCATAACCCAGGAGATCCGCCGTTCACTCGATTTTTATAACTCCACGGCAAATGAAGACCGCATTACCAGGATCTTTGTGAGTGGAGGGGGCTCCAAGGTTTACAATTTGAATGAGACGGTAGGCGAGAAGCTCAGCCTGCCGGTCGAGACGATCAACCCGTTTGCCAAGCTCAGGTATAATGAAAAGGATTTTGACCCTGAATACCTTCAGGAAATCGGTCCGCTCATGGCTGTAAGCGTTGGGCTTGCCATAAGGAGGATCGGGGACAAATGATCAGGATCAACTTATTGCCGGTTCGGGCTGCGAAGAAAAAGGAATCTGCCGTTCAGCAGATCACGATATTCTGCGTCAGCCTGCTTTTGATGGCCGCTGTTGTGATGTGCCTCTATCTGGTAAAGCGGGTTCAGGTCTCCTCTGCACAGAATGATATTGCATCGGCCAATGCACGAATCATGGAGTTGAAGAAAAAGATCGGCAAGCTGGAAGAACTCAAGACCTTGAAAGACCAAGTCAAGAAGAAGCTGGATGTACTGGTGCAATTGCGCAAAAATAAGACCGGCCCGGCCGAGCGGTTGTCCACATTAAGCGACATTACCCCTGAACAGCTCTGGCTCACCGCTTATACGGAAAACGGCAGTGATATCAAGTTGTCGGGTGTCGCTTACACGGAAGAGCTGATCGCAACTTTTATGCGCAGTCTTGAGGCGTCAGCAAACTACACGGGTGTTGAACTGGTTGTGTCCGAGCAGTTGGATGCGGGCGGAACCAAGCTGAAAAAGTTCGAACTGACATGCAAGTTAAAGGCTCCTGTCGTACCGCAGCCCGAGGCTGCTCCCAAAAAATAGCATTTACTCGAACCAGGACGGACTGACTATGGATCCGCAAGTCGAAAAAATTCTGAAGTTGCCGACAAAACAAAAGATCCTCATCCTCGCGATCGCGCTTGGCATAGAGGCTGCAGCGCTGTTCTATAGTTTCTACCTGCCCGAGTATAACAAACTCAACGGGTTGAATGCGGAGTTGACAAATCTTCAGAACGAGATCGATGAAAAAACCAGGATTGCCAAAAATCTTCCCCGCCTCCAACGGGAATACGATCAGCTTAACATGGAACTCGCCCAGGCACTGACCGAACTTCCCAATTCCAAGGAGATTCCCACATTGCTGACAAATATCACCGCGTTGGGGAAGAATGCGGGTCTTGATTTTCTTGTTTTCAGGCCCAAGGCCGAAACCGCCAAGGACTTCTACGCAGAGGTGCCGGTCGATATCACGGTATTCGGGTCCTATTACAGCGTTGCCAACTTTTTTGCCGCCGTTGCGAACCTCCCCCGTATCGTTAATATAGCCAACGTGTCTTTTGCCGATATCAAGAATGTCAACAACAGGATGATGACAAAGGTTACCTGTCTCGCCACCACATTCCGCTTCCTTGATAAGAAAGAGATTAAGGATGAAAAGAAGAAACCTGTTTCAAAATAGGTGGTTACTGTCGCTTGTTGCTGTCGGCATCGTTGTGGCGTCACTGGCGAGCTGCAAAAAGGACGAGCAGCCCGCAGCCCCGGCTCATCCTGCCCCGGCGAAGGCTGCGGCACCGCAACAGCAAAAACCGGTGCAGAAGCCGGTCAGCTCTGCGCTTACACTGTCGCCGGCGCCGGTTAATCAATTCGACTTCAGTAATAAAAAGGACCCTTTCAGGCCCTTTGTTATTGTCAAGGCACCCCAGGCGCCATCGGCGAACAATTTGCCGAGGATGGCCAGGAATGCGCTCCCTATCCATAGTTTTGACGTCAACCAGTTCAAATTGATCGGCATTGTAACGGATGACAGGCAAAATAAGGCATTGGTCGTTGACCCCAATGGTAAGGGGTATGTCATCACGGTCGGTATGACGATCGGCAAAAACGAAGGCCTGATAACCTCGATTACAAATAGCGGCGTGGATGTGGTGGAACAATTCAGGGATGACAATGGACGGGTGCGCAAAGAAACAATTAAAATCACCCTTCCCAGGAAACAATAAGGAGTTCCGCATGAAGTGGTTTACGAGACAATCTATTGTTCTAGCCTTTGTCCTGACTGTAGCGGCGATATTTTTCACGGTTGGTATGGCAGGCCGTGCGGAATCTGCTCCGGCGCCTGAAAAAGACAAGCTTGCCGCCATTGAATCGATAAGCGCATCCGGTGAAGGCGACGCTGCGGAGCTTGTTGTCAGTCTTTCATCTCCTGCCGTCTACACCAGCTACAAAACCACCACGCCCCTGCGCCTGGTCATCGATCTGTCACAAACGACACAGGGCGCCATTACGACGCCAATCGCAATCAATAAAGGCAATATCAAAAACGTCAGCGTCAAACGTTTTGATACCGATGCCGGCACGTTGACCCGTATCAATGTGGAACTGGTAAATGATATCGATGCAATCATCTCCACTTCCCCCGACCACCCCGCTGAGCTGCATATAGTTTTCCCGGCGCAGCATGCTGCACCGGTGGCAAGCGCGGAAACGGAAACAGCCGCCAAGCCTGCTGAAGTTCCGGTAAATGGCCCTGTTTCGGTTCCTGCCCCCAATCCGGTTGCAGCAACGGCGCCTGTTAAAGCAGAACCGGAGCCTCGTGTGGTGTCGGAGGTCAGCGTCAAGCATACCTTGAGCGCGGTCACCACAAAAGACGGCGCCATAATTCTCGCCATAGAGGGTGGCGTCAATGATTTCAAGACCTTCAGGCTAAATAAGCCCGAGCGCTATGTGATCGACCTGCTTGGTGTCGTGAGCGTCCTTCCCAGCCGTCTTATTCCTCTGAATACGGCCGGCGTTACATCGGCCCGCATAGGCCTCTATCCCGATAAAACGCGCATTGTGCTTGATGGAATCAATGGTCATTTCCCGGAGGCCACGGCATCAAAAACGCCGGAAGGGGTACGGATTGTTCTTGAAGGCACGCCTGGTGGAGAGCCAGCTGCAAAGCCCGCCGAAACCAGCGCAGAAAAAACGGTTGCCGAGGCGACCCCTCAACAATCACCAGGCAACACAGAGATAAAGCCGCCGGAACAAAAGGCGGCCGAGCCCGTGCAAAAGGCTACCGAGCCCGTGCAAAAGGCTACCGAGCCCGTGCAAAAGGCTACCGAGCCCGTGCAAATGGCGGCCGAGCCCGTGCAAAAGGCTGCTGAGCCTGTGCAAAAGGCGGCCGAGCCTGTGCCCCAATCGCTGGCGTCCGTCTCCCCGGCAGCGCCCAAAGTGGAGACGCGCGCGGCAACAGGTCCCGCCACTGTTGAAATGATTGACTTTCAGGTGATTGATACTATCTCTCGCATTGCTGTCAAGGTGAGCGGGGATGCTGTTGTAGAACAACCGGTCAAAACAGCGGGTTTTGTGACCCTGACGATAAGGAACGCCAATCTGCCGAAGCGGCTTCAGCGTTCTCTGGAAGCCGAAGCCTTCGTTACTCCGGTTCTACGCGTTACGCCCTTTATGGTGAAAACCCGCAAAGGGACCGACACCAAGGTGCGCATTGCGATGCGCGCTACCGCGCCGTATGAATTCCGCCATGAGGGCGACATGTACTTCGTGGATTTTAAAGCCCCTGAAGGGTTTACTGCCGAAAAACCGGCGAGAGAATATCCGGAACCTCGTCTTCGCCCCGTGCAGGTCCCCAAATCCGTCGTTGCAAAAGAGGTGGATATCACCTCCGAGTTGGCGCCGGCACCGGAATCGACAGCCAAGCCGTATGACACGTCGAAGATGTATAAAGGCCGCAAGGTCACCCTCGAATTTGCGGACGCCGATGTACGCAAGATATTCCAACTCCTTTCCGAGGTAAGCAATAAAAACTTCGTGCTTGGAGACGATGTCACCGGAACCATCAGCATCAAACTCGTCAATGTGCCGTGGGATCAGGCGCTGGATATCATCCTCGACACCAAGGGGCTTGACAAGCGGGAACAAGGCAACATCATCATCATCAAGGGCAAAGGCAAATTCAAATCACAGGCCGAAGAAGAGCAGGAAATCAGAAAGGCCCTGACCAGATCCATAGAGCTCAAAACTGAAACGTTCAATATCAATTATGCCGATATTGTGACCATCTCCAGACAATTCAACGGGCTGAAAACCGATCGCGGCGTGATTGATCAGGATCCGCGTACCAACAAGGTGATCGTCAAGGACATCCCCCAGGCTCTGGATGACATGCGCAAGCTGCTGCAGCAACTCGACGTGCCTGAGAAACAGGTGATGATCGAGGCCCGGATTGTCGAGGCGACCTCGACCTTCACCCAGTCCATCGGCATAAACTGGGGCGTCCATTACCGCGACGGATCGGCATCCTTATTGGGGATCAATTCGGCTGATACCAATTTTGGCGGTACTGTTTCAACAACCCCTACCACTTCCGGTGTAGGCACCGCTTCCGGGATGGCAACGGGTATTTCCTTTGGCTCGCTTACCAGCAATATCCAGCTTGACATGCGCCTGAATGCTGCAGCGAATGCCGGACTGATAAAAATCATCTCCACTCCGAAGGTCGCAACCCTCAATAATAAAACTGCTAAAATATCGCAGGGACAACAGATACCGTATCAAAATTCATCGGCCAATACCGGACCGGTGACGCAGTTCATTGAAGCGGCTCTGGCACTGGAAGTAACTCCTCACGTCAATGCCAACGGTACGATAAGCTTGAAAATCGATGCCAAAAACGATTCTCCCGGCGCAGTTCCTACTGGAGCCACGGCGCCGGCCATCAACAAGAAAGAAGCCGTGACCGAGATGTTGCTGCGGGATGGTGAGACCACGGTTATCGGCGGAATCTATGTTGATAATGATACGGACGAAGATGACGGCGTCCCCTTCCTGATGGATATCCCCTTTATCGGCAAGTTCTTTAAAGATAATACGAAGACCAAGACCAAAACGGAGTTGTTGATCTTTATCACGCCGCGGATTCTTAACACAATTTAATAATAATTGCAGCTTGGAAGAATGTTGATAATAACTGTTGTAAATTAATAAATTTATTCACTATCAGTATGTTGACAGATTAAGTTACTAAAGATTATAAAAAAATAGTCGATATGGACATTGGGAGGCCAAATGAACATGTTTCGTTATTTTGGGGCAGTATTACTATTATTTGTCATTTTGGTGTTGCCATCCTGTGGCAACAATAATACTGATACAAGCGGGACTCTTACTGTTGGCACGCCGACAGTAGGCACCTCTACATGTGGGCAGCAAACGGTCAGCGCCACAATAACCTATACCCCTCCCTCATTGGTAACAGGAGCAGTACCAAACGGGGTACAGGTAGCTGTAAATTGGTATGAAAACAATGTCCTAATGCACACCCATACGGAAACACTTGGTGATAGTCCCAGTTTTAATATAGGATATCTGGTATCGCAACAACCCAACGCAGGGCCTACATTTGTTGAAATCATTGCATCGATAGGAGGCATGAATTCATCTGCACTAACAACTATCCCTGCTTTTACCAATTTCAGCGGTTGCTCTCTCTGAGTATATTTGTTTAGTTACTTTCGCATGTGTACAATTTTGTGTTATAACACTCGCCGTTTATGAGGTTGAAAATGAAAATTATTCTTTTGATACTCTCTATCCTTAGTGCTTCATTCTTACTGCAAGCCTGCAGTGGCGGCCCAGCACCTGACTATAATGCCCCGGCCTCCGCCGCTTCATCATCGACCGGTTCCGTGGCAATTGCCAATGCGGCTTTGCAGTTCAGTCAGTCAACCAATGTAGTGGCCACATTTAAGAATTCAGACGGCACTCCGGCATCCGGGATATCGGTAAATTTTTCAACTACTCTCGGCACCTTGAATCCCTCGAATGGCATTGCCACTACCGATGCAAGCGGCCAGGCAACTATCCAACTCGTTGCAGGGTCCGTCTCAGGCCAGGGGTCTGTGACCGCAACGGCTTCAATCAGCAATAAAGCAATCAGCAAGTCGGGCACGTTTACCGTACAATTGCCGACATTGACACTCTCGGCAATTACGGTTCCGAGTTCGGCAATATCATACGGTGCATCAACGTCGGTTCAAGTTTCTGTACTCGATGCTAATGGAGCCATTTACACTGCCCAGGACGTCTTTGTGACGTTTACTTCGACGCAGGCTGCTGCAAATGCCGCTACAATCAATTCTCCCATAAAAACGGTTAATGGTGTCGCGACAACAACCTACACAGCCTTGACAAATTCAGGACCCGATACCGTAACGGCTTCGATTGCCGGGTCGTCCCAAACAGCGACGATCAACGTCAATCCGCTCTCCACCAGCGCCATTCAGTTTATATCGGCCACACCCACGCAGATAGGGTTGCAGGGGGTCAATAACGGCTTGCCGGAACTCTCCAAGGTCATCTTCAAGGTGCTTGACAGCGCTGGCCAGCCCAAACCCAACGTCAGTGTCGATTTCAGCCTCAATACCTCGGTCGGCGGGATCACGCTGTCCGGCATCACCATCACCCCCAATACGTCCGCCACGAAGGGCACCGGCTCCACGGATTCGACCGGCCAGGTTGCCGTGTTCGTCAATTCCGGGACCATAGCCACACC